>NZ_LBHW02000019.1:0-117830 GCF_001005835.2 Achromobacter sp. LC458
AAGAGGAACGCTTAAGGGGAAACAGGAATATTACTTGCGGCGGGAATCGAGCCGGCTCGCTATCGTAACGGCGGCCTACCCACGGGGCCAAGAAACAATTTTCCGGCAAAGGTTAAAATTCCGCCTTTCCACCCCTTTCAGCCCCCGGGATCTACACCCGTCACGGCGACACTCATGCAAGCTACCTCCCTCAAGCGCGCCAACGCGCCCAGCGCCGGCGATTCCGCCGCCGCCGCCCTTCCGGACACTGCCGCCGCCGACGCGGGCACCGGTTCCCCCCGCAAGCTGTACATCCGCACCTTTGGCTGCCAGATGAACGAGTACGACTCGGACAAGATGGCCGACGTGCTGCGCGGCGACCAGGGCCTGGAACTGACCGACAACCCGGAAGAAGCCGACGTCATCCTGTTCAACACCTGTTCGGTGCGCGAAAAGGCGCAGGAAAAGGTGTTCTCGGACCTGGGCCGGGTGCAGCACCTGAAAAAGACCAATCCCAACCTGGTGATCGGCGTGGGCGGTTGCGTGGCCAGCCAGGAAGGCGCGGCCATCGTCAAGCGCGCGCCCTATGTCGACGTGGTGTTCGGCCCGCAGACGCTGCACCGCCTGCCCGACCTGATCGCGCGCCGCCGCGCCGAGGGCCGGTCGCAAGTGGACATCAGCTTTCCGGAAATCGAAAAGTTCGACAACATGCCGCCCCCGCGCGTGGACGGCGCCACGGCGTTCGTGTCCATCATGGAAGGCTGTAGCAAATACTGTAGCTTCTGCGTCGTGCCGTACACGCGCGGCGAGGAAGTGTCGCGCCCCTTCGAGGACGTGCTGATCGAAGTGGCCGACCTGGCCGATCAGGGCGTGAAGGAAGTGACCCTGCTGGGCCAGAACGTGAACGCGTACCGCGGCAAGATGGAAGGCTCGGACGAGATCGCCGACTTTGCCATGCTGCTGGAATACGTGCACGAAATCCCGGGCATCGAACGCATCCGCTACACCACGTCGCACCCCAAGGAAATGACCCAGCGCATGGTGGACGCCTACGCCCGCCTGCCCAAGCTGGTGTCGTTCCTGCACCTGCCCGTGCAAGCCGGCAGCGACCGCGTGCTGGCCGGCATGAAGCGCGGCTACACCACGCTGGAATTCAAGTCGGTGGTGCGGCGCCTGCGCGCGGCCCGCCCCGACCTGACGCTGTCGTCCGACTTCATCGTGGGCTTTCCCGGCGAAACGGAAGAAGACTTCGAAAAAACCATGAAGCTGATCGAAGACGTCGGCTTCGACACCTCGTTCTCGTTCGTGTATTCGCGCCGGCCGGGCACGCCCGCCGCCGACCTCACGGACGACACGCCGCAAGACGTCAAGCTGCGCCGCTTGCAGCGCCTGCAAGCGCTGATCAACGAGCAGGCGGCCACCATCGCCCGCAACATGGTCGGCACCCGCCAGCGGCTGCTGGTGGAAGGCCCCTCGCGCCGCGACCCCAACGAACTGATGGGCCGCACCGAGAACAACCGCATTGTGAACTTCGCCGCGCCCGCGCGGCTCATCGGACAAATGGTCGACGTCATCATCACCGAAGCGCACACCAATTCGTTGCGCGCCCGGGTGGCCGATGTAGACCGCGTTCCCCAAGAGGCCGAATGACCACTCCCCGTTCCCGCGCCCGTCGCAGCATGCCCGCCGTCGTCAACCTGGACGGCGACAACACCCACCTGGCCAATCTGTGCGGCCCCCTGGACGAGAACCTGCGCCAGCTGGCCGACGGCATGGGCGTGAAGCTGTCGCGTCGCGGCAGCCGCGTCACCATCGAAGGCGAACGCGCCGAATTGGCCGGCCGGGTCTTGCGACGCTTTCACGAACAAGCCGTGCACCGCGCCCTGTCGATCGATGACATCCAGCTGGGCCTGGTGGAAATCGGCGTTGGCCGCCAGGAAGACAAGCCGCAGGAAGCCCAGGTGCGCGAGGCCGATGCCTTGCCGGCCCTGGACGACGACAGCGACAGCATCGCGCTGCGCACCAAGCGCAGTGACCTGCGCCCGCGCACGCCGCGCCAGCGCGACTACCTGAACAACATCCTGAAGCACGACATCACGTTCGGCGTCGGGCCCGCCGGCACGGGCAAGACCTGGCTCGCGGTGGCTTGCGCCATCGACGCCATGGAACGCGATACGGTGCAGCGGCTGGTGCTGACGCGCCCCGCCGTCGAAGCCGGCGAGCGCCTGGGCTTTCTGCCCGGCGATCTGGCCCAGAAGGTTGACCCGTATCTGCGCCCGCTGTACGACGCGCTGTACGACCTGATGGGCTTTGAAAAGGTGCAGCGCCTGTTCGAAAAGCAGACCATCGAAATCGCGCCGCTGGCCTATATGCGCGGCCGCACGTTGAACCACGCGTTCGTCATCCTGGACGAAGCGCAGAACACCACGCCGGAACAGATGAAGATGTTCCTGACGCGGATCGGTTTCGGCAGCAAGGCCGTCATCACCGGCGACCCGTCGCAGGTGGACCTGCCGCGCGGTCAGGACAGCGGCCTGGCCCATGCGGTCAAAGTGCTGGAAGACGTCCAGGGCATCGCCACCACCCGCTTCACCAGCCGCGATGTCGTGCGCCACCCGCTGGTGGCCCGCATCGTCGACGCCTACGATCGCGCCTCTGAAAATGAAGCCTGATCTGTCCCTGTCCGTGCAGTACGGGGTCGAGGAAGCCCGCCTGCCCCGCTGGCGCCTGCGCCGGTGGGCCGAGCGTGCACTGGCGGCGGCGGCCGAAGACGGGCTGGTGGATTTTTCGGCTGCGGAACTCAGCCTGCGCCTGGTCGGCGCGGCCGAGGGCCGGCGCCTGAACCGCGATTTCCGCGAACGCGACTACGCCACCAATGTGCTCACCTTCGAGTACGGCGTGGACCCGTTGGGTGTTGCGCGCGGCGATATCGTGATGTGTGTGCCGGTGCTGGTGCGCGAGGCGCGCGAACAGCGCAAACCGCTGCTGGAGCACGCCGCGCACCTGACGATTCACGGCGTGCTGCATGCGCTGGGCTACGACCACATCAAGGCGCGCGACGCCAAACGCATGGAAGCCCTGGAAACGGCCACGCTGGCGCAGATGGGCATTGCCGACCCGTACGTGGCGGCCGACTAGGCAGGCCCGGCAGGCCGTGACCACCCATGTGTCCAACGCCACCGTGCGTTCGGGCATGCCGCTTGCGGCCCCTCGGGTCAACCCCTAGCTTCTGGCGAAAAATGGCGTCAAGCAACGCGCAGATGTCGTCGTTTGCCCGCATTTTCAGGGCCGTCGTTACAAAACCCACGCCAGTTTCGGTTATGCTGGCCCCTCCATAACTTGTCCTCCCGGACGATGTCTGACCCTTACCCTGCTCCTGAAGCGACCTCTGCTCGCTCATCCAAACCCGCCACCAAATCCCTTCTAGACCGCCTGCTTTCCCTTGTGCGCCGAGAGCCCGAGGACCGCGAAGGCATCAAGGCCATTCTGGAAGCTGCCCACGACCGCAACCTGCTGGATGCGGAGTCCTACAAGATGATCAAGGGCGCGCTGGCCGTGTCCGAAGGCACCGTCGGCGACATCATGGTTCCACGCTCGCGCATGGACCTGCTGGACGTCACGCAGCCCATCCCGTACCTGGTGGCCTCCGTCATTGAAACCGCGCACTCGCGGTTCCCGGTGTACGAGGGTGATCGCGACAACATCATCGGCATCCTGCTGGCCAAGGACTTGCTGCGCTGCATGCTGGAACCCGGCATCGAACTGCGCACCCTGGTCCGCCCCGCCGTGTTCATCCCCGAGTCCAAGCGCTTGAATGTGCTGCTGCACGAATTTCGCGCCAGCCGGAACCACCAGGCCATCGTCATTGACGAGCATGGCGGCATTTCCGGGCTGGTCACGATGGAAGACGTGCTGGAACAGATCGTCGGCGACATCGAAGACGAATTCGACGAAACCGAAGAAGACGAGATCTTCCCCGAAGGCGAAAACCAGTGGCGCGTCATGGCGGCCACCGACATCTCGCACTTCAACGAGGTCTTCGGCTGCCAGTTGCCTGACGACGAATACGACAGCGTGGGCGGCTGGATGGGAGGCCAGCTGGGCCGCATTCCGCGCCGTGGCGACGTAGCCGAATTCGACGGCCTGCGCCTGGAAGTGGCTCGCGGTGACGCCCGCCGCGCCATCTGGTTGCGCGTCAAGCGCAACGTGCCTGCCCAATCCTCCCGACCCAACGACGACGCATGAGCCGTACCCCGCGCAGCATCCTCCTGCGCGGCGCCGCCGGCTTGACGCTGGCGGGCGCCGTGCACGCCCTGACCTTCGCACCCGGCCCGCTGCCGGATTGGGCGCTGGCCATCACGCAGATACTGATGCTGGCCATTGCGGCGCGCGTCACGCTGACCGCGCCGTCGGCCACGCAAGCCTGGCTGCGCGCTTGGCTATTCGGCTTTGCCACCTACGCGGTGGGCCTGTATTGGCTGTTCATCAGCATGCATCGCTACGGCGATCTGGCCGCGCCGCTGGCCGTGGCGGGCGTGCTGGCCCTGTCCGCCTTCCTGGCGCTGTTTCCCGCCACCGCCAGTGCGCTGACGCGCCGCTACGTTCCGCTGACGGCGGGCGCCACGCCGCTGGGCAGGCTGTCATCCACGCTGGCCTGGGCCGCCCTGTGGGCCGCCTTCGAATGGCTGCGCGCGGTTTTGCTGACCGGGTTCCCGTGGCTGAACATCGGCTACGCACAGGTGGACAGCCCGATTGCTGGATGGGCCCCCATTCTTGGCGTGCACGGCATGGCCTTTGTGGCTGCGTTCGCCGCCGCCGCCATCGCCAGCCTGTGGCAGCCGTCCCGCAAAAAGGCCATGGACTCGCGCCAGGCCCTGGCGGCGGGCGTCGCGGTGGCGCTGGCCGCCGTGGGTTGGCCGCTGTCGCGCATCGATTGGTCTTCGCCCACGGGTGACCCGCTTAACGTCAGGCTGATCCAGGGCAACATCGAGCAATCGCAAAAGTTCGACCCCGCGCTGCTGGAGCAAAGCCTGGTGCGCCATCTGGAAATGACCGCGCTGCCGCCCGCGCCCGGCGTGCCGGCGCCGCAGCTTGTGATTCTTCCCGAAACCGTGATGCCGGTTTTCCAGGACCAGCTGGATCCGCGCATTTGGGACGCCTGGCGTGGCGTGGCCGCGCGCGGCAACATGACCATTGCGATGGGCGTGCCGCTGCATGATCGCGTCAATGGTCGCGACCGCTACACCAACAGCGTGGTGGGATTCGACGGCAACACGCCGGTCCAGCAACTGCTGACCGGCAGCACGGCCATGCGTTACGACAAGCGCCATCTGGTGCCATGGGGCGAATACGTGCCGCCCGGCTTTCACTGGTTTGTCGACATGCTGAACATCCCGCTGGGCGATTTCGATCGCGGCGCGCCGCGTCAGACGCCCTTCCCGGTGGGCGGCCAGCACATCGCGTTCAACATCTGCTACGAAGACCTGTTCGGCCCCGACCTCTTGCCCGCGCTACAGCCGGGCGCCAATGGCGAGCCGGGCGCAACCATCCTGGTCAACGTCAGCAACCTGGGCTGGTTCGGCAATTCGTGGGCGTTGCGCCAGCACTTGCAGATCGGCCGCCTGCGCACGATGGAGACCGCTCGGCCCATGCTGACGGCCACCAATACCGGCATTACCGCCGCGATCGACGCCAAGGGCCACGTGGCGGCGCAGCTTGCGCCGTTGCAGCCCGGCGTGCTGCCGGTATCGGTGCAAGGCATGACGGGGCTGACCCCGTATGCGCGCTTTGGCGACAAACTGGCTTTGGCCTTGATGGGCCTGATTCTTATCGCGGCCATTGGCGGCCACCGCAAGGCCCGGCCCGCCAACTGATCGCTGGCTTTCCTAGGCGAACAGGTTTTCGGGCAACCTGCCGCTGTCTTGCGGCGGGCGCACAGGCCCCTCGCCCGCCCCCGTCAGCTCAATGGCCTCGGCGATAGCGTCCAAGTCGTCGCTATCCAATTCCAGTTCGGCCGCGCCCAGCAGACCATTGACCTGCGCGGCACTGCGCGCGCCGACGATGGCGCCGGTAACGCCCGGCCATGCCAACGTCCACGCCGCGGCGACCGCGGCCACCGTCGTGCCGTGGTGTTCCGCGATAGGTTTCATCGCATCCGCCAGCGCCAGGTTGCGGGCAAGGTTCGGCGGCGCGAATTCGGCATTGCGCGCGCGCCAATCGTCCGGCGGCAACGCCCGGGCACGTTCGGCGGTAAACGCGCCCGTCAGCAGCCCGGACTGCATGGGGCTGTAGACGATCACGCCCACGTCATGCTGCGCGCACCAGGGAATAAGGTCGGCCGCCGCGCCACGCTGGATCGCCGAAAAAGGCGGTTGCAGGCAATCCACATGGCCCAGCGCCTGGGCATCCTGCAACTGCGCCAGATTGTGGTTCGACAGGCCAATGGCGCCAACCTTGCCTTCCTGCTTGAGGTTCAGCAGTTCCTGCCAATAGGTTTCGAGCGGCGTGCCGTCGCCGGCCGGCCAGTGCATTTGATAAAGGTCGATGCGCTCGACGCCAAGCCGGCGCAGCGACCCTTCGATTTCGCGGCGAATGCTGGCCGGTGCGCCGGTACGGCGCGGCATCGCTTGCGGATTATCGGTGGACCACGTCAGCCCGCATTTGGTGAACACATAGGGCCGATCGCCGGGCGCCATCTGCGCCAGCGCCCGACGCACGACGTCTTCGGAGTGACCCAGCCCGTACACCGCCGCCGTATCGATCCAGTTGATGCCCCGGTCCACGGCCAGGCGAATCGCGGCGATGGAATCGGCGTCGTCTTGCGGCCCCCACCCCACCGCCCAGCCGTTGCCGCCGATGGCCCAGGCGCCCAATCCGATACGCGTGATGTGCATGCCGCTGCGGCCCAGGGGCCGGGTGGGAAACGAAGTCTTTGTGCTCATGCCGGAATTCTCAGGTTGTCGCGCGGCTTTTTTTACGCGCAAGCCACAGGATGTCGAAAATTTTTTATCGCCCACGATAGCATCTGCACAAGCCTTTGATTTTTCTGGAATCCACGCGCCGGCACCCGGTCTTGGATGGTCTGATTTCGCTCACAAAATAAGCAGAAAAAGGCATCCCACCCCTATTTTTTTTGTCGTTTTATGGTTTTTGCCCGCGATCGACTTGCACACCCGATTTTGTTCGTGCATAATCTCGTTTCTTCGCCAACGGCACTAAACAAAACCGGCAACGAACTACGAAAAAGCGCACAATAAAACGTGTGTTTTTACCGTAAAACGTAGCAGGAATTGATTAGAGAAACGGGGGTATAGCTCAGCTGGGAGAGCGCTTGCATGGCATGCAAGAGGTCAGCGGTTCGATCCCGCTTACCTCCACCAGTCAACAGCGAAGAATGTAGTTGCAGTACCAGTTATGCAGTACAGCAAGTCCAAGTCCCCTTCGTCTAGAGGCCTAGGACATCACCCTTTCACGGTGAGTACAGGGGTTCGAATCCCCTAGGGGACGCCAGTTCACTGGCAGCAGTAAAGAAGTAGATAAGTGCAGTTGAAGTGACAAAGTAGTTGAGTAAGCCGCTGCGGAGCGGTAGTTCAGTTGGTTAGAATACCGGCCTGTCACGCCGGGGGTCGCGGGTTCGAGCCCCGTCCGCTCCGCCAAAAGCTCTCGCTCTGAGTCTTTCAAGAGCTCCGTCTTCGGGGCTTTTTGCTTTTATAGAGTGTGAGACCTTGTTGTTTGAAGTTTGGAACATCAGGGCGCCCTGGGGGGTATAGCTCAGCTGGGAGAGCGCTTGCATGGCATGCAAGAGGTCAGCGGTTCGATCCCGCTTACCTCCACCAGCACGCAGTACCGCAGTACCGTAGTAAAGTTGTTTGCAGTTCTGTTAGTTCAGGTCCCCTTCGTCTAGAGGCCTAGGACATCACCCTTTCACGGTGAGTACAGGGGTTCGAATCCCCTAGGGGACGCCAGATTTCTGGCACGTAGTACAAGCTGCCTTGACACCGCAGTGTAGTGATGAAGTTTGAAGTTGTTGAGTAAGCCGCTGCGGAGCGGTAGTTCAGTTGGTTAGAATACCGGCCTGTCACGCCGGGGGTCGCGGGTTCGAGCCCCGTCCGCTCCGCCAAGCACTTTGGTGTTTGCCAGCATGCAGCTTGAAAGATCGCACGACAGATCCTCGCAATACCCACTATCGCAATACGCATCGTCGCAGTACACATTGAAGCTCCGGATTCCGGGGCTTTTTGCATTTCAGCGCCCGCATTGTCCGCGCGTTATTTTGTGCGTTCTCCCCTCCTTTTACCCCGCCGCTAAGACTCGTCCGTTTTGCTGTCTGGACAGCTTTGCCGCGCCCCTGCATCCTGTGGGCTCACGCCACGCGAACCGAAGAGGCCTACGTGACCGCAAACGCCGCCGCGCCACACGCGCATCGCCAACACCTGCAAGCCATCATCGCGGGTTTGAATGAAGGCATCATCCTGCTTGAACCCGACGGCTCAATTGCATGGGCCAATAACAGCGCACTTGAATTACACGGCGTCGACAATCTTGAAGCGTTGGGCGGCACGCCCGCCGGCTACCGCAAGCGCTACACGCTGACCTACCGCAACCATCACCGCGTACCCGCGCGCCAATATCCGCTGGACCGCCTGGCCGCTGAAGAAACGTTTGACGATCTGCTGCTGGACCTGAGCCGCAAGGATGACGAAGAGTTCCTGCGCAACGTGCGCGCACGCGGCTTGAACCTGGAAGGCGACAAAGGCGCTGACTATCGCGTGCTGATCCTGCACGACCAGACCGAGCAGATCAACGCCGAAGAACGCTTCGAACGCACCTTCGGCGCGAATCCGGCGCCCGCCCTCATTTGCCGGCTTTCCGACCTGCGCTACGTCAAGGTCAACCAGGGCTTTCTGGAAATGACGGGCTACACGCGTGAGACCGTGCTGGGCAAGTCCGCGTACGAGCTGGATGTGCTGGACGGCGGCGACGACAAAGAACAGGCCGTGGCCAATCTGAACGAAGGCAAGACCATTACACAGCGCGAAGGCGTCGTGAAGCTGGCGGACGGCGGCGCCAAATTCGTGATGGTCGCCGGCCAACCGATCGACATGCAGGACGAACCCTGCATGCTGTTCACCTTCATCGACCTGGAAGCGCGCAAACGCACCGAGATGGCGCTGCGCGAAAGCGAAGAGCGCTTTTCCAAGGCGTTCAAGCTGGCGCCCGTGCCGATGGCCGTATGCGAAGGCGATACGCTGCGCGTGCTGGATATCAACGACGCCTTTGCAGCGGTAACCGGCGCGTCGCCCGAAGACAGCGTGGGCGCGGCCTTGACCGACGTAGGCCTGCAACCCTACGAAGGCATGGCCGCCAGCCTGAAGCGTGGCGAAAGCGCGCGCAACCGCGAAGCCACGTTGGCAACGCAGGATGGCGGCGCGCTTGATTGCCTGGTGTCGGCCGAGCCCGTGATGATCGGTGGGCAGCGCCGACTGCTGATCGTGATGCAGGACATCACCGAACGCAAACGCTCCGAGATCGAGCTGCTGGCCGCCATCGGAGCGGTGATGCAGGACACGTCGTGGTTCAGCCGGGGCATCATCGAAAAGCTGGCGCAGTTGCGCCAGCCCGCGCCGGCCTCGCGCGATGTGGCGGAACTGGCGCAACTGACCACGCGCGAACGCGAAGTGCTGGGCCTGCTCTGCCAGGGCCACGACGACGACGGCATCGCCAAGGCGTTGAAGCTGTCGCGCAATACGGTGCGCAATCATGTGGCCACGATCTACAGCAAGATCGGCGTGCACCGGCGTAGCGCGGCGATTGTCTGGGCGCGCGATCGAGGGATCACGGGCCACGAGTCCGCGCGGGTGCGTGACAAGCCGGCTAAGGAGTGATCGCGACGGGGTGATCGCAACGGGACGATCACGACGGGACGATCGCAACGTGGTGATCGCAACGGGGTCATCGCAACGGGGTGATCCGACAAAGTGACCGCCGTGCAATGGTGCCGTCCCGGCGCCGCCGGATACGCCCGGAATTTACAATTAGAATCAAAATATTGAGGGGGTCGGCGTCGACGAAGATGCCATCGCGTTAGACCGCGCCGCACGGTTAAATCCTCTATTCGCGGCGAACATGCATCGAAGTGGCCCGCATTTTCGTGCAGTGGGCCTGCATTGCGCAAACCCTGCGCAGGTTCTTACGATCCGCCGATCCCGCCCTTGCCTCGCCAGGCAAGCGGCGTGGTTTTCGATAGATCGATTGGAGCCCGCCCTTGCAGACCGCCTACATCCCCGTCCCGCAAACGACCCGCAACCGAGCCGCCCCGGCCTGGACCCCCGACGACATCCTGGCGCTGTACGCGATGCCGTTCATCGACTTGATGCACCGCGCCCAGCAGGTCCATCGTGCGCACTTCGACCCGAATGCCGTGCAGCTGTCCAGCCTGCTGTCGATCAAAACCGGTGGCTGCCCGGAGGATTGCGCGTACTGCCCGCAGTCGTCGCACTACGACACCGGGCTTGATGCCGACAAGCTGATGCCGCTGGATGAAGTGGTGGCCGCCGCGAAGGCCGCTCAGGCAGGCGGGGCGCAACGGTTTTGCATGGGCGCGGCCTGGCGCAGCCCGAAGCCGCACCATCTGGAAGCCGTGGCGCGGATGGTCAGCGCGGTGAAGTCCTTGGGGCTGGAAACCTGCGTCACGCTGGGCATGCTGCGCGACGGTCAGGCCGAGCAGCTCAAGGACGCCGGTCTGGACTACTACAACCACAACCTGGACACGTCGCCGGAGTTCTACGGCAAGATCATTTCCACCCGCACCTACCAGGACCGCCTGGATACGCTGGCGCGCGTGCGCGAGGCCGGCATCAGCGTGTGCTGCGGCGGCATTGTGGGCATGGGGGAATCGCGGCGGGAACGCGCCGGTTTGATCGCGCAACTGGCCAACATGGAGCCCTATCCGGAGTCGGTGCCAATCAACAACCTGGTCCAGGTGGAAGGCACGCCGCTGGCCAAGGTCGAGCCGCTGGACCCGTTCGAGTTCGTGCGCACGATTGCCGTGGCGCGCATCACGATGCCGCGCGCGGCCGTACGCTTGTCGGCCGGACGCGAAACCATGGACGACGCCATGCAGGCGCTGTGCTTCATGGCGGGCGCCAATTCGATGTTCTATGGCGACGCGCTGCTGACCACCGCCAACCCGCAGATGCAGGCCGACCAGCGCCTGCTGCAACGGCTGGGCATGCACGTGGAGCCGGCGCCGCACCATGCCGCGCCGGAGTTCTCGGGCGCGGGGCATTCCTCCTACGGACATGCCTCCTACGGACATGCCGCCTCCGGACTTGCCCCGTCGGCACAGGCCGCCGCCGCACTCACCGCCTCGGCACTTTCCGCTTCCCCCGAGCCGGCCGCGGAGCTTTCCGCCCCCCCTCGAGCCAGTTCTGACCAACCCTGCGCAGAAGGCGGCACGACATGCCGTTGACCCCTGGCGTTCTTTACCTGTTGGCAAGCGTGACGTGCAGCGTCACAGTAGCCGTGCTGCTCAAGTTGGCGCGCCGCTACGACGTGGACGTGCGGCAGGCGATTGCCATGAACTACGCCGTGGCCGCCCTGCTTTGCTGGGCCGTGCTGAAACCGAACCCTGCCGCGCTGTTCACGCCGAGCACGCCGTGGGCCGTTCTGGCCGCGCTTGGGGTGCTGTTGCCCAGCGTGTTCCTGGCAATGGCGGCGGCGGTGCGCCACGCCGGCATCGTGCGCAGCGACGCGGCGCAGCGCCTGTCGCTGTTCATCCCGCTGCTGGCCGCGTTCCTGTTGTTTGGCGAACCCGTCAATGGCCGCAAGCTGGCGGCGGTCCTGCTGGCGTTTGCCGCGCTGGCGTGCTTGCTTCTGCGGCCGACGCGCTGGGCGTCGGCAGGCGCGGCTGCGCGCACCCCCGGGACCGCCGGGACTGCCGCGACTGCCGCCACGACTGCCGCCACCGCCACCGCCACCACAACCGCCACCGCCGCCCCAGCCACCACGACCGCCGCCACAACCAACGCCGCCGCCTCTGACCGTGGCATCTGGCTGTGGCCGCTGGCGGTGTGGGCGGGATACGGGGTGATCGATATCCTGTTCAAGCAGGTGGCGCGCGCCGGCACCGCGTTTGCCGGCGGGCTGCTGTTGGCCTTCGTGCTGGCGGGCGTGTTGATGTTGGCGTATCTGCTGGCGCGCCGGGTGCGTTGGCAGCCGCGCCATCTGCTGGCGGGCGCGGCGCTGGGCGTGGCCAATTTTGGCAACATCCTGACCTACATCCGCGCGCACCAGTCCTTGCCTGAACATCCGGCGCTGGTGTTTGCGTCGATGAACATGGGCGTGATCACGCTGGGGACGCTGGTGGGCGCGTTAGTGTTTCGTGAGCCGCTGACCCGGATCAACGCGCTGGGTATCGCGCTGGCGCTGGGCGCGATCGTCGTGATGGCGCCCTGGTAATCCCCGCCGCGCGATCGTCAGGTGCCCGTGCGGCGGCGGCGCTGGGTGTCGGATTCGGTTTCCGAGGGCGAGACATCCTTCTCGCCTGCCCCGGATTCAACATCAGCAGCACGGGCGCCAGCTGGCGCGCCGGTACCGGCTGCCGTGGCATCGGATGCCGCGGGATCGCCTGCTGCGGGATCGCCTGCCGCGGGATCGCCTGCCGCAGGATCGCCTGCCGCAACATCGCCTGCCGCACGATCGCCTGCCGCATCGTCAACTGCCGCAGCATCGCCCGCCGCAGCGTCGGCTGCCGCAGCATCGGCTGCCGCAGCATCGGCTGCCGCAGCGTCGGCTGCCGCAGGATCGCCTGCCGCAGGATCGCCTGCCGCAGGATCGCCTGCCGCGGGATCGCCCGCCGCAGCGTCGGCTGCCGCAGCATCGGCTGCCGCAGCGTCCGCCGGCCATTCCTGCTTGAGTGCCGGCTCTTCGACGACCGGGTCCTCGGTGGCGGCGACCGGCGCGGCGGCGGGGTCCGGCTGCACCATTTCCATCGCGATGTCGTTTTCCGGATCCACGCGCGGGTCCAGCACTGCCGCCGCGGGCGAGCTTTGCAGCGTGTCGGGCATCGGCACGAAGTGCGTCGGCGCTTCGTCCACCTGGTGCGCGCCGGTGACGCGCGTGGGGCGCACCTGCCATACCAGGATCAAGGCGCAAGCCGAGATGAAGACGTAGTACATGCTGGGCCCGCCCAGCGACATCATCAGCCCCGCCACCATCGGGCCGATACACGCGCCCACGCCATAGGTCATCAGCAAGACGGCCGACAGGCTGACCCGGCGTTCGGACTCCACGTGGTCGTTGGCGAATGCCGCACCCAGCGGGTACAGCGTGAATTGCAAAATGCCGAACACGCACGACAAGGCCACCAGCGCCCAATACGGCAAGGTCAGCCAGCCCCACATCACGGTGGGCAGCAGCACCAGCAGCAAGGCGTTGAAACGGATCAGGCCCGCGCGGTTGATGCGGTCGGACAGCCAGCCCATCGGCCATTGCGACAGCAGCCCCGCCGTGACGGCGGCGGCCACAAAGACGGCGGCCTGCGACGTCGTCAGCCCGTGCTTGGCGCCGTAGACGGCGGCCAGCCCGTAGAACGCGCCCGACAGGTTGCCCGCCACGAACAGCACCGTCATGGACAACGGCACGCGCCGCATGAAGAAGCGGATGTCCAGCGGCGCGGGCAGCGGCGTGGGCGGGTGGGAACGCGCGGTGACGGCAATGGGCACCAGGCACAACACCAGGCACATGGCCACCAGCGTCAGGGGTCGCAGGTCCAGCGTGGCGTAGGCGGTCAGCGCCAACTGCCCCAGCACGGTGCCCAGCCCGGACACCACCATGTACACCGAGAAGACCCGGCCGCGCTGGTGGTTTTCGGTTTGTTCGTTCAGCCAGCTTTCGATGACCATGAATTCGGTCACCATAACCACGCCGGAAATCAGGCGAAAGACCAGCCACAACGGCATGGAATCAACCAGCGTCTGGGCCAGGATCATGCTGGTGGCAATCGCCGCGCACGCGACGAACGCGCGGATATGACCCACGCGAATGATGAGCTTGTGCCCCAATCGGGCTCCGCACACCAGGCCCAGGTAGTAGCCGGCGATCAGGACGCCGATCCACACTTCGCTGACGGACTGCGCGGTCAGGCGAAGGCCCATGTAGGTGTTGAACAGACCCGTGCCGATCAGCATCAGCAAGGTCGCGAAGTACAGGGACGAGAATGAGGAGAGGGTGGCGAGCATGGCGTTGGCAACCGCTGCTGGCATTAGCACGGCGGGCTGCAAAGGCAACCCGCCGCGTTGAGCGGTAAAACTGGAAGCTACGTTAGGTCAGATTTGCGACAGCAGCGTGGCGGCGTCGCTGACTTCGAACTTGCCAGGACCTTCCACGTTCAGCTGCTTGACCACGCCGTCGACGATCAGCGCCGAGTAGCGTTGCGAACGCACGCCCATGCCGCGCGCGATCAGGTCCAGTTCCAGACCCAGTTCCTTGGTCCACAGCGCCGAGCCATCGGCCAGCATGCGGACACGGCCTTCGGTCTTTTGTTCGCGGCCCCAGGCGCCCATGACGAACGCGTCGTTGACGGCCACGCACCAGATTTCGTCCACGCCCTTGGCCTTGAGGGCGTCGGCTTGTTCCACGTAGCCAGGCAGGTGCTTGGCCGAGCAGGTGGGGGTGAACGCGCCCGGCAGGGCGAACAGCGCGATGGTCTTGCCGCGGGTCAGGTCGGAAACCTGGAACGCGTTGGGGCCCAGCGAGCAGCCGGCGGTTTCGGTTTCGATGAATTCGGTCAGGGTGCCTTCCGGCACGCGGTCGCCGACTTTGATCGTCATGGTATCTCCAGGGAAAGTGGGGCAATGCATTGAGGCAGGATCGCCTCACACCCTCCATCATAGTGCGTGCGCGCCCTGCCCGCTGCGCCAGACCGACACGAAAAGAACACGCACAGTCTGAAACGACTCCACACCGGGACCTCATCGCGTGGATACGGCTGCTTGTCATAATGCGCGAGTGTCCCACGCCCGCGCGGCGCCTACATCGCCCATCGCCCGCCGGGCATCCAGCGGAGATCCACAGATGCACAAGTTTCTGACAGCCCTGGCCTGGGTCCTGGCCACCGCCGCCGCCCCGGCCTGGGCGGCACCGGACGCCAGCGAGCAAGCGCAATACGATTCCTTCGTGGTGGCCGCCGGCGAATCGAACGGCGCGGCGCGCGCGTGCGGCGCCTCGGAGCCCGACCTGGCGCAGCATCAGGCAACGGCCCACAAGAACCTGGCGCGCTACGCCAAGGAATATGGATTTTCAGCCGCGTCCTACGACGCGTTGTTCCAGAAGGGCCTGGCTGAAGGCAAGACGATGATGGACGACATGAAGCGCTCCGGCGTGGACGGTTGCCGGGGCGTGCTGGGCAGTTTTCAGAACGAACGCGCGATCAGCTACGACGATATGAAAAGCGCGCTGGCCGAAGTCAGCGACGGCCTGCCGGGCGAAGAAGCCCAGTAGACCGCCGCGCTAGCCGACGGGCTACAGCCCGTTCTGCTTGAACCAATCCAGCATCCGCGTCCAGGCCTGCTCGGCTTCCGGCTTGCGGTACGACGGCCGGTAGTCCGCATGGAACGCGTGCGGTGCTTCCGGGTAGACGTCGATGCGCGACGCCTTTGCCGGGGCCGGGCCCTTGGCCAGTTCGATGCGCATCTTGTCCACGTCCGTCAGCGGAATACCGGCGTCCTTGCCGCCGTAAGCGCCCAGCACGGGCGCTTTCAATTCGTTCACCAGGCTCAGCACCGATTTGGGTTTGAGCTCGCTGGGTTCGCCCGCCAACTGCCCGTAGAACGCCGCGCCCGCGCGCAGCTTGGGGTTGTGGGCCGCGTACAGCCACACCTGGCGGCCACCCCAGCAAAAGCCCACGATGCCCAGCCGGTCGGGGTTGCCGCCGTTGGCCGCCGCCCACTTTGCGGTGGCATCCAGATCGCCCTGCACCTGGATGTCGGGCACCTTGCCGATGATCTCGGCTTGCAGCTTGGGGATTTCGGTGTACTTGGACGGGTCGCCCTGGCGCGCGAACAGTTCCGGCGCGATCGCCAGATAGCCCAGGTGCGCCAGGCGTCGGCACACGTCCTGGATATATTCGTGCACGCCGAAGATCTCGGACACGACGATGACGGTGGGCAGGTTCTTCTTGCCTTCGGGCGCCGCGCGGTAGGCCGGCATCTTGCCGTCGGCGGTTGGAATATCGATCTTGCCCGCCGTCAGCCCCTTGGCGTCGGTGGCGATGGCGGTCTGCGCCACGGCTTGCCCGGCAGCCAGGGAAAAGCCCGCCGCGACGGTCGTGGCGATGAAGCCCCGCCGATCCAGCCGCAGGGGCGGCAGCAGGCTGTCGAAGTGCGCGTCCTGATCTTTCATCGAGAATCTCCTGGCAAAAAAAGCCCGGCCCCGGGGCGCCATGCGCACCGTGGGCCAAGCCGGGTTCACTTCAGGGAGAAGTCCACGCGCGAGGGTTGCCCCTCGTCCTTGATGCCGTCCGCGTCCAGCTGCGGCGCGACGATGAAGACACGGTCCGCGAGTCCTTCCTGGGCTAGCAACTTCTCATATACCGCCTGCGCGCGGGCATCGGCCAATTGGCGTAACTGCTCGTCGCCCACCTTCGCCACGCCGCGCAGCATGGCTTCCATTTGCGCGGCCGGCACCGACTTGGACATGCCGATGAAATTGCGCGGCTTGTCCTTGATGTCGGCGTCGTCGTAGACCTCTTCCAGATACTTCTGGCGTTCGGCGGCCGACACCTTCACGCCGGCCGGGTCGGGCTTCTTGCCGCGCGGCGTCGTGTCGGCGGCCTTGGCGGCGCGGATCTGGGCGTCGACCCAGGCTTGGCGCAGCCCGTCCAGGTCGGTCTTGGGATCGGCGCGGCCGCTGATGTCCATCTTCAGCGCGGGGCGGTCCGTCAACGCCTTGATCAGCGTGTCGATGCGCTGCACCGAGTCCTCGGTCAGCACCGCGCTGCCCGGCGCGAACTCCACATACGACAACTCTTCGCCGCCGCCGAAGGCCGAGGCCAGCAAGCTGAACGGCGACGTCACCGCCTTGACGACCAGGTTCATCATCACGCGCACCACGATGCCGCCCACCGAAAATTCCGGGTCGTCCAGCGAGCCGGACACGGGCAGGTTGATGTCGATATTGCCGCGCGAATCCTTCAACAGCGCCACGGCCAGCAGCACCGGCAGCTTGGTGGCGTCGGGGCTGTTGGTCTTGTCGCCGAAGGTCAGCTGGTTCAGCACGACGTGGTTGGACGCCTGCAATGCGCGGTCCTTGATCTTGTATTCCAGGTCCACCGACAGCTTGCCGCGCTTGATCGGGTAGCCCACGTACTTGGCCGAATAGGTGTTGAAGCGCGGCAGGTCCACGCCCTTGGCCGACGCCTTCAGGTCCAGCGTCAGGTATTTGGCGAAAGGCTGCACGATGCCGCTGATGGACAGCGGCGCCGTGGTGTAGACGCGCCCCGTGACCTTGACCTTGGCGGGCTGCGGGTTGGTGGACGACACGGCCGAGATCGCACCTTCGATGGCCGACAGCTCGGCCACATAGTTGGGTTTGACGAAGCGGTCGGTAAACGTCATGCGGCCACGCGACAGCGTGACGCTGTTGACGGCGATGTCAGGCATGGACGCGCCGTCGCCGCCTTTGGAGGCTGCCGGGGATGCCGCCTTGGATGCCGCCGACGATGCCGGCGTGGCGGGCGACTGGCGGCCCGGCGTTTGCGTGTCCTGCGTGATGGAGCCGCCCGCCTGGCCCGGCGCCGCCACCAGGTCCATCACGTTCAGCCGGCCCTGGGCATTCAACAGAATGCGGCCGTAGAAGTCTTCCAGCGCGATGTCGCCCAGCTTGGCGCCCACCTTGTCGCCCGCCACGGACACGTCCATGCCGGCAAAGGCCAGCCGCTTCCAATTCAGGAAGTCGTCGTTGTTGACGCGGTCTTGCAAGTCAACGCCGGTGATCTCGACGCCGCCTTTCCAGTTGACCCGCATGGGCGCGTTGTCGGCGGCGGCGGCATAGGCCACGTCGCCCTTGGCCCCCAGCGTAATGGCGCGCACGGTGGCGTTCAGGCTGCCGGCGGCGTAGGCCGCGAACGGCGCGACGTTCAGGTCGGACAGGTCGACGGACGACGCGAGGGTCAGCGGCTGCGGCGTGAACGTGCCCGCCAGGTTCAGCTTGCCGTTGCCCTGGATGCCCGCCGCCGCCAGCGTGAAGCGGCTTTGGCCCGGGCCCATGGCAAGGCGGTCGGCCGTGACGTGCAGCGATTGCAGCGCGATGTCCAGCGGAGGTTTTTGCGCTTCGTCGCGTGCCTTGAACTGGGTCAGGTCGGCCTGGACAGCGGTGGCCAAGGCGTCGATGGCGCCGCCTTTTTCGCGCACGTGGATCTGCGCGTTGGCGGCCAGCCGGCCGTCTTGCAGCAGGATGGGGGCCACGCTGCGCACGGCCGGCGCCAACGGAGCCAGGGCAATGTTGCCCAAGCGCACGCCCAGCTCCAGCGACAGCGGCGACAACTCCAGCGGGCCTTTCGCGCGTATCCAGCCACCGTCGGTGCTGTTGTCCACCGTCAGCCACAGGTCGATGGGCTGGTTCTTGACCTCGGGCACCACCACGCCTTCCACGGTGGCGCCGATCCCAGTCATGACGTAATCCAGCTTGCTGACCGCATCGGTCAGGTAGAGCTCGCCTTCATGCAGGTTGAAGGCGTCCAGCGTCACCTTCCATTCGGACGCCGCGGGCGCGGCGGGCGGCGTCGCGGGGGAAGCCGTTGCGGCGGGCGCGGGATCGGTCGTGGGTGCGGTGCCGGTGGCCGGTGCGGTGCCGGTGGCGGGTGCGGTGCCGGTGGCCGGTGCCGGGTCGGTCCCAGGTGCCGTGCCGGTGCCAGTGGCAGGCGCAGCACCGGTGCCGGCGCCGGGCGCAGCGCCCTCCTGCGCCTTCGGCGCGACCTTCAGCCCCAGGTCGCGCTTGAGCTTGTCCGCCACGGGCGTGTCGGTCGCGGCCACGCCGCCCAGCGCCTTCAGCTTGACCACCACGTCCTGCCAGTTCAGGTGTTCATTGGCGTAGCGCCGCACATGCACCTGCGGCGCCCACAGGCCCACTTCGCCCACATACACCTGGCGCGCGATGGGTTCCAGTTCCAGACGCGTGACGGTCAACGCGCTCCAGGCGGCCAGCGTGTCGCCGTCGGTATCGCGTAGATCGAAGCGGCGCAGCGCCAGATCGCCCACCACACGTATCTTGGGCGGCGCGTCCTTGGGCTGTTCAAACACCACTTGCAGGTTCGAATCCAGCAGCGCGCTGTCCAGCTTGAACGGCAGCGGCATGGGCCACACGTCGGCCCACTTTTCCAGTTGCAGGCCATTGAACGCAACGCGCAAGGTGGACGACGGCACCTTGTCGAACGGCCGCGCCACGCCCGTAAGGTCAAACGGGCTGCCGTTGATGCGCAGGTGTACGCGCGGCTGCACGTCGATATCCGTGGCATAGCCGAAGGTGGAAATGAACGGCACGCCCAGGCCCAGTTCGTCCACCACCTGTTTGCGCCCGGTGACCTTGTCGTCCAGCGTGACGGCGCCGCCCTCGATCACCATGTTGTTCAGCGAAAACCGGGGCAGGCCGGTATCGGGCTTGGGCGGTTCTTCGGGCTGGGCGGCGGTTAATTGCGCGACGCGTTGCTGTATGTCAGAGAAATTGAACCGCGTGACGTCTTCGCGCACGATGGCGATGGTAGGCTGGCGCAGCGTCAGCCGATCCACGACGGGCGCGAACCAGAACAAGGAGCTCCACGCGGCGCTGACATCCATTTCAGCCAGCGCCAGAAGCGGCGTCTGCGAACCCGGTTGCGCCACGGCAAGGTCGCGTGCGCGGATGGTCAACGTGAACGGGTTGAAGGTGATCTTGCCGACCGAAACGTCGCGCCCGATCATCTTGGCCACGTCGTCCGTCAGCACGTTGTGCAGCACCTTTGGGACCTGCCAGGCGGCAATTGCGCAAAGGATCAGCACAACCGCCACTATGCCCAACAAGATTTTGCCGGCGCGCCGGGTGAACCGAAGCTTGGGGCGCCGCAAGGGCATCGCGAGTCTCCTGAGACGAGTTGATGGCGATTATCGCGCCCCGATTAGGGCTCGTCTATCATAGGCGGAACAGCGGCCTGCCCGGCCTGCCGGGACCGCCCTTTTCAAACATTAACAATTCTCGATCCCGATTCCCAATGTCATCTGCCACCCCCACCCTGAGCCACCTGGACGAAGCCGGCCAGGTCCGCATGGTCGACGTCATCGCCAAGACGGACACCGAACGCGTGGCCATTGCCGTGGCCAGCGTGCGCATGAATGCCGTGGCCTATGGCCTGTTGACGCAGCCGGGCAAGGGCAAGGGCGAAGTGCTCAACACTGCCCGCGTGGCCGCCGTGCTGGCCGCCAAGCGCTGCGCGGAACTGATCCCGCTTTGCCACAGCCTGCCGCTGGCGTTCGTGGGCGTGGACTTCTCGCTGGACGACGCCGCGCACCGCATCGACATCCAGGCCACCTGCCGCACCAGCTACAAGACCGGCGTGGAAATGGAAGCCATGATGGCGTGCAGCGTGGCCGCGCTGACCATCTACGACATGTGCAAGGCCGCCGACAAGGGCATCGTGGTTGAACAAGTTCGCCTTAAGTACAAGGCCGGAGGAAAAAGCGGTGAATGGCGCAACGATTAATCTTCTGTACTTCGCCCGCGTGGCGGAATTGGTCGGCAAGCGCGGTGAAGACTGGCCGCTGGACAGCGAGTCCACCGGCGCGCAATTGCTGGCCGCGCTGGGGGAACGCTACCCGCAGCTGGCGCCCGCCACGCGCCTGAAACTGGCCATCAACCAAACCCATTCCAAACCCACGGCAACGATCCGGCCCGGCGACGAAGTGGCTGTGTTCGAACCCGTGACCGGAGGCTGAGAACGCCATGATCAGCGTCCAGGAAGCCGATTTCGACGCCGCCGCGCTGACGGCGGCGCTACGCGAGAACGCCGGGTCCGGCGTGGGCGGCATTGTCACCTTCGTAGGCTATGTGCGCGACTACGCGCCCGACTCGCCCACCGACACGCTCTACCTGGAACACTACCCCGGCATGTGCGAGCGCGAGCTTGAAGCCATTGCCGACACCGCGCGCCAGCGCTGGAAGCTGGACGGCACCGTCATCGTGCACCGCGTGGGCGCGCTGTCGCGCAATGCGCAGATCGTGTTCGTGGCGGCGGCCAGCGCCCACCGGGGCGATGCCTTTCGCGGCTGCGAATACATCATCGACGCGCTCAAGACGCGCGCGCCGTTCTGGAAGCGCGAGACGCTGGCCGGCGGCAACAGCTTCTGGGTAGAACAACGCCAGGCCGATCAGGACCGCACCGACGCCTGGGATGAAGACACCGCCCCACCGAAGGAAAGCAAATGAGCGAAGAAATTCCCGTCTCGCTGGCCTGCGCCGTGCTGACGGTCAGCGACACCCGCAGCGCGGGCGACGACACCTCCGGCAATCTGCTTGCCCACAACCTGGCGCATGCGGGCCACCAGTGCGTGCGCCGCGACATCGTGCGCGACGACATCTACCAGATCCGCCGCGTGATCAGCGACTGGATTGCCGACCCCGAAGTGCAGGTCATCCTGACCTCCGGCGGCACGGGCTTTTCGCATCGCGATCACACGCCCACCGCCATCCTGCCGCTGCTGGACCGCGAGATTCCCGGCTTTGGCGAATTGTTCCGGCAACTCTCGTACACCGAGATCGGCAGTTCAACGATCCAGTCGCGCGCGTTCGCGGGGTCGGCCAACCAGACGCTGATCTTCTGCTTGCCCGGTTCAAACAACGCCTGCGAAACGGCCTGGGCGCAGATATTGCGTGAACAGTTCGACAGCGCCCACCGCCCGTGCAATTTCGCCTCGCACTTCAAGCCTCAGAAAGAAGACCACTGACCCATGCTGGATTTTGATCACGCCCAGACCCTGCTGGCCAATGCGGCCGGGCCGCTGCAACGCCGCGAAGACATCGCCTTGACCGAGGCCGCCGGCCGCGTGCTGGCCACCGACCTGCAAGCCACGGTGGACATCCCCCCCGCCGACAACAGCGCCATGGACGGCTACGCCTTGCGCGTGGCCGATTGGCAAGCCGGCGCGCGCCTGCCGATCCAGCAACGCTGCTATGCCGGCGACGTGCCCGAACCGCTCAAGCCCGGCCACGCCATCCGCCTGTTCACCGGCAGCCTGATTCCCGACGGCGCCGATACCGTCGTCATGCAGGAAGACACGGTGGAAGCCGACAACCACGTGGAAATCTCGCGTGAGCCCGCGCCCGGCCAGCATATCCGCCGCCGGGGTGAAGACACGATGGCTGGCGCACCCTTGCTTGCGGCCGGCGCCATGCTGCAAGCCGCGCACGTGGCCTTGCTGGCCTCGCAGGGGCTTGCCACCGTGCCGGTGGTCGGCCAGCTGCGCGTGGGCATCCTGACCACGGGCGATGAACTCGTTCCGCCCGGCTCGCCCCGCGCCCCCGAACAGATCTACAACTCCAACGGCCCGATGCTGGCCGCGTTGGCGCGCGGCCTGGGCGCCGTGCCCGTGCACGTGCTGCACGCGCGCGACACCGAAGAAGACCTGCTGGCCGCGTTCAAGACGCTGCTGGCCGACTGCGATCTGGTATTGAGCGTGGGCGGCGTGTCGGTGGGCGAACGCGATCTGGTCAAGCCCGCGCTGGCCACCTTGGGCGGCGAGTTATCGCTATGGAAAGTGCGCATGAAACCGGGCAAGCCGGTGGCCTTGGCACAGATCAACGGCAAGCCCGTCGTCAGCCTGCCGGGCAACCCCGTGTCGGCCTACGCCGTGTTCGCCATGCTGGTGTCGCCGCTGGTGCGCCGCATGCAAGGCCGCGAAGAGATCTTTCCGCCCGTCAGCCTGCTGCCGCTGCGCACCGAGAATCCGCGCAAGGACGGACGCGAGGAATTCCTGCGGGTGCAGCGCCGTGTCGCCACCGAAGGCACCGCCGAATTGGTGCCCTACGGCCATCAAGGCTCGGGCGTGATCAGTTCGATGCCGTGGGCCACGGGCCTGGCGCGCCTGCCGGCCGACGTGCTGGTCAACGATGGCGATCGCGTGCCGTATTACGACTTGCGGCACTGGCTGGCGTAGCGCCGGGCGTTGGCCGGATCAGCGGCCCTGGCTGGCGTAGCGCTGGGCCTCGGCCAATTCTTCGGGCGTATTCACGTTCATGAAGGCATGCGGCGCGTCGTCAAAGCGCGCCGCCACGGCGCCCACGCGCGCCTGCCACAGACCGACTTTTCGATCGCCGCCGTGCAGGTAGGCGCGCAAGCCCGGCAGTAGCGATGGGCGCAGCGCCATGCAGGCCGAATGGCGCTGTTCGCCTGCCATGGCATAGGCCATGGGCGCCTGCGCGGATTGCGCGGCGTCGACCAGGCGCGCGGCCAGATCGCCGGGAAGAAACGGTGTGTCGCACGGCACCACCACCACCCACTCCACATCCGCCACTGCGGCCACAGCGGCCAACCCCGCCGCGATGCCCAGCAGCGGACCCTGGTATTTTTCCAAGCCCGGTTCGTTATCCGCCACCACCGTGCCGTAGCGCGCATAGTGGTCGGCATGGCGGTTGGCGCTGATGATCAGCCGCGCCACCTGCGGCGCCAGCCGGCGCGCGACATGCGCCACCATGGGCTCACCGTTCAACAGCACCAGGCCCTTGTCCTGATGGGCCATGCGCGAGCCCTGCCCGCCCGCCAGGATCAAGCCGGCGATGCAAGGGGCCAGCAACGACGCGTCACCCACCGATGTAGCTCATTTCGACTTTGCGGCCCGGGTCCGGCGTTGGGTCCGCCATGTTGCGGCCGCGCAGTTCGGAATAATTGTCGGCGCGCCCGCCCCAGATGCCGGCCAGCATCGCGGCCAGTTCGGCGTCGGTGGCGCCATCGCGCAGCGGCGCGCGCAGGTCAAAGCCTTCGTGTGCGAACAGGCACAGAAACAGCTTGCCTTCCGGCGACAGGCGCGCGCGCGTACAGCCGCCGCAGAATGCGTGGGTGACGCTGGAAATGACGCCGATTTCGCCACCGCCGTCCAGATAGCGCCAGCGCTCGGCCACGCGCCCCATGTCGGCGGACTGCACCGGTTCCAGCGGGTAGGCCGCGCCGATGCGGTCCAGCACTTCCTGGCTGGGCACCACTTCAGACAGGTTCCAGCCGTTGGTGTTGCCCACGTCCATGTATTCGATAAAGCGCAGGATGTGCCCGCTGTGCCGGAAGCGTTCGGCCATGGGCAGGATCTGTCCGTCGTTCAGGCCGCGCCGCACCACCATGTTGACCTTGACCGGCGCCAAGCCCGCGTCCGCGGCGGCGTCAATGCCGCGCAGCACGTCGTCGGGCGTGAAGCCGCTGTCGCTCATATCCTGGAACATCGACGCGTCCAGCGCGTCCAGGCTGACGGTGACGCGGGTCAGCCCGGCGGCTTTCAGCGCGGCCGCCTTGCGCGCCAGCACGCTGCCGTTGGTGGTCAGCGTCAGGTCCAGCGGCTGGCCCGCCGGCGTGCGCAGCGCCGCCAATTGGCCGACCAGGTTTTCGATATGTTTGCGCAGCAGCGGTTCGCCGCCCGTCAGGCGGATCTTTTCCACGCCCAGTTGCGTGAAGATGCCGGCCAGGCGGCTGATTTCTTCAAACGACAACAGCGCCGAATGCGGCATGAAGGTATAGCTGGCGTCGAACACTTCGCGCGGCATGCAGTAGGTGCAGCGGAAGTTGCAGCGGTCCGTCACGGAAATGCGCAGGTCGCGCAGCGGACGCGCGCGCCGGTCCAGCGCGGGCTGGCCGTCGGCCGGAAGTTCGCCGGGCGCGGGCCAGGCCGAACGGTCGGACCGGCGGTCGGCAAGGAAAATCACTTTGCTCATGGGGCGATCATATATCGGCAAGCGGCGTCCCGGGCGGCGGCCCTAGGCGAAGGCCTCTTCCAGGGTTTGCAGGCGGCCGGTGTCCTTGGCGTCGTAACCCACCAGCTGCCCCACGTAGCCGACATAGTCGGCGCTGCGCATGATGGACAGCAGGTCTTGCATGGCGGGCGTTTCCAGTGCCGACTTGCGGATGGCAAAGAAGTAGCGTTCGCGCACCAGCGGGATGAAGTCCAGCCCGAAACGGCAGGCGGCGGTTTCCACGCCCACGCCGGTGTCCGCCATGCCGCTGGCGATATGCGCGGCAATCGCCATATGGGTGAATTCGTTGGTTTCGTAGCCTTGGACTTCGCCAATCGACACGCCTGCGCGCTGAAGCATCAAGCTGACCAGGTAACGCGTGCTGGACCCGATCTGGCGGTTGACGAAGCGCACATCCGGGCGCGCCAGGTCGGCCATGCCGCGTATCTGCTTGGGGTTGCCCGCCGTGACGAACAAGCCGGTGTTGCGCACGGCCAGATGGATCAGAAGGTATTCATCGGCGTGCAGCCACTGCGCGTAGCGTTCCATGATGGGCGCTTCAAAGTCGCCCAGCGGCACCTGGAAACCGGCCAGATCGCATTCGTGGCGCTCTAGCGAGGCCAGCGCCTCGATGGCGGTGCGATAGCGCAGTTCCAGCCCGGGCTTTCTGCCGCCCATGTGCTGCATCAGCGATTCCACCGCGAAGCCGTGGCTGGCGTGCAGCCGCAGATGCGGGCCACTTTCGGGCAGCAGCTTTTCCAGTTCTTCCTGCAATTCCGACGCCATGCTGTCCAGCGTGGGCATCAGCCGCGCTTCGATGCGGCGGTTGGCCCACAGCAGGCGCTGCGCGAACGGCGCCAACTGCGTGCCCTGGCGCCGGTTCGTCACCAGCAGCTGCGTGCCAAATAGCGTTTCAAAGCGCCGCAGCACGCCCCAGGCATGGCGGTAAGACAGCCCGCATGCGCGGCACGCGCCGGTGATGTTGCCTGTGGCGTCGATGGCGGCCAACAGCGCCAGCATGTCCTGCAAGGGCAAAGGAGCCGTGTCGTCGCCCCCGCCCAAGGTCCATTGCGGCCGCAGCCCGATTCGGAACTTATATGTCATTTTTATATGTCATTTATTTCTTATTGAAGGCGTTCAAGTACGTGGTTAGAGTACACAAATAACGCGGCGGACTGGTTTTTATTATGTTTTTAAAAGCATATTAATTGCCTGGGAATACCCGAACATTCGACCGCCACAACAGACCCCGTCAAGGGGCCCAGCAACACTGGAGGAGACCACCGTGCATCAGCGCGAGGCAACATCCGACTTGGCGTCCAGCGGCGGCGCCCGGGGCGGCCAATTGGCTCTGGACGCCGCCCAGGCGTCCACCACCCCCGCCATTGCCACCACCGCCCGCATCGTTGCGCGGCTGAAAGACCTGCCCGGCCCCTTGTTGCCGGTGCTGCATCAGGTGCAGCATGAACTGGGCTGTATCCCGGCCGAAGCGGTGCAAACCATCGCCGAGGCCCTGAACCTGTCCCGCGCCGAAGTCCACGGCGTCATCACGTTCTACCCACACTTTCGCAGCCAGCCGGCCGCCCGCCACACGCTGGAAGTGTGCCGCGCCGAGTCCTGCCAGGCGATGGGCGGCGACCAGCTGGCTGCCCATGCCCGCGCGCATCTGGGCTGCGATTTTCATGCCCACACCGCTGACGGCAATTTCACGCTGGAACCCGTTTACTGCCTGGGGCTATGCGCGCAGTCGCCCGCCATCATGATCGATGGCCGGCCGCATGCCCGCGTCACGCCCGAGAAGCTGGACCGCTTGTTGGCGCGCACGTTGGCCCAACCGCAGGAGACCACCCCATGAGCGCCCCCGTCGTCATCTACGTGCCGCGCGACGCGGCCGCGCTGGCCATGGACGCGGACGCCGTGGCGCGCGAGGTCGAACGCATCGCCGATGCGCGCGGCCTGGCCGTGCAGGTCGTGCGCAATGGATCGCGTGGCTTGTTGTGGCTGGAACCGCTGGTGGAAGTGACCACGCCAAACGGCCGCGTCGCCTACGGCCCCGTGGCGGTCGAAGACGTGGCCGGCTTGTTCGATGCCGGCTGGCTGACGCACCACGACAACGCCGCCGGCGCCGCCCCGGTACACCCGCTGTGCCTGGGCCTGACCGAAGACATCCCCTACCTGAAACAGCAAGAACGCCTGACCTTCGCCCGCGTCGGGGTGATTGACCCCCTGTCCTTGCAGGACTACGCCGCGCACGGCGGCCTGGCGGGCCTGAAGCGGGCGCTGGCAATGGACCCGGCCGCCATCATCGACGAGATGGTCGCCTCCGGCCTGCGTGGACGCGGCGGCGCGGCGTTTCCCACCGGCATCAAATGGAAAACGGTGGCGGGCACGCCCGGCGACCAGAAGTACATCGTGTGCAACGCCGACGAAGGCGACTCGGGCACCTTCGCCGACCGCCTGCTGATGGAGGGCGACCCCTATGTGCTGATCGAAGGCATGACGATTGCCGGGCTGGCCGTGGGCGCCACCTACGGCTACATCTACGTGCGCTCGGAATACCCGCACGCCATCGAGACCCTGCAAGCCGCTATCGCCCGCGCGCGCAGCGTCGGCTGGCTGGGCGCCGACGTCCACGGCAGCGGACGCCGCTTCGACCTGGAAGTGCGCAAGGGCGCGGGCGCCTACATCTGCGGCGAAGAAACCTCGCTGCTGGAAAGCCTGGAAGGCAAGCGCGGCGTGGTACGCGCCAAGCCGCCGCTGCCCGCGATCTCGGGCCTGTTCGGCAAGCCCACCGTCATCAACAACGTGATATCGCTGGCCACCGTGCCCATCATCCTGGCCAAGGGCGCCGCCTACTACCGCGATTACGGCGTGGGCCGCTCGCATGGCACCTTGCCGTTCCAACTGGCCGGCAACGTCAGGCAAGGCGGCCTGGTGGAAAAGGCGTTCGGCCTGAGCCTGCGTGACCTGCTCTACACCTTCGGCGGCGGCAGCGCCAGCGGCCGGCCGTTGCGCGCGGTGCAAGTGGGCGGCCCGCTGGGCGCCTATCTGCCCGAATCGCAATGGGACGTGCCGCTGGATTACGAAGCCTACATACAGATCTCGGCCATGATCGGCCACGGCGGGCTGGTGGCGTTTGACGACACCGTGGACATGGCGCGCATGGCTCGCTACGCCATGGAGTTCTGCGCGATTGAATCCTGCGGCAAGTGCACACCGTGCCGCATCGGTTCCACACGCGGCGTTGAAACCATCGACAAGATCGCGGCAGGCGGGGTCAGCCCCGCGCAGCGCGAACAACAGGTGCACCTGCTGCGTGACTTGTGCGACACGATGATGGGCGGTTCGCTGTGCGCGCTGGGGGGCATGGCGCCCTACCCCGTGCTGTCCGCGCTGAACCATTTTCCGCAGGACTTCGGCATCGAGTCCTCGCAGTCTGCCGCGCACGCGGCCTGAACCCGAGAGACGACCATGCTAGAGACCGTCATCAAGCGCGACCGCGACCTGGGCACCCCGGCGCGCGAGTCCGCCAACACCATTACCCTGACCATCGACGGCCAGGAAATCTGCGTGCCCGAGGGTACGTCGGTGATGCGCGCGGCCGCCGAGGCCGGCATCAACATCCCCAAGCTGTGCGCGACCGACAGGCTTGAACCCTTTGGGTCGTGCCGCCTTTGCCTGGTGCAGATCGAGGGCCGGCGCGGCTATCCCGCGTCTTGCACCACGCCAGCCGAAAACGGCATGGTGGTGGTCACCGAAACCCCCAAGCTGCACGAACTGCGGCGCGGCGTGATGGAGCTGTACATCTCGGACCACCCGCTGGACTGCCTGACCTGCCCCGCCAACGGCGACTGCGAATTGCAGGACATGGCCGGCGTGGTGGGTCTGCGCAACGTGCGCTACGGCTATGACGGCGCCAACCACCTGGACGCGAAGGTCGACGATTCGAATCCCTACTTCAGCTACGACGCGTCCAAGTGCATCGTCTGCAACCGCTGCGTGCGCGCCTGCGAAGAAACGCAAGGCACGTTTGCGTTGACGATCTCTGGCAAGGGCTTTGAATCGCGCGTGTCGCCCGGGCAGGACCAGCCGTTCCTGGATAGCGAATGCGTGTCCTGCGGCGCCTGCGTGCAGGCCTGTCCGACCTCTACGTTGCAGGAAAAGACCGTCATCATGATGGGTCAGGCCGAACACTCGGTCATCACCACCTGCGCGTACTGCGGCGTGGGCTGCGGTTTCAAGGCCGAGATGAAGGGGCAGGAAGTGGTGCGCATGGTGCCCTGGAAAGACGGGCAGGCCAACCGCGGCCACTCGTGCGTGAAGGGCCGCTTTGCATGGGGCTACGCCACGCACAAGGAACGCGTGCTCAAGCCCATGATCCGCAAGCACATCACCGATTCCTGGAAGGAAGTGTCCTGGGACGAGGCCATCAACTACGCGGCGTCGGAATTTCGCCGCATCCAAAGCCAGTACGGCCGCGACGCGGTCGGCGGCATCACGTCGTCGCGTTGCACCAACGAAGAAACCTGGCTGGTGCAAAAGCTGGTGCGCGCGGCCTTCGGCACCAACAACGTGGACACCTGCGCGCGCGTCTGCCATTCGCCCACCGGCTACGGCCTGAAGCAGACCCTGGGTGAATCGGCCGGCACGCAGACCTTTGATTCGGTCATGCACACCGACGTGGTCATCGTGATGGGCGCCAACCCCAGCAGCGGGCACCCGGTGTTTGCCTCGCGCTTGAAGCGCCGCCTGCGCCAGGGCGCGCGCCTGATCGTGATTGATCCGCGCCGCATCGAACTGGTCAGCTCGCCGCACATCAAGGCCGACTATCACTTGCAGGTACGGCCGGGCACCAACACGGCGCTGCTGTCGTCGCTGGCCCACGTGATCGCCACCGAAGGGCTGATCGACGAGGCCTTCGTGGCCGAACGCTGCGAAGCCAAGGCCTTTAACGAATGGCGCGACTTTGTATCGCTGCCCGAGAACTCGCCCGAGGCCATGGCCGAAATCACCGGCGTGCCGGCGCAAGCCGTGCGCGGCGCGGCGCGGCTGTTCGCCACCGGCGGCAACGGGTCCATCTACTACGGCCTGGGCGTGACCGAACACAGCCAAGGGTCCACCACCGTGATGGCCATTGCCAACCTGGCCATGGCCACCGGCAACATCGGCCGCGAGGGCGTGGGCGTGAACCCCTTGCGCGGCCAGAACAACGTGCAAGGCTCGTGCGACATGGGCTCGTTCCCGCACGAGTTGCCCGGCTATCGCCACATTTCCGACAACACCGTGCGCGCGCAATTCGAACGGGACTGGGGCGTGACGCTGCAACCGGAACCCGGCCTGCGCATTCCCAACATGTTCGAAGCGGCATTGGGCGGCTCGTTCAAGGGCCTGTACTGCCAGGGCGAAGACATCGTGCAGTCCGACCCCAACACGCAGCACGTGGCGGCCTCGCTGGCGGCCATGGAGTGCATCGTGGTGCAGGACCTGTTCCTGAACGAGACCGCCAAGTACGCGCACGTGTTCCTGCCGGGCTCGTCGTTCCTGGAAAAAGACGGCACCTTCACCAACGCCGAACGCCGCATCTCGCGCGTGCGCAAGGTGATGGAACCCAAGAACGGCAAGTCGGATTGGGAAGTGACGGTGGCCTTGTCCAATGCGTTGGGCTACCCCATGAACTACACGCACCCGCGCGAAATCATGGAGGAAATCGCGCGGCTGACGCCCACGTTCGCAGGCGTCAGCTACGACAAGCTGGACAAGCTGGGCAGCCTGCAATGGCCGTGCAATGACGATGCGCCGGACGGCACACCCATCATGCACATCGACACGTTCGTGCGCGGCAAGGGCAAGTTCATGATTACCAAGTACGTGCCCACCGACGAACGCAGCACGCGCCGTTTCCCGCTGCTCTTGACCACGGGCCGCATCCTGTCGCAATACAACGTGGGCGCGCAGACACGGCGTACGCCCAACGTGATGTGGCATGGCGAGGATGTGCTGGAACTGCATCCGCAAGACGCCGAGGATCGGGGCGTGGCCGAAGGCGATTGGGTCGGCATCCAGAGCCGCGCCGGCGAAACGGTGCTGCGCGCCACGCTGACCGACCGGGTGCAGCCGGGCGTGGTATACACCACGTTCCACTTTCCCGAGTCAGGCGCCAACGTCGTCACGACGGACAGCTCGGACTGGGCGACCAACTGCCCCGAATACAAGGTCACGGCCGTGCAGGTGACGCGCGTGTCCCAGCCTTCGGAATGGCAACGCCAATGGTCGCGCTTTGCCGACATCCAGCAAAAGCTGCTGCGCGAGCGATCGCGCGAGAACGAAGCGGCGCTGACCGGGAAATGACCGCCTGCCAGCCACTGCCCCGGATGCCATGACTTCCCAGACAACGCCCCCGCCGCCCCGCCCCGACTGCACGCCGACCCAGGTCACGCGCGTGCGGGGCGGGACCATCGCCCCCGCCGCCGAATCGGATTTTGTTGCCGAGGAAACGCCGGTGGCGCTGGAATTCAATGGCATCAGCCACGCCACCATGCTGGCCACGCCGGCCGACCTGGAAGACTTTGCCGTGGGCTTTTCGCTGTCGGAAGGCATCATCGACAGCGTCAGCGATGTGCGCGGCATTGACGTGCTGCCGCAATGCGATGGCATCGTGGTGCAGGTGGAAATTTCAAGCGCTTGCGAAGTGCGGTTGAAAACGCGGCGGCGCGCCATGGCCGGACGCACCGGCTGCGGCCTGTGCGGCGTGGAAACGCTGCCCGAAGTGCTGCGGCCGGTGGCGCCCGTGACGAACGGGTCGGCCGTGCGCATCCGCGCGGTGCTGGCCGCCATGCGCGACATGCGCGCGCGCCAGGCGCTGCACGACATCACGGGCGCCACGCACGCGGCCGGCTGGGCGGGCGGCGACGGCGCCGTGGCGCTGCTGCGCGAAGACGTGGGCCGCCATAACGCGCTGGACAAGCTGATCGGTGCGTTGGCACGACAGGCGATGCACGGCGGTAACGGCATCGTGCTGGTGTCCAGCCGCGCCAGTTTTGAAATGGTGCAGAAGACGGCGGCGGCTGGGGTGGCCGTGCTGGCCGCGGTGTCCGCCCCCACGGCGCTGGCCATCCGCCTGGCGCAAGACGCCAACGTCAGCCTGGTGGGCTTCTTACGCGGCGACGACGCCACGCTGTATTCGCACCCCGAACGATTCATCGACTGAAGCGCGGGTTAAAGCGCACCTTGAATCGCACCTTGAATCGCATCCTGAATCGCACTTGAACCGGACCCTGACTCGCAATGGAAATCGGCAACCTGATCCGCATGGCCAACCGCATCGGCCAGTTCTTTGACGCCATGCCGGACCGCCACGAAGCGCTGGAAGGCGTGGCCAACCATATCCACAAGTTCTGGGAACCGCGCATGCGCAACGAGCTGCTGGGCTTCCTGGCGGCCACCCCGGACGGCGATGCCGGCGACGAACAATTGCATCCGCTGGTGCTGGACGCGGTCACGCAGAACCGCCAGCGCCTGACGCCCGCGCCCCGCGTGAACTAGGCGGGCGCCACCGCTTTACCCGCAGTCAAAACAAAACATAGCGGCGATAAAGCCGCACCCATCGAGGAGACTACATGGAAAGCACCGCCACCTTGGACCTGCCCGGCGCTAAGCCGGGCTTTTTTGACAAAGAACGCACCATCGCCGGGCCGGGTTTCTCGCGCTGGCTGGTGCCGCCGGCCGCCCTGGCCATCCACCTGTGCATCGGCATGGCCTACGGCTTTTCGGTGTTCTGGCTGCCGCTGTCCAAAGTGGTGGGCGGCGCCAAGCCGCTGGCCTGCCCGGCCGACATGAGTTTGGTGGCCGAGTTGTTCACCACCAGCTGCGACTGGAAAATTTCAACCATGGGGTGGATGTACACCCTGTTCTTCGTGTTGCTGGGGTGCTCGGCCGCGCTGTGGGGCGGCTGGCTGGAACGCGCCGGCCCGCGCAAGGCGGGCGTGGTGTCGGCTGTGTGCTGGTGCGGCGGCCTGGTCATTTCCGCCATCGGCGTGTACCTGCATCAGATGTGGATGCTGTGGTTGGGCTCGGGAGTCATCGGCGGCATCGGGCTGGGGCTGGGGTATATCTCGCCCGTCAGCACGCTGATCAAATGGTTTCCCGACCGGCGCGGCATGGCCACCGGCATGGCCATCATGGGCTTTGGCGGCGGCGCGATGATCGGCGCCCCGCTGGCCGACTTGCTGATGCGCCACTTTGCCACGCCGACCTCGCCGGGCGTGTGGCAAACGTTTCTGACCATGGCCGTGGTGTATTTCGTGTTCATGATGTCGGGTGCGTTGGGTTACCGCGTGCCGCCCACGGGCTGGAAGCCGCAAGGGTGGACCGCCCCGGCCAAGCATGCCAACAACGCCATGATCACCAAGGGCCACGTGCACGTGAAGCGCGTCTGGGGCGTGCCGCAGTTCTGGCTGGTGTGGCTGGTGCTGTGCCTGAACGTCACGGCCGGCATCGGCATTCTGGGCATGGCGTCGCCGCTGTTGCAGGAGGTGTTCGGCGGCGGGCTGATCAACAAACCGGAACTGGGCTTTGGCCAGCTGGACAAGGATCAACTGGCCGCCATCGCCGCCATTGCGGCCGGTTTCACGGGCCTGCTCAGCCTGTTCAACATCGGCGGCCGCTTCTTCTGGGCCAGCCTGTCGGACAAGCTGGGCCGCAAGATGACGTATCTGATCTTCTTCGTGCTGGGCTTCGTGTTGTACGCCGCCATTCCCTGGACGGCCCACATCGGCGCGCTGGCGCTGTTCGTGGCCGCGTTCTGCGTGATTCTGTCCATGTACGGCGGCGGCTTCGCCACCGTACCGGCGTATCTGGCGGACCTGTTCGGCACGCAGATGGTGGGCGCCATTCATGGTCGCCTGCTGACGGCGTGGTCGGCGGCCGGTATCTTCGGCCCGGTGCTGGTGAACTATATCCGCGAATACCAGCTGTCGATCGGCGTGCCGCGCGCGCAGGTGTACGACATCACGATGTACATCCTGGCGGGCATGCTGGTGCTGGGCTTCCTGTGCAATCTGGCGATACGCCCGGTCAATCCGAAGTACTTCATGTCGGATGACGAGCTGGCGCATGAAAAAGCGCTGGCGCACGAGCGCGCGGCCGCCGCCGAAACGCACGGCGTGGGCGCGTCCACGTTCCGCACACCCGCCGTGCTGGTGCTGTTTGCCTGGGCCTGCGTGGGCATCCCGCTGGCCTGGGGGATCTGGATCACGTTGCAAAAGGCGGTGGTCCTTTTCCACTGATGCGTGTTGCGCGCGGCGGCCGGCGTGCCGCGCGCCCGCCCCGGGGCGCGAAGCTGCTACATTGGCAGCCCGCGCCCTATCTTTTTTTATTGGTCCCCATGATCCTTACCCCTTCCCCCGTCCTTGCTGGAGCGACACATTGAGCGCCCCCGAATTGCACTGGGTCGAAAACGATGTCCCCCATTCCGCCCGCTGGCGCTCTGAAACCGGCGCAACGCCGCCCAAGCGCGTGGTGGTGGTAGACGACAAACTGACCGCCGACATGGCGTACCGCCAGGCGTGCGAAGGCGTGGGCCTGCTGTGGCGCGGAGATTTCCAGAACGCCCGCCAGCTGCTGCTGGCCATGACGCGGCGCGTGGACAAGCGCCCGCGCAAGCCGGTCGAGACCATGCTGGAAGCGTTCAACCAGCATCGCCAGATCCAATCGCAGCGCGCCCGCATCCTGGGCATGCTGCTGATTCCGTTTGACGCTGGCCACGGCATTTCGCTGCGCCGCGCGCCCGATGCGCGCCAGGCCTGCGAAGAAGCGCACGGCCCGGCCGACGAGCCTTATGTGGCGTCGCTGCGCGAGCTGCTGGGCCTGATCGGCGCGTTTGAATGGCGCAAGAAGGGCGTTGAGATCCCCGCTTTGAACAACCGCATCCATCCGCACTACGGCGTGTTCTCGCCGCTGCGCGGCGAGTATGTGGATCTGGTGGCGAATACGCCGATGCCGCGCGGTAGCGTGGCGTTCGATATCGGTACGGGCACCGGCGTGCTGGCGGCCGTGATTGCACGCCGAGGCGGCAAGCGCGTCATCGCCACCGACCAGGACCCGCGCGCGTTGGCTTGCGCGCGCGAAAACCTGGAACGACTGGGCCTGGACAAACAGGTCGACGTGGTTGACGCCGACCTGTTCCCCGAAGGCCGGGTGTCGCTGGTGGTCTGCAACCCGCCGTGGTTGCCGGCGCGCCCCAGCTCGCCGGTGGAGCAAGCCGTGTACGACCCCGACAGCCGCATGCTGCGCGGCTTTTTGAACGGGCTGCCGGCGCACCTGACGCCCAACGGCGAAGGCTGGCTGATCCTGTCTGACCTGGCCGAGCACCTGGGCCTGCGCACGCGCGAACAGCTGCTTGAAATGATCGACACGGCCGGCCTGCGCGTCATCGAACGCCTGGACACCCGCCCCACGCACGCCCGCGCCAAAGACCCCAGCGACCCGCTATACGCCGCGCGCTCAAAGGAAGTCACCTCGCTGTGGAGATTGGGCGCCGCCGCCTGATCGCGAAGGCCCCGACGCCTGCGGCGCGGGGCACCCCAAGGCCGGAGACGCCCCCTCGGGGGGCAGCAAGCACGCCTAGCGTGCGCAGCGTGGGGGCATTCCCTCCCGCCGCCGGGCCGCCCCAAGGCGGGAGACGCCCCCTCGGGGGCAGCAAGCACGCCTAGCGTGCGCCGCGTGGGGGCATTCCCTCCCGCCGCCGGGCCGCCCCAAGGCGGGAGGCGCGCCCTCGGGGGGCAGCAAGCGCGCGTAGCGTGCGCCGCGTGGGGGCATTCCCTCTCCGCTTTCGCTATGCTTTTCCCGCCGCCACGTTCACGCTGATTGCGATGATGAACACGTTGAAGAAGAACGCGATCACGCTGTGCATCAACGCCATGCGGCGCACGCGGCGGTTGACGATCTGCACGTCCGACACCTGGAACGTCATGCCCAGCACCAACGCAAAATACGCAAAGTCCCAGTAGTCCGGTTCCTGCGTGCCGGGAAAATCCAGGCCCTTGTGCGCGCCGGTCCGATGGCCGTAGTAGCCATGCGCATAGTGCAGCGCAAAAATCATGTTCATGTAGAGCCACGACAGCACGATGGTCGCGCCCGCCGCCAGGATATCCAGCGCGCCGCCCGAGCTGCTTTCGCCGTGCAGCTCGACCCACAGCGCCATCAACACCATGCAGGACAAGGCCACGCTGCTCCAGAGCACGCCGAAACGGCCCACGTCCTGCTGCCTGGCCTGCACGCGCATTGAAGCGGGGCTGGCCTTGCCAAACACCCGCGCCGTCAGCACCAGGAACACCAGCGCGGCGGCATCGAAGCCCAGCAATAGCGCCAGGCTGACTGAACGCCCCCACGCGTACGCGCCGCCGCCCACCGCGAGGAACAGCATGCCGCACAACATCAGGCGTCGATGCGCGTGAAAAAAGGGCAGGCGCTCAACTGAGGCGCTGTGGCCGTCGTTCGGCTTGGCGTGGTCGGGCTTGGCGTGGTCGGGCTTGGCTTCGCCCGGCTCTGCGCAGTCCGGCTTACCGTGGTCCCGATCGGTATCGCCCCGATCCGCTTCGTCGGGCCGCGCCGTCCGAACCTTTTGTTCGCCGTCCTTTGGTTCTTCAACCCGAGGTTTGGTCGTACTCGGTTGGGTCATGGGGGCTCCTGCGCTAGGCATGCGCCTACGCTAACCGATCGCCAACAAACCCACCAGCGCGCCGCCAAACAACAGCCATAGCGGGTGAATGCGCGTGGTGCTGCCCAGTACCGCCACGACGGTGGTGATCGCGGCCAGCAGCCACGAGTGCACGGACGCCTCGGTGATCAGCGCCGCACTGGCCGCGACCAACCCCACCGTCATGGGAAAAATACCCGCCTGGATCACGCCCCGCCATGGGCGGTCCTTGAAGCGTTCCCACAAGCCCAGCGCCACGATGGTGATCAGCGACGACGGGCCGAACTTGGCGATGGTGGTGACCAACATGCCCCACCAACCGGCCACATGCCAGCCCACCAGCGTGACCACCATCAGGTTCGGCCCCGGCGCGGCCTGCCCCAGCGCGAACAGGGCCGAAAAGTCGGCCGCCGTCATCCAGCCGTGCACGTCCACGACCTGGCGCTGCATCTCGGGCAGGATCGTGTTGCCGCCGCCGAACGCCAGCACCGATAGCTGGGAAAAGATCAGGGCCAGGGCAATCAGTGTGTGGATCATCGACGTTGCCTCCAAACCAGCAGGATGCTCAACGGCGTCAGCACCGCCATGGTGGGCAACAGCGGAATGCGCAGCACCGCCACGGCCACGAAGCACAGCGTTGCCACCACGCCCGCCAGCCAGTCGCGGCGCTTGATGACCGGCACGCCGATCTTGACCGCCATCGAAATCAGCAGCCCCGCCGCCGCCGCAGCCAGGCCGGCGAACAGGTGCTGGATATGCGGATCGTTCTGAAAGCGGTCATACACCATGCCCAGCAAAATGACGATGGCCGACGGTGCAAGAATCAGCCCCATCAAGGCGGCGAACGCGCCACGCGGCCCGCGAAACTTCATGCCCAGCGCCACCGACAGGTTGATGATGTTGCCGCCGGGCAGAAACTGGCACAGCCCCAGCAGGTCGGTGAATTCGGGGCCGCTCAACCAGCCGTGCTTTTCAACGACCATGCGGCGCGCCAGGGGCAACGCGCCGCCGAAAGCGGTCAGGCCAAGCATCAGGAAACCGGTGAACAATTGCCCGCAAGTGGGCGGCGGCCGCGTGGCGGCGTCGGGGGTCAAGGCTGCTGCATTCATAGGGTCGTAGGCCGGGGCAAGGCCGGCGGGGCAAGGGCGGGCGCGTCGTTCTCACCACGCGAAACGCGCGCGGCGACAGCGGAAAATCAAGGCTCGCAGCCTACTCTTCGGCTTGGATAATGTCTAATATATGACCACGCAAACAATCATATTCACTGCATATGGCATCTGTAGATCTGCGCCTGCTGCGCTACTTCCTGGCCGTCGCCGAGGAAGCTCACCTGACCAAGGCCGCGGCACGGCTGGGCATCCGCCAGCCTCCGCTGAGCCAACAGATACGCGTGTTGGAACAGGAGCTTGGCGTGACCCTGTTTCATCGCCTGCCGCGCGGCATGGAGCTCACCGAAAGCGGCCGTGCCTTGAAGGAAGACGCGCGCAGCATTCTTGCGCTGGTCGATCAGGCGGTGGACGGCGTGCGCCGGGTCTCGCAGGGCGAAGCCGGCCGGCTGACGGTGGGGTTTACCGGGTCGGCGGCGTTCCATCCCTTCGTGCCGTCGGTCATCCGCCGTTTTCGGGAAAGCGCGCCCAATGTGCGGCTGGTGCTGGAAGAAAGCAGCTCGGGCGAACTGCGCGACGCGGTCAGTGAAGGCCGGGTCGACGTGGCCTTCATTCGCGGCGCGTATGCCAGCACGCCGGGCGTGGCCGAGGAAACGGTGCTGGAAGAAACCATGCTGGCCGCGTTTCCCGCCGACCATCCCGCCGTCAAGGGGCGCGCGCGACAGCAGATCGCGCTGTCCGAGCTGGCCGAGGAATCCCTGATTCTGTATCGGCGGCACAGCGGCCCGGGCCTGTACGACGCCATCATCACGGCATGCAGCGCGTCGGGCTTCAGCCCGCGCGTGGTGCAGGAAGCGCCGCGCATGCTGTCCACCTTGAGCCTGGTGGCGGCGGGCCTGGGCGTGTCGCTTGTGCCCGCGTCATTGCGGCGCGTGAACATCGAAGGCGTGGTGTACGTCAACGTGACCGGCCCCGTGGCGCTGCGCGCCGCGCTGAAGCTGATCTGGCGCGATGCGCCGCTGTCGGGCGCGACCCGCAAGCTGATCGACGAAGTGCGCCGGCATCGCGCGGACGGCGTCGGCGCGGGCGAAGGTGGGGTCGAAGGCGCGGAGTCGGGTTCGGGTTCAGCGCCGGGTTCGGGTTCGGGTTCGGGTTCGGCTCCGGGTTCGGGTTCGGGCTCGGGCACAGGATCGGCTTCAGGTCTGGGATCGGGTACAGGTCCAGGATCGGACTCGGACTAGGGGCCGGACGACGGGCCGGACCACGGGCCAGACGCCCTGCTCGCGGCGCTACACTGCGCGGCACGTGTCTTTCCTTTTTGCGTTGCGACCATGTCTTGTGATTCCCTCATCGGCGTATACGATTCCGGCGTTGGCGGCCTGAGCGTGTTGCGCGCCATTCGTGACGCCCTGCCCGATGAATCCTTGCTGTACGTGGCGGACTCGGCCCACGTGCCGTATGGCGACAAAACCCAGGACTTCGTGTTGCAGCGCGCCTACGCCATGGCGGACTATTTTGTCTCGCGGCAGGCCAAGGCCATGGTCGTGGCATGCAACACGGCCACCGCCGCCGCCATTGCGCCGCTGCGCGCGCGATACCCCGACCTGATCATCATCGGCGTAGAGCCCGCCATCAAGCCGGCCGCGCATCTGACGCATAGCGGCGTGGTCGGCGTGTTCGCCACGACCGGCACGTTGGCCAGCCCCAAGTTCGCCACGCTGGTCCAGCGCGAGGCGCCCGAGGTGCGCATCGTATTGCGGCCCTGCCCCGAATGGGTGGCGCTGGTGGAACAAGGCAAATTGTCAGGCCCCGATGTGGACGCGGCGGTGCGCGCGCCCGTCGAGGAACTGCGCGCGGCCGGGGCCGACGTGCTGGTGCTGGGCTGCACCCACTTTCCGTTTTTGCGCGACGCAATCCAGGCGTCGGCCGGCCCTGGCGTGCCGTTGCTGGAAACGGGCGCGCCCGTCGCCCGCTGGCTCAAGCACCAGTTGCAGCAACGCCGGCTGTTGCGCTCTGGCGCCGCTGGCACAGCCGACCCGGGCAAGACCGTCCCGGACCAAGGCGGCTCGGACAAAGACGGCTCGGACAAAGGCCACTCGAACCAAGGCGGCTCGGACAACGACGGCTCGGACAAAGGCACCTTGGACAAAGGCACCTCGGGCCAAGGCCGCTCGGACCGTGGCGACCCCGCCACCGACCACCACCCCCACGCCATCTGCCAACTGGAGACGACCGGCCATGCGCCGGCCGTGGCCGCCCTGGCGGACCGGCTTTGGGCGCCGGGCGTGGCAGTCGCTCAAACTCCCCCGCGCTGGCGGTAGCAGCGGCGCTCGGTCGACATTGCAGGCGAAAAATCGGGGTGAAAAAACCCCAAGCATCCCGCACCGCGGCAAACTCCCTGTCTGCGCCCCGCTTGATCCAGCGCATCTTCCCCGGCCCGAAACCGGCGAATAATTCGAATACAGTAGAAAAATCCGCCTGCCCAGGCTCGCACCCAAGGAGACGCGCATGAAACGCATCCTGATACCCGTCGACGGCTCGCCGCCCGCGCTGCACGCCGTCCAAGCCTTGCTGGCGGCACGTGCTTACGATCCCGTCGCGCACGTCGAGTTGCTGACGGTGCAGATTCCGCTCAAGTCGGGCAAGATCGGACGCGGTCTGGCGCAAGCCGACATTGATGCGTACCACCAGGACGAAGCCCGCGCCGCGCTTCGGGCCAGCAGCGACCTGCTCACCAAAGCCGGCGTGCCGTTCGACGTACGCATCGAAGTCGGCGAACCCGCCGACACCATCATCCGCGTGGCGGCGGAATCCGATGCGGACGAAATCTACATGGGCTCGCGCGGCCTGGGCTCGGTATCGTCTTTGTTCATGGGGTCCATCGCCACGCGCGTTGTGCACCTGACGGACCTGCCCGTCACGTTGGTCAAGTAACGCACACAGGAGCAACCATGTTGAACATCCTTGTCCCGGTCGACGGCTCCGACAATGCCAACCGCGCAGTGCTCTATGCGCGTCAATTGGCCGAAGGCGCGGCGTCCGCGCGCATCCACCTGATCAACGTCCAGACACCCACGCATGGCCGCGCCGGCGTGTCGCGCCTGATCACGCAAGACATGATCGACCAGTTCTACGCCCGCGAGGGCCAGGAGGCCACGCAAGATGCGCGGCAGTTGCTGGGCGCGACGGGCACCGACCACACCAGCCAGGTGCTGTTTGGCCACCCCGCCACCGAGATCGCCGGATACGCCCGCGACCAGCACTGCGCCCGCATCGTGATGGGCACTCGCGGTCACGGTACGCTGGTCAACATCCTGATGGGGTCCGTCGCCAACCAGGTGCTGCAACTTGCCGAGGTACCGGTCACGCTGGTGAAGTGAATGGCTACGCGGACCCGGCCGCGCTCCCTCGTGGCAGCGGCAATCCGAGGCCCCGCCCGGGCGGAACCGATGCCCGGCGCACCCGGCTAGGTATGATGATGCGAATCCACAGCCTGGAGTCGCATCATGCCCACCCCGCGTACCGCGCGCCCCCTGGCGCAGGCCGGCCTGACGATCGGCGCGATGGCCGCCCTGGCCACGCTTGCCGCCTGCGGTGAAATCGCCACCCTGCCCGTGGAATCCGGCATGGGTCCGAACCCGACGCTGCCCGCGCCCAACTCCACGCTGATCCCCACCGTCAACACCGCAAAGGCCGTCGGCTGGTCCGACGGCGCACAGCCCGTGGCCGCCGCCGGCCTGGCCGTTAACGCGTACGCCGGCGGCCTGGACCATCCGCGCTGGCTTTACGTGCTGCCCAACGGCGATGTGCTGGTCGCGGAAACCAACGCGCCGCCCAAGCCCGAAGGCGCGGGCGGCGGCATCAAGGAATGGGCGGCGGGCATCGTCATGAAGCGCGCCGGCGCCAAGACGCCCAGCGCCAATCGCATCACCCTGCTGCGCGATGCCGACCACGACGGCGTGGCGGAAACGCGCAGCGTGCTGCTGCAAAACCTGAACTCGCCTTTCGGCATGGCGCTGGTCGGCAACCAGCTTTACGTGGCCAACGCCGACGCCGTGCTGCGCTTTCCGTACCAGCCCGGCCAGACGCAAATTCAGGCCCCCGGCGTGCACGTCACCGACCTGCCGGCCGGCATCAACCACCACTGGACCAAGAACCTGATCGCCAACGCGGACGGCAGCAAGCTGTACGTGTCGGTCGGGTCCAACAGCAATGTGGCGGAAAACGGCATGGACATCGAAGAGGGGCGCGCCGCCATCTGGGAAATCGATGTGGCCACCGGCACCAAGCGGCTCTACGCCACGGGCCTGCGCAACCCGGTCGGCATGGCTTGGGCGCCCGACGGCAAGACACTGTGGACGGCCGTGAACGAGCGTGACGAGCTGGGCAGCGACCTGGTTCCCGATTACATGACGTCGGTAAAAGACGGCGGCTTCTATGGATGGCCCTACAGCTATTACGGGCAGCACGTGGACACCCGGGTCACGCCGCCGCGCCCGGACCTGGTGGCGCGCGCCATCGTGCCCGACTATGCGTTGGGTCCGCACACCGCCTCGCTGGGGCTGGCCTGGTCCGGCGCCGCGCGGTTGCCCGCCCCCTACGCCGGCGGCATGTTTGTCGGCCAGCACGGTTCCTGGAATCGCGACCCGCGCAGTGGCTACAAAGTCATCTTCGTACCCTTTGAAAATAACGCGCCCAATGGCCCGGCACGCGATGTGCTGACCGGGTTTCTGAACAAGGACGGCCAGGCGCAGGGGCGCCCGGTAGGGGTCGCCGTCGATGGCCAAGGCGACTTGCTGGTGGCCGATGACGTCGGCAACGTAATCTGGCGCGTCAGCCCCAAGCCCTGACCGGCCACGCTTTCACGCAACTCAATCGCCTTGGCTTGCGCTGCATCAAGCCCGCTTGCGCGGGTGTTGGCATTCTGGCCGGTAGCGGAGTCAGAATGTCGTGAAACCGGTCACGGCGCGCAAGCGCGGGCCGGAAATCCGCTTGTAGTGAAACGTTGGAGGCAAGAAATGATGTTCAAGAAACTTTGCGTGGCCGCGATCCTGGCTGCCGCATCCGCCCCGGTCCTGGCTGCCGAATGCTCGGTGGATATCGCCGGCAATGACCAGATGCAGTTCGACAAGAAGGAAATCACGGTCAGCAAAAGCTGCAAGCAGTTCACCGTGAACCTCAAGCACCCGGGCAACCTGGCCAAGAACGTCATGGGCCACAACTGGGTGCTGACCACCTCCGCCGACATGCAGGGCGCCGTCAACGACGGCATGGCCGCCGGCCTGGACAATGACTACGTCAAAAAGGGCGACGCGCGCGTCATCGCGCACACCAAGGTGATCGGCGGCGGGCAGTCCGACTCCGTCACCTTCGATGTCAGCAAGCTGGCCGCCGGCACCGACTACACCTACTTCTGCTCGTTCCCCGGCCACTTCGCCCTGATGAAAGGCAGCCTGAAGCTGGTCGACTGACCCGCCTGACGCCGCGGCCGACACGGGCTGTCGCCCCCGATTCTTTCGGGGCGACAGCCCGTTTCCATTGGGTGCGTTCCCCCTACAATGGCCGCTTTCTCGTACACACCGACAGGGAGCAGGCATGAGCACGGAAAAAGTAGCGATCGTGACGGCGGGCGGCAGTGGCATGGGCGCTGCGGCGGCGCGCAAATTGGCGGCCGACGGCTACCGCGTCGCGATTTTGTCGTCGTCCGGCAAGGGCGAATCCCTGGCGGGTGAATTGGGCGGGCTGGGCGTGACCGGCTCGAACCGCTCGCCCGAAGACCTGGCCCGGCTGGTGGAAACCACGTTGCAAAAGTGGGGCCGAGTCGATGCGGTGGTCAACAGCGCGGGCCACGGTCCCAAGGGCCCGCTTCTGTCCATCAGCGACGAAGACTGGCACCTGGGCATGGAGTACTACCTGCTGAACGTCGTGCGCATCGCGCGCCTGGTGGCGCCGGTGATGAAGCAGCAACAGTCCGGCGCCATCGTCAATATCTCCACGTACGCCACCTTTGAACCTGAAGCGCTGTTCCCCACCTCCGGCGTGTTCCGCGCCGGCCTGGCCGCCTTCACCAAAGTGTTTTCCGACGAATACGCCGAACACAATGTGCGCATGAACAACGTGCTGCCCGGCTTTATCGACAGCCTGCCCGAAAAGGAAGACCGCCGCGCGCGCATCCCCATGGGCCGCTACGGCACCGCCGACGAAGTGGCGGACCTGATCGCCTTCCTGGCGTCCGACGCGTCGTCCTACATCACCGGCCAGAACATCCGTATCGACGGCGGCATCACGCGCTCGGTCTGAGCCCCGGTCCGGGCCTCATGCTTAAGGATTAATCCTCTCGTCCGAATGACGGTATTGAAGCGCGCCGCGCGGTTCAGTACCGTAGTTTTTCGCATTCGACGAGAGGCTTGCGATGACAGTTACCCCCGGCCAGGCCTCGCGCTTTCTGGCGCAGGCCACGTTCGGGCCCACCCCCGCCCTGATCGACGCCGTGGTGCGCGACGGCTACGCTGCGTGGCTGGACGCGCAGTTGGCGATGCCGCCATCCCAAACGCATTTCGACTGGCTGCTACAGCAGAAGAAAAACACCGAGGCATTCAAGGGCAACGGCATCAACGCGCCGCTGGAATCCACGCTGTGGCGCAAGTTCATCAGCGCTGAAGACCAGGTGCGCACGCGCATGGCCTTCGCGCTATCGGAAATATTCGTGGTGGGCGTGCAGTCCATCACCGCCTCGTGGCCGCTGTTCGGCGCGGCCGGCTTCATGGACCTGCTGGCCGAGCACGCGCTGGGCAGCTACCAGGCGCTGCTGACCGCCGTGACCAAGAACCTGTCGATGGGCTGCATGCTGACCTATCGCGGCAACCGCAAGGAAGACCCCAAGACCGGCCGCCATCCCGACGAGAACTACGCGCGCGAGGTCATGCAGCTGTTCAGCATCGGGCTGCTGGAACTGGAGCCCGATGGCACCGTCAGGAAGGTCAACGGCGCGCCGGTCGAAACCTATACCAACGCCGATGTGCAGGGGCTGGCGCGCGTGTTCACCGGCTGGGACATCAACGGCCCCGAGACCGACGTGCAATTTCATCGCCGCCCCATGGCGCTGAACAACGCGCAGCACTCCATGGCGGAAAAGCGCTTCCTGGGCACGGTGATTCCCGCGGGCACCGATGGGCATCTGTCGCTCAAGCGCGCTATGGACGTCATCTGTGCGCATCCGAACGTGGGCCCTTTCATCGGCATGCAACTGATACAGCGGCTGGTCACCAGCAACCCCAGCCCGGCGTATGTGCGGCGCGTATCGGCCGTGTTCGACGACGACGGCAGCGGCGCGCGCGGCAACCTCAAGGCGGTGCTGCGCGCCATCTTGCTGGACCCGGAGGCGCGCAACCCCGATCTGGCGAACCCCGGCTGGGGCAAGGTGCGCGAACCCATCCTGCGCTTTTCGGGATGGGCGCGCGCGTTCGGCGCCACGTCGACCAATGGCGCGTGGGCGATGCCGGACACCACCGACAACACGATACGGCTGGCGCAAAGCCCGATGCGGTCGGCCACCGTGTTCAACTTTTTTCGGCCGCGCTATACGCCACCCGTCACCGAGTTGGCCCGCCGGCATCTGGTCGCGCCCGAACTACAGATCACGGATGAGACCAGCATTGCCGGCTACCTGAATTTTCTGGCGGTCTACGCCGATCGCGGCTGGGAGGATTTGCAGACATCGTATGCGCCCGAAATTGCCTTGGCGCACGACCCCGACGCGCTGGTGGCGCGCGTGGTGCTGCTGCTGGCGGGCGATGCCTTCAGCGCAACAACCGCCAGCGCCATCGCACAAGCGGTGGCTACCCTGCCCGCCCACCGGCCGCGCGACCGCGTGCGCGCCGCGATCATGCTGGTGGCCGCCAGCCCTGAATACCTGGTGCAAAAATGAAACGAAGCCACGACGCCGACCGCCGCGCCTTCCTGCTTCGCGCCTGCGCACTGGGCGCAACGGGCGCCGCCGCGCCGCTGGCGCTGAACCTGGCGGCCCTGGGTGCCGCGGCCGCGCAATCCTTGCCGGAGCCATCGGCATCGGGGTCGGGGTCGGGGTCGGGGTCTGGATCGCCGTCTTCCTACAAGGCGCTGGTCTGCGTCTTCCTGTATGGCGGCAACGACCCCTACAACACGATCGTTCCCTTTGACTCGCCCGCCTATCGCGCCTACGCCGCCGCGCGCGGCGACATCGCCCTGCCACGCGACGCGTTGCAAGCCACCGTCTTGCGCGGCAAGGCACCCGCCGCAGGGGGTGCGCAATTTGCGCTGGCGCCCGCGCTGGCCCCCTTGGCCCCGCTGTACGAAAGCGGACGCCTGGCCGTGTTACTGAACGTGGGGCCGCTGGTGGCGCCCACGACCAAGGCCGAATACATCAGCGCGCGCGTGCCCTTGCCGCCCAAGCTGTTTTCGCATAACGACCAGCAGGCCTACTGGCAGGCCCTCGCGCCCGAGGGGGCATCGTCGGGCTGGGGCGGCCGGCTGACCGATCTGTTCGCCAGCGCCAACGCTCAGCGCACGTTCACCGGCATCACGGCGGGCGGCAGCACGGTGCTGCTGGCCGGGCGCAAGGTCGCGGGCTATCGGGTCGGCATCAACGGGTCCACGTCCATTGATCTGCTGCACCGCGATATGTACGGGTCCAGCGCGTGCACGGCGCTGCTGCGCCAACTGATCACGCAGCCGCGCGAGCATCTGATGGAACGCGAGCTATCGCGCATCGCCGCGCAGTCCATCGATGCCGACACGCAGCTGCGCGCGGCGTTGGCCGACGTCGCGGTGCCGGGTGATTTCGCGTCGCCGCTGGCGCAGCAATTGAAGATCGTGGCGCGCATCATCGGCGCAAGGCAGGCGCTGGGCGCGCGGCGCCAGGTGTTCTTTGTGTCGCAGAACGGCTATGACAATCACACCGGCTTGAATGACGCCCACCCCGCGCTGTTGCGCGAGCTGGGCCAGGCCATGGCCACGTTCCAGCATGCCTTGGCGTCGATGGGCGTGGCCGAAAGCGTCACCACTTTCACGGCGTCGGAGTTCGGACGCACGCTGGGGTCCAACGGCAATGGTTCCGACCACGGCTGGGGCGCGCATCATCTGGTCATGGGCGGGGCGGTCAATGGCGGGCGCTTTTACGGTACGCACCCCGAGATCGCCCTGGACGGCCCCGGCTTTGTGGACAACGGCCGCTTGCTGCCCACGTTCGCGGTGGACCAGCTGGGCGCCTCGCTGGGCGCATGGTTTGGCGCCGGCCGCGACGACTTGGGTCTGGTGTTCCCGAACTTGAAGAACTTCGACGCGGACCGGCTGATGCTGATGCAGGCGTAACGGCCGTCAGCCCGAAGCCAGCTTGCGCTTGCCCAGCAACTGCTTCCAACGCAGTGCCTCGCTCTCCACGAACGCCCCCAATTCGGCCGGCGTACTCTGGCGCACCTCGGCGCCTTGCTCCGCGATTTTCCGCGCCACCGCCGGGTCCGCCAAGGCCTGGTTCAGCGCCTTGTTCAGCGTCACCACCACCGACGGCGCCGCCTTGGCGGGCGCAAAGATGGCGTACCACTGCGGCACGTCCACGCCCTTGACGCCCGCTTCGGCCAGCGTGGGCAAGTCCGGCAACGCCGCCGAGCGCGTCGACCCGGCCACCGCCAGGGCCTGGATCATGCCCGACTTCAGGTGCGGGTACACGCTGAACAGGCTGGGAAACATGACCTGCGTGACGCCCCCCAAGGTGTCGGTCAGCGCCGGCGCCGAGCCTTTGTACGGCACGTCCAGCATGGTGGTGCCGGTGGCTTGATTGAACAGTTCGCCGGCCACCGACGGCGCGGTGCCCGGGCCTGCCGATGCATAGTTCAAGCCATCCGGATGCTCATGGCCGTACTTCACCAGCGCGGCCACGTCTTTGACCGGGATGCGCGTGGACACGACCATGATGGTCGGCGAATCGGCCACCATGCCGATGGGCGTGAAGTCCTTGACGGGGTCGTAGTTCAGTTTCTGCATGGCGGGATTGATGCCGTGCGTGCCGATATAGCCCAGCATCAGCGTGTAGCCGTCAGCCGGCTGACGCGCCACGTAGTCGGACGCAATGGCCCCTTGCGCGCCGGGCTTGTTCACCACGATGACGGTCTGGCCCAGCAGCTCGCCGATCTTCTGCCCCACCACGCGCGCCAGCACGTCGTTGCCGCCCCCCGCCGCGGTGGGGACGACCAGCGTGATGGCACGCTCGGGAAATTCGGCGTGCGCAAACGCACTGAACGCAAACAGCATGGCGGCCGCGCAGGCGGTCTTGACGTGAGGGTGCTTCATGGTTGTCTCCTGATTCAGGGGTCGTCGCGCGGCACTTCTGTGTCATAGCCACGGGTCGCTTCGACGGTAGGGAAAGATCAAGGGTCCGGGGCGGTTTTGCCCTTTTTGTCGGACCCGATTACCCGTTGACTGGTATCAACGGGCTAAGCCATTGCGTGGGATTCCTCCACGCAGACGGGTGCATCGGTGTACTGGCCGGGCACGTACAACTGCCCTTTCATGATCTTGCGCGCGGTGCGCACCAAGCCCGCCCTGCGCACCACGCCGCTGACCGGGTCCAGGTCGACATCGATGCTCATCGCGCCCGATGGGTGTTCGATACGCACGCTGCGATACCCCGCCTGTATCGGCGGCCCGCCACAATCGTGGGCCACCGTGCCGGGCATGAGGAAGGCGCTGGCGACGCCCACCGCGCCCGTGGCGGCATGCGCCCGATGGCAGGCGCGCGGCGTGAAATAACGCGATTGCAATGCCAGCCCATCTGGGGTTGGGGACGGCGCCACCAGCACCGGTTTCGGAATGACGCTGTTCGAGACGTCCCCCAGGCCCATGAGCAGGCCGGCTTGCAGCCGGATGCGCTCGATGCGCTGGAGCAGGTCGGCGTTGCCGTCCAGCTGCGCGGCGCTTTCACTGCCCGACAGGCCAAAGTCGGCGGCCTGCATCAGCACCATCGGCATGGCCGCATCGATCAAGGTGACCGCCACGCCATCCACGGTGTCCTGCCGCCGGCCCGTGGGAAACAAGCGGCCGGTGACCGCGCCCCAGGCGTCCAGGAAGTTCAGCCGCACGGGCGCCGCCGACCCGGCCACGCCGTCAATGCGCGCATCGCCTTCGTAAGTCAGGTGGCCGCCCGGGGTTTGCACCACGGCTTCGATGACGGCGCCGGTATTGACGTTGTGCACCCGCACCGAGGTGACGCCGTCCTGCGCCTGGACCAGGCCTTCCTCGATGGCGAACGGCGCCGCGCCCGACAGCATGTTGCCGCAATTGGGGCGGGTGTCCACGCTGGCCTTCTCCACCGACACCTGCGCGAACAGGTAGTCGATATCGCAGTCGGGCCGGGTCGAACGCGACACGATGGCCACCTTGCTGGTCAGCGAGTTGCCGCCGCCCAGGCCGTCGATCTGTAGCGCGTGGGGCGAGCCCATGGCCATCAACAGCAGGCGGTCGCGTTGCACGGGGTCAGCCGGCAACCAGTCGCTCAGGAAGAAGGGGCCGCGCGACGTGCCGCCGCGCATCAGGACGCAAGGGATGATGGTTTCCATGCAAGCCATTCTGCGCGGGCATGGCTATGATGTGAATTGCAACTTACGGATGGATTAATGCATGGCACGCATCAATTTCGACTTACAGGAATTACAGGCATTCGTGGCCGTGGCCGAGCGCGCCAGCTTCCGCGCGGCGGCCGATGACCTGCACCTGTCGCAGCCGGCGCTTAGCCGCCGCATCGACAAGCTGGAAAGCATCCTGGGCGCGCGCCTGCTGGAACGCACCACGCGCCGCGTATCGCTGACCCAGGTGGGCCGCATCTTCCTGGAGCGTGCCCGCAGCGCCATCGATGAACTGGAAAGCGCCGTGCTCAGCATCGGCGACCTGGCCGCGCAGCGCGGCGGCCTGGTCACCGTGGCCTGCGTGCCTTCCGTGGCGTATTACTTCCTGCCCTCGGTCATTCGCGACTACACCGAACGCTTCCCGCGCATCCGCGTGCGCATCATCGACGAAACCGCCAACACCGTGCTCAACAGCGTGGTGACGGGCCGCGCCGATTTCGGCATCAGCTTTTTCGGCACGCAGGAACCCGATGTGGATTTCAAGGCGGTGCTGCGCGAAGACTTCGTGCTGGCGGTGCGGCGCGACCATCCGCTGGCGACTCGCCGCAGCGTGTCGTGGGAAGACCTGTCGCAAGAACGCTTCATGACCGTCGCCAAGGAAAGCGGCAACCGCCTGCTGATCGACGATGCGCTGGCCAAAAGCGGCAAGCGCACCGTCAGCGCGTTCGAAGTCAGTCACGTGATGACCCTGCTGGGCCTGGTGGAAGCCGGGCTGGGCGTGGCGGCGGTGCCGCAGCTGGCGATGCCGCTGGCCGGCCACGCCACGCTGACCAGCGTCAAGCTGGAGCATCCACGCGTCACGCGCACGCTGGGCCTGATCGCGCGGCGCGGCCGGCCGCTGGCGCCGGCGGCCCAACAGCTCTATAACCTGATTCATCAGACCGGCAAGCTGGCCAAACGCCAAACCCCCACCCCGCCCTGAAATCACCCCGAAGCCCCATGAAGTCGTCCCAAGCGCCCCGCGCCCCCGATCATTCCCTGGCCTTGCAGCCCGCCACCGAAGAAGACGTGCCTTTTCTGCTGGCGTTGCGCAAGGCCACCATGCAGGAACACCTGGAACGCGCCGGCGCGCCGACGGCTGACGCCGACCACCTGGCCCGCATCCAGTACCACTTCGACGACGCGCACATCGTCTGGGTGGACGGCCGCCCCGCCGGCCTGTTCAAGCACTACCGCGACCCTGCCGGCTGGCACATCGTGCAGATCCAGATCGCGCCGGACTTCCAGGGCCGTGGCCTGGGCCGGCGCCTGCTGGAAAGCATCCTGGATCAGGCCGATGCGCAAGGCGCGCCCGTGACGCTGAACGTACTCAAAAGCAACCCCGCCCAACGGCTGTACGCCGCTTTGGGCTTCACCCGCGTCAAGGAGACCGACCTGGAATATGAAATGCGTTACGAACCCGGCGCGGTCCGGCCGGCCGGCTGACCCTTGCAGCAACGACCGATGCAATTTCTTTTTGCCCGCCTGGAATAAAGCCCCGGCGGCAGGCGTCTGTAGTGGGCAGTCACCCCTTCCCCCACATCGTACGAGGCTCAACATGCGCAAACATATCGCCGCCGCCCTGGTTCTTGGCTCCGCCGCCCTGTTCACGGCCGGCGCCCACGCCCAAGCCGTCAAGACGCAAGACGGCATGCTGGTCAACAGCGCGGGCATGACGCTCTACACCTTCGACAAAGACAGCGGGGGCAAAAGCGCCTGCAACGACCAGTGCGCCAAGATCTGGCCGCCCGTCGCCGCGCCCGCCGACGCCAAGCCCATGGGCGATCTGACCGTCATCACCCGCGACGACGGCTCCAAGCAATGGGCGTACAAGGGCAAGCCCGTCTACCTGTACGCCAAGGACACCAAGCCGGGCGACAAGACCGGCGACAACTTCAAGGACGTCTGGCACGTCATCAAGCCTTGACCCGCGCCTGACGCCGCCCCAGCTTGACCATGCGCGCCGACGACGAGGCCCTGATCCTGGCCTGCATCCCCAGCCTGCGGCGTTACGCCCGCGGGCTGACGGGCGACCCGCACCGGGCCGATGACCTGGTGCAGGACACGTTGGAGCGCGCATGGAGCCGCTTTTCCCGCTGGCAAAAACGCGGCGAGCTACGCGCCTGGATGTTCGGCATCATGCACAACCACTTCATCGACGGCGTGCGCGCCACCAACCGGCGGGCCGACCAGACCGCGCCGGGCGACTTGCCCGACGCGCCGGTGCGCGCCACGCAGACCGACCATCTGGAGGTACGTGATCTGGACCGCTGCCTGCAAGCCTTGCCCCCCGAGCAGCGCGAAGTGCTGTTGCTGATTTGCGTGGAAGACCTGTCCTACCAGGACACGGCCCAGGTGCTGGACGTGCCCCTGGGCACCGTCATGTCGCGCCTGTCACGCGCCCGTGAAAAGCTGGGCGCGTTGATGCAGGGTCGCGACACGGTCAACCGGCTGCATCGCGTGAAATGACATGAACGACAAATCCCTTCATCCGGTTCCGAACATCGGCAGCCCCATCACCGAAGCCGATCTGCATGCCTATGCCGATGGCCAGCTGCCGCCCGCGCGGCATGCCGAAGTGGACGCTTTCCTGGCCACGCATCCGCAGGACCAGACCCGCGTGTCCGACTGGCAGGCGCAGCGCCGCGCGCTGCACGCGCTGCTGGACCCGGTGCTGGATGAACCCCTGCCCTTGCGACTGCCCTTGAAAGCGCCCGCGCGGCAGTTCCCATGGCGCGCGCTGGCGGCCAGCGTGTTGATCGCCACCGTGAGCGCCGGCGCGGCCTGGACGGCGCGCGGCGCGATGGACGCCCAGCGCATGCAAACGGTATTGGCCACCGCCAGCCCGGAACGCGCGGCGGGCGGCTATGCCCAACGCGCCGCCATCGCGCACGCGGTGTACGCGCCGGACATGGGCCGCCCGGTTGAAGTGGGCGCCGACAACGAAAAAGGCCTGGTCACGTGGTTGACCAAGCGCATGGGCGCGCCGGTGCGCGCGCCGTCCTTATCGCAGGCGGGTTATGAACTGGTGGGCGGCCGCTTGCTGCCCGGCGGCTCGGGTCCGGTCGCACAATTCATGTACGGCGCGGCCGATGGGCAACGCCTGACGCTGTACGTTACGCGCGAAGCCGCGGGCGGGCAGACCGCCTTCCAGTTCACGCAGGAAGGGCCGGTCCGGGTGTTTTATTGGGTGGAAGGCCAGTTTGGCTATGCCCTGTCCGGTGCGGTCAGCCGCGACGAACTGCAACGGGTATCGCAAGAGGTCTACCGGCAGTTGCAGGGCTAGCCCCCGCCCTGGCGCGCTTCATGCAGCATGTGCAGCGTGATCTTGCGCACTTCCGCCTTGCTCATTTCGATATGCGAACGCAGCATGCGCGCGGCCTCGTCGCCGCGCCTTGCCAGCACCGCGCGCAGGATCGCCGCGTGTTCGTCGTAGGTGGCATCCACCCGAAAATCCTTGGTGAAATCCAGCCGCCGCACGATGCGGATCTTCTCGGTGACGTCGCGGTGTATCTGCGCCATCTCGGGGTTGCCGGCGGCGGCTACCAGCGAACAATGAAACGCCTCGTCCAGCTGCGCCACCAAGCGGCCATCCAGAATGCGCTGCGGCGGCGGCACCAGCCACACGTCTTTCAACGCGCCCAGGATGCCGGAGTCGTCCATCGGCTCGCGCGTGCATAGCTTGTCCACCGCCGCCTGCTCCAGCACCACGCGCACGTCGTACAGCGCCTCGAAGCGTTCGAAATCAAACGGCCGCACCTGCCAACCGCTGCGCGGGCGCGCCAGCACGAAGCCTTCGCGCTCCAGGCGCGCCAGACCCAGCCGCACCGGCGTGCGGCTGACGCCCAGCCGCGTCACCAGATCGGCTTCGGTAAAGCGTTCGCCCGGCAGCATGCGAAAGTCGAACAGGTCGTCCTTGATGCGCTGGTACACCTGGTCGGCCAGCGATCCGGCCAGCGCCGGCGCGGGCCGGATCGCCGGGCTGACCTGAACGGATTCCAGCCGCATCATCCCGCCACGGTGCAAGTGGCGTCTTCGGCCAGCACCACCAGCGGGTCGCCCGCGTTGACGGGCTTGCCCGGCACGCAGCGTATCGCCGTGACCGTGCCCGCTGCGGGCGCGATGACCGACAGCTCCATCTTCATCGCTTCGACGACCACCAGCGTGTCGCCGGCCGATACGCTCTGCCCTACCTGAACCGGTATCTTCCAGATGTTGCCGCACATGTCGGCGCTGACCAGGCGTTCGCCCTCGCGCAGCGCGGTGTCGGCCTCGGTCTCGGGCGCCGCGGCGGGTTGCTCGGCCGCCACGTCTTCCGTTTTCCACAAGGCCACTTCGGCATCGAACGCACTTTTCTGACGCGTCTGGAACAAGGCGATGCTGTCGGCCTGATCGGCCAGGAAGCGCTGGTGCGCGGCGAAGTCAAAGACTTCTTCTTCGATGCGCACCGTGGCGCGCCCTTCGCGGAAGTCTTCGCGCAACACGTCCAGCTCTGCTTCGGTCACCGGGTAGAAACGCACCTGGTCGAAAAAGCGCAGCAGCCACGGCTTGCCGTCCTGGAACACGGGGTTTTTCAGAAACTTGTTCCAGATCGGCAAGGTGCGGCCAACCAGCTGATAGCCGCCCGGCGAATCCATGCCGTAGATGCACATGTAGACGCCGCCGATGCCCACCGTGCCCTCGGCCGTGTGGGTGCGCGCGGGGTTGTACTTGGACGTCAGCAGGCGGTGTCGCGGGTCGATCGGCACGGCGCACGGCGCGCCCAGGTACACGTCGCCCAAGCCCATGATGAGGTAGCTGGCGTCAAACACGATGTCGCGCACATCGTTGCGGCTGGCCAGCCCGTTGATGCGCTGGATGAAGTCCACATTGTTCGGCAGCCACGGCGCGTTGGCGCGCACGGTTTCCTGGTAGCGCTGCACGGCGCCCAGCGTGGCCGTATCCTCGAACGCCATCGGCAGGTAGACCACGCGCGTGGGCACTTTCAGCGTGGCCACGTCGGCCAGCCCCGCTTCGATCTTCAGCAGTCGCTCGATCAGCGCGCCCTGCAAAATCTGACGGCTGTCATAACGGATCTGCAACGAGCGCACGCCCGGCGACAGCTCTTCCACCCCGTGAATCGGATCGGCGTTCAGCGCTTCCATCAACAGGTGGATGCGCATGCGCAGCGCCAGGTCCAGCACGTTCTCGCCGTATTCCAGCAGCAGATAGCCGTCGCCCGCCTGGCGATACGACACTGACGGGCGCGCGCCCTCGGCGGGCAGCGCCGCCACGATGGTCTCGGACACGGTGGCCGGCACGGGGCTGGGCTGGGTCGCGGCGGGCGCCACGCCCGACAGCGCAGCCACGCTTTGGTCCTGCGCCGCTTGCAGCGCCACCGCCCGCGGATAGTCCATGCGCACGAAGCGGATACGGTCGCCGGGCTTGACCTGCCCCACCTTCCACAGCTCGGCGCTGGCGATGGTCACGGGGCACACGAAGCCGCCCAGGCTGGGGCCGTCGCGCGTCAGGATGACGGGGCTGTCGCCGGTGAAGTTGATGCTGCCGATGGCGTATTCGCAATCGTGGATGTTGGACGGGTGCAAGCCCGCCTCGCCGCCGTTCTCGCGCGCCCAGGTCGGCTTGGGGCCGATCAGGCGCACGCCCAGGCGGTTCGAGTTGTAGTGCACTTCCCAATCCGCCGCGAAGAACGTGTCCATCGCTTCGGGCTGGAAGAAATCCGGCGCGCCATGCGGGCCGTACAACACGCCGATTTCCCAGGTGTTGCCATACGCGGGGATCAAGTCGGCCGGCGCGGCCATGGGTTCGGCCAGCGGCGCAGTGGCCGTCGCATCCAGCTCGGGACGCACGATGGCCAGCATGTCGCCCACACGCAGCGTGCGGCCGGCGTGGCCGCCGAACTGACCCAGCGCAAAGGTCGAGCGGCTGCCCAGGTAGACGGGCACGTCCAGGCCGTTGCGCACGGCCAGATAGCTGCGGCAACCGGACAGCGCGCGGCCGGTGGCCAGCACTTGGCCCGAACGCACGGCAATGGGTTGCCACATTGGCACCGGTTCGCCGTCCAGCGTGGCCGCGCACTCGGCGCCCGTCAACGCCACGATGGTGTCGCCATGAAAGCGCAGCGTCGGGCCGACCAGCGTGGCCTCGATGCCCGCCGCATCCGGCGCGTTGCCGACGATGCGGTTGGCCAGCCGGAACGCGTAGTCGTCCATCGGGCCGGACGGCGGCACGCCGATGTCCCAGTAGCCCGTGCGGCCCGGATAATCCTGCACGCTGGTGTAGGTGCCCGCTTCCAGCACTTCGACGGCGGCGGGCCGATACGCAAAGCTGTCCAGGAAACGCGTAGACAGCTTGCCCGCGCGGAAACGTTCGTCGGCCACGATCTGGCGCAGGTAGTCCAGGTTGGTGGCGATGCCGTGCAGACGCGTGCGCGCCAGCGCGTCGGCCAGCTTGTCCAAGGCCGCCTCGCGCGTGTCCGCATGCACGATCAGCTTGGCCAGCATCGGATCGTAGAAAGCGGGCACCTCGGTGCCGGTCGCCACCCAGCCATCGACGCGCACGCCCTCGGGAAAGAACACTTCGGTCAATACGCCCGGCGACGGTTGGAATTGGCGCAACGGGTCTTCGGCATACAGGCGCACCTCGATGGACGCCCCTTGCGGCGCGCGCGACATCGCGGCGATGTCCAGCGCTTCGCCGGCCGCCACGCGCAGCATGCATTCCACCAGGTCCAGCCCCGTGACGGCTTCCGTGACGGGGTGTTCGACTTGCAGACGCGTGTTCACTTCCAGGAAATAAAAACTGTCGCGCGCCGGGTCGTAGATGAATTCAACCGTGCCGGCGGACCGGTAGTTCACCGACTCGCCCAGCTGCACGGCGGCGGCCAGCAGCGCCGCGCGCGTTGCGGCCGGCAGCAGCGGCGCGGGCGTTTCTTCGATCACTTTCTGATTGCGCCGCTGCACCGAGCAATCGCGTTCGCCCAGCGCCAACACGCGGCCCGCGCCGTCGCCGAAGATCTGCACTTCCACGTGCCGCGCGTTATCCACATAGCGTTCGATAAACGCGCCGCCATCGCGGAAAAAATGTTCGCCCATGCGCTGCACGCTGTCGAACGCCACGGTCAGTTCCGCTTCGTTCTCGCAGCGCGACAAGCCAATGCCGCCACCGCCAGCCGTGCTCTTGAGCATGACGGGGTAGCCGATGCGCTCGGCCTGCGACAAGGCTTCGCCCAAGCTGGCCAGCAAGCCCGTGCCCGGCGTCATCGGCACGCCCGCTTCGGCGGCCAGTTCGCGCGAGCGGTGCTTCAAGCCGAACTCGCGAATCTGCAAGGGCGTGGGGCCCACGAACGCGATACCGGCCGCCTCGCAGGCCTCGGCGAATTCAGCGCTTTCCGACAAGAAGCCATAGCCGGGGTAGATGGCTTGTGCGCCGTGCTCGCGCGCGGCGGCCAGCAGCAGGTCCATGCGCAGGTAGCTGTCGGCGGCTTTTTCGCCGCCCAGGGCCACGGCCACGTCGGCTTCGCGCACGTGCGCGGCGTTGCGGTCAGGGTCGGAATACACGGCCACGCTGCGGATGCCCAGGCGCTTCAGGGTGCGGATGGCGCGGACGGCGATTTCGCCTCGGTTGGCAATCAGAACGGTATCGAACACGGTTCGGCTCCCAGTGGCTTGATGGGGTTAGCGGGGGGTGGCGGCGTTGGCGGACAGGCTGGCCAGATACGCGCGCCAACCGCCAAACGCGGTGATGTCACGCGCGCCGTCCAGGCCGCGCGGTTCGCAGATAAAGCCCTTGACCAGCCGGCCGTCTTCCAGCTCCAGCGTGCCGATGCCCAGGGGCGCGGGGATCTCGGCCACGAAGGCGCCGAACGCCGTCACCGGCACGTCCCACAGTTCCACCTCGATGGGGGCACCGGACTCGGACTTCACCAGCCCGGGCTTGGGCGGCGTGGTGTTGGCCAGTGCATACAGGCGGTAGTCGCTTGCGGTGCGCGTCTTTTCCACCAGCACCGCGTGGCGCGAGGTCAGCTGATGGTTCAGCGGCATGCCGGTCAGGTGTGCGCCCACGACCGCCACGCGTACCGTATCGACGGGCGCGCGCGCGGCGTCGATGCCGGCGGGCAGCGGTGCGCCGGTAGCGCCCAGGGGCAGCCCGCGTTGCGCTTGCCACAAGCGGCCAAACTGCGCCAGCGCGCGGTCCTGCCAGGCCAGGCCGATCACGGTAATGCCCGACGGCAAGCCGTCGGCGCGCATGCCGGCGGGCAAGGCCAGCGCCGACAGGTCGGCCAGGTTGGCAAAGTTGGTGTACACGCCCAGACGCGAATTCAGCGTGACGGGGTCGGCCTGCAACTGGGCAATGGTGTAGATCGACGGCGAGGTCGGCACGACCAGCGCGTCGAACCCGGCCAGTGCCTGATGAATCTGCCGCGTCAATTCCGCGCGGCGGTATTCCGCCTTGAACGCATCCAGCGCGGTGTAGTTCGCGGCCTGCTCGACAATGCCGCGCACGACGGGGTTGATCGCGTCGGGCTGCGTTTGCCACAAGTCTTCCACGGCCGCGAAACGTTCCGCCACCCACGGCCCTTGATACAGCAGCGCGGCCAGCTCAGTGAAGGGGGCAAAGTCAATGGCCTGCACTTGCGCGCCCGTGTCCTTCAAGGCGCGTACGGCGTCCTCGAACACGGCGGCGGCCTGCGCATCGCCAAAGAACTCCAAGGTGGCGGGCACCGCCAGCTTGGGCGCGCGCGGCCACGGCAGCGAGGCGCCGGCCGGCATCTGGCGCGAATACGGATCCCGTTCGTCGTAGCCGCCCGCAACCTCGGCAACAAGTTCGGCGTCGGCCACGGTCAGTGCAAAGATCGACACGCAATCCAGCGTGCGGCACGCCGGCACCACGCCCGCCGTGCTGAGCCAGCCCTTGGTGGGCTTGAGGCCCACGATGTTGTTGAACCCGGCCGGCACGCGGCCCGAGCCGGCGGTGTCGGTGCCCAGCGAAAACGCGGCAATGCCGCGCGCCACCACCGAGGCGGACCCCGAGCTGGAACCGCCGCTGACATAGTCGGGGTTGAACGTGTTGGCCACCGCGCCATGCGGCGAGCGCGTGCCCACCAGGCCGGTGGCGAACTGATCCAGATTCGTCTTGCCGATCAGGATGGCGCCGGCCGCGCGCAGGCGCTGCACCACGGTCGCGTCTTCCTGTGCGGTGTAGGCAAATTCCGGGCAGGCCGCCGTCGTGGGCCAACCCGCCGCATCGATGTTGTCCTTGATGGCGAACGGCACACCGTACAGCGGCAGTCGCGTCATGTCGCCGCCCACGGCGGCCAGCATCAGGCGCAGGCCATCCAGCTGCTCATCCAGCGTGGCGCGGTCCACGCGGCAGATCCAGGCATTGTCCACAGGCCCGTCTTGCGGCGCGGCGTAATCGGCCAGCAGCACGTCGGGCTGCGCGCCGGTGTCGCGGTAGGCGGCCTGCCATTGCGCGATGGTCCAACCAATGGGGCTCGTCTGGGTTGCTGCGGCATTCATGCTGGAATCCTTTCTTGTATACAAGTACGGATTCCCAAGCAATAGCCGTGCCATGTTGGCGGACTGGCGGCGTTTCCCTCTGGCGCGCGGCGCATGGCCCCATGCAATGGCCGTCGCGCGCCCACCGCGCTCGCATCACGCGCACCGCAAGCGGGCAGGACACGCACCTGTTTTGTGCACGCGGCACTGTTTTGATCCGGCCACGACCGCCGAGCCACGCACGCCGGCATTCGCGTAAACACCCCCTCTTCATACAGCGGCCCGACGCGCGCCACGCACTTGGCATGCCTTTTGCTTTGAGGTCCTTGTTGTCAGGTGTTGTTAGAGATCGTTCCTGCCGGTGCGTCCGGCACATTCCATCCAGGAGTCACCATGAAACGCAGACTAGCCTTGAAGCAACTGACCGCCATGAGCCTGTTGGCCATGTCCGGTTGGATGCCGCAGGTATTCGCCGCCGAAGACACCATCAAGGTCGGCATCTTGCATTCCCTGTCGGGCACCATGGCCATCTCGGAGACGTCGCTCAAAGACGTCGCGCTGATGACTATCGACGAAATCAATGCCAACGGCGGCGTGATGGGCAAGAAGCTGGAAGCCGTGGTGGTGGACCCCGCGTCGAACTGGCCGCTGTTCGCCGAGAAGTCGCGCCAACTGCTGTCGCAGGACAAGGTGGCAGTGGTGTTTGGCTGCTGGACGTCGGTGTCGCGCAAGTCGGTGCTGCCGGTCTTCAAGGAATTGAACGGCCTGTTGTTCTACCCGGTGCAGTACGAAGGCGAAGAGCTTGAGAAGAACGTGTTCTACACCGGCGCCGCGCCCAACCAGCAAGCGATTCCGGCCGTGGAATACCTGATGAGCGAAGACGGCGGCGGCGCCAAGCGCTTCGTGCTGCTGGGCACCGACTACGTCTATCCGCGCACCACCAACAAAATCCTGCGCGCCTTCCTGCATTCCAAGGGCGTCAAGGACAGCGACATCGACGAGGTCTACACGCCGTTCGGCCATTCCGACTACCAGACCATCGTGGCCAACATCAAGAAGTTCGCCACCGGCGGCAAGACGGCCGTTATCTCGACCATCAACGGCGATTCCAACGTGCCCTTCTACAAGGAGCTTGGCAACGCCGGCCTGAAGGCTACCGACGTGCCGGTCGTGGCGTTCTCGGTGGGTGAAGAAGAACTGCGCGGTGTGGACACCAAGCCGCTGGTCGGCCACCTGGCCGCCTGGAACTACTTCCAATCGGTAAAGAACCCGGTCAACGAGGAATTCATCAAGAAGTGGAAGGCCTACGCCAAGGCCAAGAACCTGCCCAACGCCAGCACGGTCGTGACCAATGACCCGATGGAAGCCACCTACGTCGGCATCCACATGTGGAAGCAGGCCGTGGAACAGGCCAAGACCACCGATGTGGACAAGGTGATTGCGGCAATGGGCGGCCAGAAGTTCAACGCGCCCGACGGCTACACCATCGAAATGGACAAGACCAACCACCACCTGCACAAGCCCGTCTACATCGGCGAGATCAAGGCGGACGGCCAGTTCAACGTGGTGTGGAAGAGCAAGGGTCCGATCCGCGCTCAACCCTGGAGCCCGTACATCCCGGGTAACGAAGGCAAGCAAGGCCTCTAAGGGAAACAGCAGCCATGCACATCGCGGCAATCGCACACGTTTTGCGTCGTCTTCTTCTTGCGTGGCTGCTTGCCATGCCGCTGCTGGCCGCCCCCGCGGCGGCAGCGGGCGTGGACCCGGCCCTGCTTGCGCCGCTGGCCGGCGACGACACGGACGCCAAGCTGCAAGCGATTGCCGCGCTGGGCCAGCTGCCTGAACCCGGCGCCGCGGCCGTCTTGCAGGCGCTGGGCAGTGACCAGCTTTATGCCACGCCGGATGGACGCGTGCTGATCGGCATCGACAGCGCGCGCGCCACCGATCCGACGACCGGCGCGGCCGTGGACCTGCCTTCGGGTTCTGGCACCGTCAGCATCAACAACCGCCTGCGCCGCGCCATCGAGGCCGCGCTGGCGGGTTCCCGCTTGTTTTCGGACAAGCCCGATGAACGGCTGGACGCCGCGCGCCGCTTGCAGCAGACCGGCGACCCCGCCCGCCTGCCCATGCTTGAAAAGGCGCTGGCCTCCGAAAAGAACGACGCCGTGCGCGACGCGCTGCTGATCGCGCAGGCCAACCTGGAATTGAAAAGCGCCGACCCGGCCAAGCGCCGCCATGCCGTGGAACTGCTGGGCAACACGCGCAACGCCGCGTTCCGCCAGACGCTTGCCGCGCTGATGCAAGAGCGCGACGGCGCATACACCGAGCCGGATGCCGGCGTGCGCGAGGCCGCGGCCACCGCGCTTAAACAGATCGACCGCCACCTGGCCACGATTGAATGGGCGGGCAACCTGTTCTACGGCATCAGCCTGGGCAGCGTGTTGCTGCTGGCGGCGTTGGGGCTTGCCATCACCTTCGGTCTGATGGGCGTCATCAACATGGCGCACGGCGAATTGCTGATGATCGGCGCGTATGTGACCTACGTGGTGCAGTCGCTGTTTCGTGCCTGGTTGCCCGGCTGGCTGGACTGGTACGTGGTGGCGGCGCTGCCGCTGGCTTTCGTCGTGACGGCGCTGGTCGGGATGGCGCTGGAACGCACCGTGATCCGCTGGCTGTACGGCCGGCCGCTGGAAACGCTGCTGGCCACGTGGGGCATCAGCCTGATGCTGATGCAAGGCGTGCGCACGCTGTTCGGCGCGCAGAACGTGGAAGTGGGCAACCCCAGCTGGATGTCCGGCGGCATCACGGTGCTGGGCGGCCTGGTGCTGACCTACAACCGGCTGGTCATCATCGGCTTTGCCTTCTTTGTGGTGTTCCTGGTGTGGGTGCTGCTGAACCACACGCGCCTGGGGCTGTTCGTGCGCGCCATCACGCAGAACCGGCGCATGGCCGATTGCGTGGGCGTGCCGACCGGACGCGTGGACATGCTGGCCTTCGGCCTGGGCTCGGGCATTGCGGGCCTTGCCGGCGTGGCCTTGTCGCAGCTGGGCAACGTGGGACCCGACCTGGGGCGCGGCTACATCGTCGACTCTTTCATGGTGGTGGTGCTGGGCGGCGTGGGCCAGTTGGCCGGCACCGTCATCGCGGCCATGGGGCTGGGCGGCGTCAACAAATTCCTGGAGCCCTATGCGGGCGCCGTCATGGCCAAGATCACCATCCTGGTGCTCATCGTGCTGTTTGTCCAAAAGCGGCCGCAAGGCCTGTTCGCCCCTCGCGGCCGGAGCGTTGAATGAAACAGACCGCGCTGACCGATCTGACCCTGCTGACCCGCCGCCCCCTGTTCTCGGGCCGCGCGTGGACGGCCCTGGCCGTGGCGGCCGCACTGCTGGCGCTGCTGCCGCTGCTGAACCTGGTGTTTCCGCCCGGCCATGCGTTGCACGTGTCCGCGTATGCCGTGGCGCTGCTGGGCAAATTCATGTGCTACGCGATGGCGGCGCTGGCGCTGGACCTGGTGTGGGGCTACGCCGGCATCCTGTCGCTGGGCCACGGCCTGTTCTTTGCACTGGGCGGCTACGCGCACGGCATGTATTTGATGCGCGCCATCGGCCGAGACGGCGTCTACCAAAGCAACCTGCCCGACTTCATGGTGTTCCTGGATTGGAAGAGCTACCCCTGGTACTGGTCCTTCACCGAGCACTTCTGGTACGCGATGCTGCTGGTGGTGCTGGTGCCCGGCGTGCTGGCCTTTGTGTTCGGCTACTTCGCCTTCCGCTCACGCATCAAGGGCGTGTACTTTTCCATCATCACGCAGGCGCTGACGTTCGCCGCCATGCTGCTGTTCTTTCGCAACGACACGGGCTTTGGCGGCAATAACGGCTTTACCGATTTCAAGCGCATCCTGGGTTTTGACATCACCGCGCCGGGCACGCGCGCCGCGTTGTACTGGATCACGCTGGCCGCGTTGGCGGGCGCGTTGATCCTGGCACGAGTGGTCACGCAATCCAAGCTGGGCCGCGTGCTGACCGCCGTGCGCGATGCCGAAAGCCGGCTGCGTTTCATCGGCTACGACCCCTTGGGATTCAAGCTGTTCGTGTGGACCTTGTCGGCCGTGTTGTGCGGCATCGCCGGCGCGCTGTACGTGCCGCAGGTGGGCATCATCAACCCCAGCGAAATGTCGACCGAGACCTCGATTGAAATGGTGATCTGGGTGGCCACCGGCGGGCGCGGCACCTTGATCGGCCCCATCATCGGCGCGGGCGCGGTCAATGGCTTGAAGACCTGGTTCACCAGCGTGCTGCCGGAATTCTGGCTGTATGCGCTGGGCCTGATCTTCGTGCTGGTGACGCTATTCCTGCCCACCGGCATCGTGGGCCTGGCCCGCCGCATCATGGCACGCTTGCAGGAGAAGAAGGCATGACCAGCACGCACACCGAACAGGCCATGCTGGACGGCGGCCCCAGCGGCGATGCTGGCTACGGCCGCGTCAGCCCCAAGGGCCTGGACACCAGCCACGGCGCCATCCTGTACCTGGAAGGCATCACCGTCAGTTTCGACGGCTTCAAGGCGCTGAACGACCTGACGCTGGACATCGGCGTGGGCGAACTGCGCTGCATCATCGGCCCCAACGGCGCGGGCAAGACCACGATGATGGACGTCATCACCGGCAAGACGCGGCCCACGGCGGGCACCGCGTTTTTTGGCCAGAGCATAGACCTGACAACCTTGAACGAAGCGCAGATTGCGCACGCGGGCATCGGCCGCAAGTTCCAGCGCCCCACGGTCTTCGAGCAGCACAGCGTGTTTGAAAACCTGGAGCTGGCGATGAAGACGGACAAGCGCGTGCGGCCCACGCTGTTCTCGCGCCTGAGCAGCGAGCAGGCCGACAAGATCGGCGAAACGCTGGACCTGATCCGCCTGCGCACGGAAGTGCGGCGCCCGGCCGGCCTGCTGTCGCACGGGCAGAAGCAGTGGCTGGAAATCGGCATGCTGCTGATGCAAGAGCCGCAGCTGCTGTTGCTGGATGAACCCGTGGCGGGCATGACCGATGCCGAAACCGAACGCACCGGCGAACTGCTGAACGAGCTGCGGGGCCGCCATTCATTGATGGTGGTGGAACACGACATGGACTTCGTCAACCAGATCGCGGGCACGGGCAAGGTGACGGTGCTGCACGAAGGCTCGGTGCTGGCCGAAGGGCCGATGAGCAAGGTGCAGGCCGACCCGCGCGTGATCGAAGTCTACCTGGGGCGCTAAAGATGCTGGACGTAAGCACGATCAACCAATACTACGGCGGCAGCCACACGCTGCGCGGCGTATCGATGTCGGTGCGCCAGGGCGAATGCCTGGCGCTGCTGGGCCGCAACGGCGTGGGCAAGACCACCTTGCTGAAATGCGTGATGGGCGTGCTGCCCGTGGCCAGCGGCAACATCGCTTTCGACGGAGCGGACATCACACGGCTGGCGCCGCACCAGCGCGCCGCGCGCGGCATGGCCTATGTGCCGCAGGGCCGCGACATCTTTGCGCGGCTGACGGTGGAAGAGAACATCCTGATGGGCATGGCCACCAAGCCCGCCGCGCGCGCGCGTCGCATCAAGGAAGAAGTGTTTGAACTTTTTCCCGTGCTCAAAAGCATGCTGTCGCGGCGCGGTGGCGACCTTTCGGGCGGCCAGCAGCAACAGCTGGCCATTGCGCGCGCGCTGGTGGCCGAGCCCAAGCTCATCATCCTGGACGAGCCCACCGAAGGCATCCAGCCCTCCATCATCAAGGACATCGCGCGGGTGATCCACATGCTGCGCCAGCGCGGCGACATCGCCATCCTGTTATGCGAGCAGTACTTCGATTTCGCGCGCGAGCTGGCGGATCAATTCGTGGTGCTGTCGCGCGGCGAAGTGGTGGCCAGCGGCGACCGTAGCGCCATCGACGGCGAGGACGTGCGGCGGCATCTGTCGGTCTGAACCGGCCCCGCGCCGGGCCATGCGGCGGGCCATCCTCCGGGCCATGCACCTGGCCGCGCCGCAGGCAAAGCGCCGGAGCAAAGCGTGTTGAGATTCTTTTGATTTTGCGCGCGCATCGGAAAACTGCTCCGATATAATCCGGCTCCATGTGCTTCGCTACTTTCCTGACCCGCCCCACCGTGTGGATCGCGCTTGCCGCGATCCTGTGGGCGTCGTTGGCGCCGTCGCTAGCCCATGCCCTGAGCCTGTCTCCCGACGGCCATCACATCCATCGCATCCAGGTCGATGTCTGCGCCGCTGGCGCGGATGACAGCGCCACGATGACGCTGGACGTCGTGCACGATGGCCCGCACGACGCCTCGCAAGACGGTCATGCCGGCGACGGCCATGGTGACAACCACCATTGTCCGCTGTGCCGTAACCCCCATGCCGACGTCGGCATCCTGCCCACGCCCGTGCCGGTGCTGCCCGTTCCCGTGGGCCGCGCCACGACCTACCCGCCGCTGTTCTTCCTGGCGGCAAACCCCCTTCATGCCTGGAGCGCGGTTCAGCCGCGCGCACCGCCCGCCAACTAAGCTGGCGCTGAGTCAACCGCCCACACGTTCGCGGCTTCCTTGGTGGTCCCTTCTTGGCCCCTTGGTGTCCCGTCGTAGCCCCTCGTGGCCCGCTGTGTGCGCAGCACGACCCATCGCCCAGCTTGCCGTCTTTAGCTGACCCACCGTCTTCGCGCCTTGATGCGCGAGGCATGGCGACGTCGTCATCCAGACCTTGAGCCTTCCCCGCGCACCGCCTGCATTCCGGCGGCGTGCCGGACGCGCTCGCCCGTATGCAGGCATGCTTCATGAAACACACTTCTCTGTACACCTTGCTGCTGGGCGTCATGGCCAGCGCTCCCGCCCTGTCCCTGGCCGCCGAACCCGCCGTCACGACCCTGGCGCCCACCACCATTTACGGCGCCGGCCATGTTGAGCCGGCACCCAATGGCCCCATCGACCTGGACATCAAGGACAGCACCGGCAGCCGCCTGGGGCTGACCCTGCGCGAAACACCGGCCAGCGTCACCGTCATCACGCGCGAGCAGATCGAAGCGCGTGGCTCGCTCAACACGCAGGACATCGCGCGCGGCATTCCGGGCGTGGACAACGCCTCGCCCCCCGGCAATGCCGGCGCGGTCAGCTATCGCGGCTTCGCCGGTGGCCAGGTATCGCAATTGTTCAACGGCATCTCGGTGCAGTACGACGCCATTGCCGGGCGCCCGGTGGACAGCTGGATCTACGACCGCGTCGAAGCCATCGGCGGCCCGTCCACGTTTCTGTTCGGCGCGGGCGCGGTCGGCGGCGCCATCAACGTCGTCACCAAGCTGCCCGAACGCGACACCTTCTACGACAGCCAATTCCGCCTGGGCTCGTTCGACAGCCGCCAATATTCCATCGGCCTGAACCAGCAGTTGGCGGGTGACGCCGGCGGCCAGGGCCATTACCTGCGCATCGACGCCAACACCGGCTCCAGCCACGGTTGGGTGGACGGCAACCATAGCCGCGCCACGCAAGTGGCGGCATCGCTGCTGTCCGACCTGGGCGCGGACCTGACCCAGACCTTCGCCTTTGAATACCAGCGCGAACAGGTCGACCGCCCCTACTGGGGCACGCCGCTAAAAACCAACGCCAACGGCGTGGTGCAAGGCGAAGGCCAGATCATGGATGGCACGCGTTTCAAGAACTACAACGTCAACGACGGCCTGTACGAGCAATCCATTCTTTGGGCGCGGTCGATCACCGAATGGCGCGCGGGCTCGAACCTGACGCTGAAGAACACGCTGTATCACTATCGTGCTGAACGCGATTTTCGTAACCTGGAAAGCTATCGCTTCAATGCCGGCAACAGCTTGGTGCTGCGCTCGGGCGCGTTGCTGCAACGGCACGAGCAGACGCTGACCGGCAACCGCATCGAAGGGCTGTACCGCTCGACGCTTGCCGGGCTGCCCAGCGACTGGTCGTTTGGCGCCGACATCAGCCAGAACAAGGTCACGCGCTTTCCAACCAGCATCAACGGCCAGGTCGACGCCGTGGACCCGTACGACTTTTCGCCTGGCGACTTCTACGATATTCCCGGCATGACGCGCGGCCACAAACCCGATCGCGAGAACCGCATCCGCACCTTTGCCCTGACGGTGGAAAACCGCACGCAGGTGCTGCCCGGCGTGGCCATTGTGTCGGCGCTGCGCAAGGACTTTATCGACCTGGACCTGACCAACCGCCGCGCGGTGACCGCCACGTCGCCGGCCAGCGCGCAGCGCAGCTATTCGCCCTTGACCGGGCGCTTGGGCGTGAACTGGGAAGTCAGCCCCGAAGCCGCGTTGTACGCGCAGTACGCGACGGCGGCCGACCCCCCTTCCGGCTTGCTGGCCACCGCATCCTTCGCCGACGTGCTGAACAACGACAAGCTCACCACCGGCACGCAGGCCGAAGTGGGCGGCAAGTTCAACTTCTGGGACGGGCGCGGCGCGGCCACCGTGGCGGTCTACGAGATCAAGCGCAAGAACATGGCCACGTCCGACCCGGACAATCCCGGCGTCAGCGTGCCGGTGGGCGCGCAGTCCGCGCGCGGCGTGGAACTGGCGGGCGGCCTGCAATTGACGCCCAAGGTGTCCGTGCAAGGCAACGTGGCCTTTGTCGACCCGCGTTACGACGACTTCTCGCAATCCGTGGGTGGCGTGCCGGTATCGCGCAATGGCAACGTGCCGACCAACACGCCACGCCGGTTGGCCAACGTATGGGTCGATTACGCCTTCGTGCCCGACTGGAATGCCAGCGTCGCCGCGCGCTACGTGGGCCGTTCCTACGCGGACGCGGCCAACACCGTGTGGGCGCCGTCCTACACCGTGTTCGATGCGGCCCTGTCGCACCGGATCAACCGCAACGTGAACGCCACCGTGCGCGTGCGCAACCTGACCGACAAGGTCTACGCCGCCAACGCCAGCCCGACCATGTTCTACCTGGGCGCGCCGCGTTCGGTGGAACTGACGCTGCAAATGCGGTTCTGACAAACCGCGACCAAGGGGGATGCCATGAGCACCACATCCAGCCGCGCGCCCGCGCGCCACGCCGGGCCGCCACTGTCCACGCGCGCCAAGCGTTGGCTGTACCTGATCCATCGCTGGGCCGGCATTGTGCTGTGCCTGTTCTTCGCCATGTGGTTTATTTCCGGCGTGGTGATGATGTACGTGGGCTACCCCAAGCTGACGCCGCACGAGCGGCTGACGCATCTGGCCCCGCTGGACGCGGCCACGCTTGCCGTCACGCCCGCCCAGGCGCTGGCGGCGGCCGGGGCAAGCGATGCCATCGGCCTGAGCCTGGCCGCCACGCGCGCCGGCGCGCCGGTCTATCTGGTGCCCGGCGCGCCGCGCAAGCCGCCCAAGGTGGTGGATGCGGCCACCGGCGCCCTGCTGCCGCCCGCCGATGCGTCGGTGGCGAGGGCATCGGCGCTGGCATGGTTCGGCGGGCAGTACGCCGCGCGCCATCAGGAAACCGTGGACGAAGACGTCTACACGCATTCGGGTTCGCTGGACGTGCACCGTCCGCTGCATCGGGTGGACATGGACGACCCGGCGCGCACGCGCTTGTACGTGTCGTCGGCCACGGGCGCGGTGGTGCTGGACGCCACGCGCAACGAGCGCGCCTGGAACTACGCGGGCGCGTGGATCCACTGGCTGTACCCGCTGCGCGGCAACGTGCTGGACCGCTGGTGGCATGACGTGGTGGTGTGGCTGTCGGTGGCGGGTGTGCTGGTGGCGCTGACGGGCACGGTGGTGGGCATCCTGCGCTGGCGCTTTTCGCGCCCGTACGCCACGGGCAGCCGTTCGCCCTACCGCGAACGCATGATGCGATGGCATCACATCAGCGGGCTGCTGTTTGCCGCCATCACCATCACATGGATCTTCAGCGGCCTGATGTCGATGAACCCGTGGAAGTTGTTTACCAGCACGGCCGCGCCGCTGGCGCACAGCGCGTACGCCGGCCCCGCCGCCGAGACGCCGCTGGCCTCGCCGCGCGCGCTGATTGCCGCGCTGCCTGCCGCCCCGCGCGAACTGACCTGGACGCGCGCCGCCGGCCAGGACGTGGCGTTGGCCCGCAGCAGCGTGAGCGCGCCGCGCGTGCTGTCGGCCACGGCCGCCACGCCCACCGCGTTTGCCGAAGCAGACCTGCGCGAGTCGGCCGCGCGCCTGCTGCCCGACGCGGCGATACGCGAGGTTCAGGTCCTGCACGACTACGATTTCTACTACTACGCGCGAGACGCGCACGCGATGCTGGGCCACGTGGAAAAGCCGCTGCCGATGTGGCGCGTCGTCTATGACAACCCGCAGGCGACGTGGGTGTATCTGGATCCGGCCACCAGCCAGATCGTGGGCCGGCAAGACCGCAGCAATCGCGTCAGCCGCTGGCTGTTCGCCTTCTTGCATAGCTGGGACTGGACCGGCCTGTTGTCGCGCCGGCCGGTGTGGGACGTGCTGCTGATTGTGTTGAGCCTGGGCGGCGCGGCGTTGAGCCTGACCGGCGTGGTAATCGGTTGGCGGCGCTTGGGCAAGAAGCTGAAAGGATGAGGTTTGGCCGAATCAGGCTGCGGCCGGCCTCGCGTGTCCAGAAGTAAAACCCAGCACGGCGCCGCACTTTGTAAGCGGACTGACGGGAAACCCCATTACCATCGCGGCTATTGTTTATTACGCTGCGATGACGTGTCATGGATTTCCTGGACAGCCTGAACCATTCCCTGTTTCTTTCGATCAACGCCGACCCGGCTTCGCCCGCCTGGCGCATCCACGCCGCCATGCTGATCGCCAACCGGCTGATCCTGCTGGTGCCCGGCGCGCTGGCCGCGCTGTGGTTGTGGGGCGGACAGCCGCAACGCAGCCTGGCGCTGAAGGTGCTGGCCAGCATCGGCGCCGCGCTGTTCATCAGCTATCTGTGCGGGGCGCTGTGGCCGCAGCCGCGTCCGTTCGTGCTGGGGCTGGGCCATGCGTTCTTTCCGCACAAGGCGACCTCGTCCTTTCCCAGCAACCACACCATCATCATTGCCACCTTTGCGTTCGCGTTGATCCTGGACCGGCGCTGGGCGGCCTGGGGCGGGCTTGCGTTGCTGGGCGCCGCCGTCGTCGGTACGGCGCGCGTCTATCTGGGCGTGCATTTCCCCTTGGACATCGCGGGCGGCCTGGTGCTGGCGCCCATCGCCGCGGCGATTACCGCGGCGGTGTGGAATCGCGTCGGCGCACCGCTGACGCTGGCCACGCAAGGCATTTACCGCAAGCTGCTGGCCTTGCCGATTGCACGCGGCTGGTTCCGCGCGTAGGCGGTCGGCGGATCAACCCGGCGCAGCGCGCTTGCCGGGGTCCGCTTCCCCTGGCGCCCGCGCAAGGCGGATCGCTCAGTTGATCGCAACGTTCGCGTCTTTGACCAGCTTGGCGTAGTTGGTGGTGTCCGCGCCGATACGGGCGCGCATCTGCTCGGGCGTGTCGCCAATCGGCACCGCCCCGATCTCGGCCATCCGGCGCGAGAAGTCGGGCGAATGGATGATCTTCACCATCTCGGCGTTCAGCCGCGTCACCACCTCGGCGGGCGCGGCGGCCGGCGCCAACACGCCAAACCACGTCCCCATGTTGAAGGGCTTGATGCCCGCCTCTTGCATCGTCGGCACATTGGGCAACGCGGCCGAACGCTGATCGGTGGTGACGGCCAGCGCGCGCAGCTTGCCGCTTTGGATGTGCGCGAGCACGGGCGTGATGGTGTCGAACGACATATCGATCTGGCCGCCCAGCAAATCGGTGGTCAACGGCCCGCTGCCCTTGTACGGCACGTGCAGCAGCTTGACGTGGCCCTGCTGCTCGAACTGCGCACCGATCAGGTGTTGCCCCGTGCCCATGCCGTTGGACCCATACGTCAGCTTGCCCGGCGCAGCCTGCGCCAGCTTGAGCAGGCCTTGCACGGTGGTGGCGTCCAGCTTGGGGTTGACGACCAGCACGTTGGGCACCAGCGCCACCGTCGTCACCGGCGCGAAGTCCTTCTGAAAGTCGTAGTGCAGGCTCTTGTAGACGCTGGTGGCGATGGTGTGATGCACCGCGCCCATCAGCAGCGTGTAGCCGTCGGGCGCTGCCTTGGCCACGTAGTCGGCGCCCAGCGTCGAGCCCGCGCCCGGCTTGTTTTCCACCACCACGGGCTGGCCCAGGCTCTTGGACAGTTCCTGCCCCAGGGCGCGCGCCAACACGTCGGTGGTGCCGCCCGCCGGAAATGGCACCACCAGGCTGATCGGCCGGGCCGGATACGTCTGCGCCATGGCGGCCCCGCCCATCAAGGGCAGGCCCATCGCGCAGGCGAGCGCCAACGCGCGCACGCGGAATCGTTGCTTGAACATGCTCGTCTCCTTGGAATACGAATGGACTTCGCTTCTTGTTGTATTGCCGGGTCACCGCGTGAAGCTTGCTGCCTCGGGGTCTTGCGCCCTGTCGCGGTGTCCGGGTATCGCCGCGGGCGGCGCGTGCCGCTACGCCGCCTTGACCTGCCTGCCCTGCGCCAGCTGCGCGCAGACGGCCTCGGTGACGTCATCGGTGCGCGCCTGTCCGCCCAGGTCGCGAGTATGCAGCGCCGGGGTGGCCGTGACGCGTTCGATGGCTTGCATCAAACGCGCCGCCGCGTCCGTCTCGCCCAGGTGTTCCAGCAGCATGACCACCGACCAGAACGTGCCCACCGGGTTGGCCAGGCCTTGCCCCATGATGTCGAAGGCCGAACCGTGGATGGGTTCAAACATGGAGGGGTAGCGGCGTTCCGGGTCGATGTTGCCGGTGGGCGCGATGCCCAGGCTGCCGGCCAGCGCGGCGGCCAGGTCGCTGAGGATGTCGGCGTGCAGGTTGGTGGCCACGATGGTGTCCAGCGACGCGGGCCGGTTGACCATGCGCGCGGTGGCGGCGTCGACCAGTTCCTTGTCCCACGTGACGTCGGGAAATTCGCGGCTGACTTGCAGCGCGATCTCGTCCCACATGACCATGGCGTGGCGCTGCGCGTTGGATTTGGTGATGACGGTCAACAGCTTGCGCGGGCGCGATTGCGCCAGCTTGAAGGCAAAGCGCAGGATGCGTTCAACGCCGGCCCGCGTCATGATGGACACGTCGGTAGCGGCCTCGATGGGATGGCCCTGATGCACGCGCCCCCCCACGCCGGAATATTCGCCTTCGGAATTTTCGCGCACGATGACCCAGTTCAGTTGCTCGGGCGTGCAGCGCTTTAGCGGCGCGTCGATGCCGGGCAGGATGCGCGTGGGACGCACGTTGGCGTACTGGTCAAAGCCCTGGCAGATCTTCAGGCGCAGGCCCCACAGGGTGATGTGGTCGGCAATGTCGGGGTCACCGGCCGAGCCGAACAGGATGGCGTCCTTGTCGCGCAAGGCGTCCAGGCCATCGGCGGGCATCATCACGCCGTGCTGGCGGTAATAGTCGCCGCCCCAATCGAAGTTCTGGAATTCGAATTGCAGGCCGCCTTCGCCGGCAATGGCCTGCATGACGCGCTGGCCGGCCGGAATCACTTCCTTGCCGATGCCGTCGCCGGGGATGGTTGCGATGCGGTAGGTCTTCATAAGCCGACAGGCTCCTTGCGGGTAAGGGTCTGTCGGCAATGTACCGAGCGCTGCGCGCCGTGCGCGCAGCGCCGTTCACAACATCTTCAACCTGAAGTTGAAGATGGCGCGGCGGTGATCCGCAGCGATGATCAGCAGCGGTTGACGTTCAGGTTGTTGATCAGGTTGTTGAACGTCTGGCGCAGGCTGTAGGCGTCGTCCACGATGGTGGGGCGCATCATCTTGAAGGCGCCGGTGCGTTCGGCGTCCTGCTTGTAGCGGCCGCTGTCCGTGTTTTCCAGCACCTTGCGGCCGGCGGCCAGGAAGGCGTTGGCCTGCATCATCGTGCTGGCGCAGCCCTTGGGATCGGCCTCGCGGGTCTTCTTGTCAAAGCCCAGCGTCATCTCATTCAGCTTGTCCAGCTGCTGCTTGAACGCGTCCTTCTTGTCGCCCAGGCCGGTGCCTTCGAAAATGCCGGTGGCCTGGTCCAGCGTGGACTTGCCGTAATAGACCATGCCCGCGCGGTAGTAGGCCACGGTGTCCTTCTTGGCCTTCTCGAACGCTTCCTTGGTGTTGGCCGTGTCCTTTACGGAAATGCCATGGTAGAAGGCGCTTTCGGCCTTGGCCACGTCGGTCAGCGCGGCCACGTAGGCCGGGCTTTTCTCGCGTGCCAGCGCGCCGTTATCCGACAGGAAGGTCTTGGCGGCGGCGTAGTTTTGCAGTTCGGTGGACAGCGGGGCCAGCTTGCCCAGCGCGTCGGCAAAGTTCTTGGCGGGCGCGTCGATCTCGGGGATGGCCGGCTTCATGGCCAGCGCCTTTTCCAGCTTTTCCTTGGTGCGCAGCACCATGATGTCGTTGCCGATGACGTAGTCCTTCACGGGCTTCTTGTCGGCCATCTTGGGCACCATGTACTTGTTGTACTGGTCCAGCGTTTCATCAAACGACTGGCTGATGCTGTTGGCCGCGTCAACGTACTGGTTGTACTTGACGATCTCGGCCTGGGCGGTGCTGGCTTCAGGGGCTTTTGCTTGCGGCTTGGCGTTGTCGTCACCGCACGCGGCGAGCATCAACGTGGCGGCCAAAATAGCGGACATGCACAAGGGGCGCGACATAAAAATCTGTTCTCCGAAAAAGGGAACGCATCATATGCCGTCGTGTTGCTTAACACGCTACAAAGTCATTCAGAGCTGTCACAAGGGTTTGCAAAGCGCGACGACTTCTTTACATGCGCGCCCCTGCCCGCGCTTTTGGCCAAGCGCAGGCGTGCCGCGCGGTGGATGTGCCGGCGGTTTTCGGACAGCAATATCATCAGCACAACACTGTCCGAAAACCGCTAGATGCCCGCCTGCCGGCGGCGCTAGCATGGCGGCATGAACCTGGACCACGACGCCTGCTACCGCGCCATCAGCGTGCGCGACGCCCGTTACGACGGGCGCTTCTTCACGGCGGTGAAGACCACGCGCATTTATTGCCGCCCGGTGTGCCCGGCGCGCACGCCGCTATCTCGCAACGTCACGTTTTTTAGCAGCGCCGCCGCCGCGCAAGAAGCGGGGTTTCACCCTTGCCTGCGCTGCCGCCCGGAAACCGCGCCCGACCTTGGCCCCCCGCGTGAACTACCGGACAGCGTGGCGCGCGCGCTGGCGCTGATCGAGGCGGGCGCCTTGGACGATGCCGGCGTGGACGCGCTGGCCGCCAGGCTGGGCGTGGGCGACCGGCAACTACGCCGGCTGTTTCGCCAGCATCTGGGTGCGTCGGCGGTGGCCGTGGCGCAAACCCGGCGTGTGCTGCTGGCCAAGCAACTGATCCACGAAACCCAGCTGCCCATGGCCGACATTGCCTTCGCTTCCGGCTTTGGCAGCATTCGCCGCTTTAACGAAACCTTCCTGGCGCTGTTCGGCCGCGCGCCCGGCGCGCTGCGGCGTTCGGCCCGGCCCGATGTGCCCTACGCCGCGCAAGGCGAAATCAAGCTGTTGCTGCGCTACCGGCCGCCTTACGACTGGGCGGCCATGCTCGATTTTCTGCGGATGCGGGCCATACCCGGCATGGAGCGCGTGGATGGCGATGGCTATGCGCGCACGGTCAGCGTGGATGGCATGCAGGGCACGATCAGCGTGCGGCCGGGCACGGGCAACGCGTTGCAGGCCACGGTGCGTGTGGCACGCGTGAATGCATTGCCGACGATCATTGCGCGGATCCGGCGGCTGTTCGACCTGGGCAGCGACCCCGTTGCGCTGGCGGCGCAGTTCGCGCATGACCCGGTGATGGCGGCGTTGACCGCGGCGCGCCCGGGCTTGCGCGTGCCGGGCGCCTGGGACGGATTTGAATTGGCGATGCGCGCGGTGCTGGGCCAGCAGATCACCGTGTCGGCGGCTATCCGGCTGGCGGGCAAGCTGGTTGCCGCGCATGGCGCATGGCTGACGCAGCCCGAGGACGGCCTGACCCACTGTTTTCCCGAGCCGCCTGCGTTGGCCCACGCGGAGCTTGCCGGTCTGGGCATGCCGCGCAGCCGCGCGGCCACGCTGTCGGCGGTGGCGGCTGCGGCGGTGGCGGACCCACGTTTGTTCGATCCGGGCAGCAGTCTGGAAGACGCGGTCAAGCGGCTGCGCGCAATACGCGGCATCGGAGAGTGGACGGCGCAGTACATTGCGTTGCGCCAGTTGCGCGAACCGGATGCGTTTCCCAGCGCGGACATCGGCTTGATCCGTGCGTTGGAGAAATTGGAAGCGCGGCCCTACACGCCCGCGCAGTTGCTGGCGCGGTCCGACTCATGGCGGCCATGGCGCGCGTATGCCGCGCAGCATCTGTGGTCGGCGGGTTGAGCGCGGCGGATTGAGGACGGGGCGGCCTGCTGTCTGGTGTCTGCTGTCTGCTGTCTGCTGTCTGCTGTCTGCTGCCGGCTGTCTGCTGCGTGCTGCGTGCTGTCTGCTGCGTGCTGCGTGCTGTCGGTCCAGTCTGCCGCTTGCCACTCACCTGGCGGCTTCTGCGCAGGGCCGCGCATCCTTCCCTACCAGGCTGCCTGTTTATCGCGCTGAAAATAGCCCACCAAAAAATCCACAAAGACGCGAACCTTGGCGGACAGGTGGTGGCGTTCGGGGAACACGGCGTAGATATCGGCTTGCGGCAACGCGTAGTCTTCCAGCACGTGCACCAGCCGGCCGCTGCGCAGGTAGCGCGCCAGATCCCATTCGGCGCGCTGCAAGATGCCCAGGCCGGCAAGCCCCCAGGTCAGCGTGACTTCCCCATCGTTGCTGCTTAACGTGCCCCGCACCTTCACGGTTTCGCTGCGCCGGCCCTTGGTGAAGCGCCACAGGCTGTAGGCGTCTTCGTTCTGGCGCAGCACGATGCACTGGTGCCGCGTCAGGTCGTGCGGGGTCAGCGGCACGCCATGCGCTTTCAGGTAAGCCGGCGATGCGCACACCAGCCGCCGATTGGGCGCGATCTTGCGGGCGATCAAGCGCGTGTCGGGCAGGTCGCCGAAGCGCACCGCCACATCGAACGCGTCCTGCACGAAGTCGGCGGGGCTGTCGGTCAGCTGCAATTGCAACATCACGTCGGGATACTGCCTGGAAAATTCCGCGATGGCCGGCGCAATGTAGCTGCGGCCAAAGCCCAGCGGCGCGTTGACTTTCAAACGGCCGCGCGGGGTGTCCTGGCGGCTGGCGATCAGCGCGTCCAGGTCTTCGATGTCGCCCAGGATGCGGCGGGCGCTTTCCAGGTAGACCTCGCCTTCGGCCGTCAGGCTCAGGCGCCGCGTGCTGCGGTTGAACAGGCGCACGCCCAGCCGCGCTTCGATCTGCGCCAGCCGTTTGCTGACAGCAGCCGGCGTCACATCCAGTTGGCGGGCAGCCGCCGACATGCCGCCGGCACGGGCCAGCTCAACCACCAATTGCAGTTCGCTGGAATGCCCCATGGCGGCGGGCCGGGGCGCTTAGTCGCGGAAGTTTTCGAACTGCAAGGGCAGGTCGACGTCGGTCTTTTTCAACAGTGCGATGGCCGATTGCAGGTCGTCGCGCTTTTTACCGGTGATACGCAGCTTGTCACCGTTGATCTGCGATTCCACCTTGAGCTTGGCGTTCTTGATGGCGGCGATCAGCTTCTTGGCCACGGGCTGTTCGATACCCTGCTTGATGGTGACCTTCTGGCGGGCGCCTCCCAGGTTTTCCAGGGGGTCGGCCACGTCCAGGCAGCGCACGTCGATGCCACGCGCCGACAGGCGGCCGCGCAGGATGTCGAGCATTTGCTTGAGCTGGAACGCGCTGGAGGCCACCTGGGTGACGACAAAGCCTTCCAGTTCGAACTTGGCGTCGCTGCCCTTGAAGTCGAAGCGGGTGGACAGTTCGCGGTTGGCCTGATCGATGGCGTTGGTGAGTTCGTGTTTGTCGACTTCGGAGACGACGTCAAAAGTAGGCATGACACGGGTCCTGTTGGATGATGAAAAATAGGGATGAACGTCAGAGCCGCCTGCATCAGGCGGCGCTTTGGTTAACGCTGGGTATGACTGCCGCGCACGACTGCCGCGTGCGACTGCCGCGTGCGACTGCCGCGTGCGACTGCCACGTGCGACGGCCGCGTACGACGGCGCGTACGACGGCCGCTTACCACTGCCGCTTGCCACTGCCGCGTACGACGGCCGCTTATCACTGCTGTCTACGCCCGCAGTGTATGACGCGGTGTACCTCGGCCGCCATTTTACCGGCCCCGCGCCGCCGCGCGCCACCGCACCGAACGGCGCGCGCCGCCCTGCCCGTTACCTCGTCAGGACCAGCAGTCGGTCAGGCTGCAACGGGTGGGCGATCACCTGGGCGTCGATGCCGTAGGCCAGGTGCAGGTTGGCCGCCGTCAGCACCTGGGCGGGGGTGCCTTGCGCGATGGCACGGCCGGCGTTAAGCAGCAACAGGCGGTCGCACCAGCGCGCGGCCAGATTCATGTCGTGCAGAATCACCAGGACGCCTGTATTGCCCTCATGCGCCAGTTCCCAGGCGCGGCGCAGCAGATCGCCCTGGTGCTTCGGGTCCAGGCTGGCGGTGGGTTCGTCCAGCAACAGGTAACGTGCCTCGCCGGGTGCGCGGGAGGCGTGGCACTGCACCAGCACACGCGCGAATTGCACGCGCTGCTGTTCACCGCCCGACAGTTCCGGGTAGCGGCGGCCGGCCAGATGCGCCACATCGGCAAGGCCCAGCGCGTGGGCCACCAGCGCATCGACCTGTGCAGGCGCCAGTTCAGCGAACGGGTAGGCGCCCATTGCCACCACCTCACGCACGCCCAGGTCGAAGGTCAGGCCGGGCTTTTGCGGCAGCACCGCGCGGCGTCGCGCCTGCTGGCGCAGCGCCATGCCGGCAAGCGGCGCGCCGTCCAGCGTTATCTGGCCGGCATCGGCCGATAGCTCGGCCGCCAGCGCACCGAGCAAGGTGGATTTGCCCGCGCCGTTGGCGCCCAGCAAGCCCACGACCTCGCCGGGGCGCACCTCCAGTGACACGTCGGTCAGGATGCGTGCGCCGCCGCGAGACAAGGTAAGCGTGTGGGCCGCCAGGGCTTGTCCGCCCGCGGCGTGCCCGGCCGTGCGTGGGGCGGATTGCATCTGTGCAGTCTGCGTCTGTGCAGCCTGCGCCTTTACAGTCCGCGCCTGTGGTCTGCATCGGTTCCGCCTGCGTCTGTGCGAGCGGCGTCTGTGCAGCCTGCTCCTGTGCGAGCGGCGCCTGGGCGAGTGGCGTCGGCGTGGCCTGCGCCTGTCCGACCGGAACCTGCGTGCGCGATGTCATGCCAGCCTCCGGCCGCGCGCCAGCAGCCACAGGAAGAACGGGCCGCCGACCAGGCCCGTGACCAGGCCGATCGGCAGTTCGGCCGGCACGACGACGGTGCGCGCCATCCAGTCGGCCAGCACCAGGGCCAGGCCACCGGCCAGCACGGTGGCCGGCAGCAGCCAGCGGTGATTGGCGCCCAGCGTCATGCGCACCAGATGCGGCACCACCAGCCCGACGAAGACGATGGTGCCGGTAGCCGCCACCAGCGGACCGACGATCAGCGCGCTGGCCAGCACCAGTTGCGCGCGCACCCGCTTGAGCGCGTAGCCCAGATGCTGGGCCTCGCGCTCGCCCAGCAGCAAGGCGTTCATCACGCGCCACTGGGAAATCAACCACGCGCTCATCAGCAGCACCCACGGCGCCAGGAAGGCCAGCACGTGCCAGTTGGCGCCGCCCAGGCTGCCCATGTTCCAGAAGGTCAAGTCGCGCAACTGCGCGTCGGTGGCCACGAAGGTGAACAGGCCGATCACACTGAACGACATCGCCGTGATGGCCACGCCGGCCAGCAGCAGGCCCGCCACGCCGGGCACGCGCCGGCCGACGGCATACGCGCACATCGTCGCCAGCAGGCTGCCCACGAAGGCGGACGGCGCGGTGACCCAGAAGCCGCCCGAGGTCAGCACGATGGCGGCAACGGCGCCTAGCGCGCCGCCCGCCGAAATACCGATCAGGCCCGGTTCCGCCAAGGGGTTGCGAAACAAGGCCTGCATGGCCGCACCCGCTATCGCCAGCCCCGCCCCCGTCACCACCGCGAACAGCACGCGCGGCAAGCGGATGTCGATCAGCACATTGCGCCACAGGGCATTCTCGGGCGTGGGTGTGCCCCACAGCAGCGCGGGCAATTCGCGTAGCGGAATCGTCACGGCGCCGTGCGCCGTCGCGCCCAGCACGGCCAGCAGCAAGGCCAAGGCCAGCAGCGCCAAGGCCGTCGGCGCGCTAACGTGCCATGACATCGGCCACCTCTTGTTTAAGCTGGGTCAACGCCAGCGGCAAGCGTGGCCCCATGCCCAGGATCAGCAGGTCGTCCATGACCACCACGCGACGCTTGGCGGCCGCCGGCGAGCCGGCAACGCCCGGCTGCGTCAGGAACTTGTCCATGCCGCCGGTGGCCTCCAGCGACGCTTGCGTCACCACGATGAGGTCAGGCGCCAACGCGCCGATGGCCTCGGCCGACAGGGGCTTGTAGCCCTGCTGGTCATGCAGCACATTGGTCAGGCCGGCCAGCTGCATGACTTCATTGGCAGCGGTGTCGCGGCCCGCGCCCTGCGGCGTGCCCGTGCGGTTCATCAGCAACAGCGCGCGCGCCCGCGTGGGGGCAATGGCCTGGGCACGCGCGAGTTCCTGCGTGACCTTGTCCACCATGCGTTCGCCGGCCGGCGCCACGCCCAGCGCGTCGGCCACGGCGCGGATGCGCGCCTTCAGTGAATCCACCGAGGGCGCATCCGGCACCGTAACGACGCGCACCCCCACGCCCGCCAGACGCTTGAGCGCGTCGGGCGGCCCGGCCTGTTCCGAGGCCAGCACCAGGTCGGGTTTGAGCGACAGCACGCCTTCCACCGGCACGGCGCGGTAATAGCCCACGCGCGGCAGGCGCGTGGCGGCTTCGGGGTACAGGCTGGACAGGTCGTCCCCCACCAGCCGGTCGCCCTCGCCCAGGCCATAGACGATTTCGGTGACGCTGCCGCCCAGGCTTACCACGCGGCTGGGTTCAGCGGCGTGCACGCCGGCCGCTGCGCCGCAGCCCAATGCCATCGCCACCGCCACAGCCTTTGCCACCGCCTTTGCCACCGCCTTTGCCAATGCCTTTGCTTTTGCCAATGCCTTTGCCTTTGCCTTTGGCATGGCGATTGCCGACCATTTTTTCATCGCACGTCCTCAGACCGCCAGCGGCGCATCGCACAGGCCGACCAGCAACTCGCGCCAGCCGGCCAGCTCCGGCTTGCCGGGCTTGCGTTCACCGAAGAACTGCACGATCAGGTCGCCCGTGTCGGCATAGACCTCCAGCGACGTGACCCACCCGTCGGAGGTCGGCTTGTTCACCACCCATGCCGAGGCGATGGCGGTGGTGTCCAGGTGCAGGTTGAACTTCGGATCCAGCACGTTGTACCAAGGGCCCGTGCGGCGCAATTCCCGCACCGGGCCGGTATGGATCTGGATCATGCCGCGGTTGCCCACAAAGCACATGATGGGCAGCGCCGACGCCGCCGCCGACTGCAACATGCGTTCCACGGATTCGGCCGGTACCGGCTGCGCCAGGTCTTCACCCACCGCCGCCAACGCCGCCAGCCGCGTCACCTTGAACTTGCGCAGCAAGGGGAAGAATTCGTGCGTGTCCTGCATGGCCAGCCAGGCTTGCCGGAAGGCGGCAGCGTCGTCGACCTGAGCGGCGTCGGTGGCGGGCGCATAGGCTTGCGTGTCGGGCCATTGCGCCTGGCCCGCGAACTTGGCGACCAGCGCGTCATAGGCGGCGGCGTTGGTGGCGTCGGTGCGATACACCTTGTGCACCGCCACGCCCGCGCCGTCGAAGAATTGCAGGCTGTGGCGGCCATCCTGCTGAACGGCCCAGGCCGATTTCCAGGCGGTAAAGAACACGCGCAAGTCGATGTCGGGCCCCAACACCAGACCCACCGGGCCGTCGGCCTGAATGTCCAGGTATTCTCCGTGGCGTTCGTGCACGCACCAGTCGTTGCGCGTCAATGCCATCACTTCGCCCAGCGTGCCCAGTTCGCGAAAGATCTCTTGCGGCGAACCATGCAGCGCGGTGGATTGAACGCCGCCACAGCCGGCGGCAATCCATTCGGCCTCGGACACATTCAGCGCCTGTGCCAGATTGCGCGCGCGCAGCTTCGGTTGCGTGGCGGACAGGGCTTCGTTGCGGGCGCGCAGTTCGTTGGCGCGGGTCGTGAAATCTTGATTCGTCATCGTAGGCCTCCAGCCCAAGGGTTCCGTTTAGCGCCGCCGCCCGGCGGATGCCCGGCGGCGACGCGTGATCAATATCAATACTGGTACGTCAGGGACACGCGCACGCTGCGTCCGGGTTCGGTGTACCAGTCCACCGTGCGCGGCAAGGCCAGCGACCCGGCGGTCGGCACGTTGATGGCTTCCCAGTACTTCTTGTCGAACAGGTTGAACACGCCAGCCTGCACCTGCAATCCCTTCACGGCGGTGGGCCGCCAGTAACCCATCAAGTCCACCACACCATAGCCCGGCGCCTGGAAGTCGGCGTTGGGGGTGGTGGCCGATGCCTCGGGGTATTCGACCTTGTCGCGCTTGAGCGCGGTAGTCAGCATGGCGTCCACGCCCCATACGTCGCGTCCGTAGCCCACACCCAGAATGGCCTTTAACGGCGCGACCGAGTTCAGGTACTGGCCCGTGCCTTCGTCCTTGCCCACGGCCCAGGCCAGCGAGCCCCAGGTGCGCCAGCCCGGCGAAAACTTCCAGTGCGCGCTGGCTTCGGCGCCATAGATGCGCACCTTGCCCCGGTTGACGTTGCCGGTCACGCCCAGCGGATACTGCCCTGCCCAACCGGTTTGCCATTGCGGCGAGCTGGCGTCCACCGGCTGATTGGTATCGATGAAGTTCTGATAACGATTATCAAAGAACGATACCGCACCGCCCAGGTCGTCGGAACCGATCTTGGCGCCCAGTTCCCAGCCCTTGCTGGTTTCGGGTTTCAGGTACGGATTGCCCACGCGCAAGTAGGTGCCGGGGCCGCCGTAGTTGGTATAGAGCTGGCTGGCGCTGGGCGCCTTGAAGCCGTAGGCGTACTGCGCGTACAGGCTCAGGTCGTCCCGGGCCTTCCATGTGCCCAGCAGCTTGGGCGAGAAGCGGCTGCCGCTGTTGGACGGCGGCAGCGCGGCCGCGTTCGGGTTGCTGGCGTAGCTGTCGGTGGATTGCGGCTTTTGTTCGTAGTGGTCGTAGCGCAGGGCCGGCATGACGGTGTAGCGGCCGTCGGCAAAGCTGAATTCATCCTGCACCCACAGCGCCCATTGGTTGCCCTTGGACTGCGGCACGTCGGCCTGGTTGGTGTGCAGCATGTCGCACGAACGCGGGCCGAACGGCGCGGGCAACCCGGGGCGTATGGCCGGGCAATTGTCGTAGCCGCTGGAATTCTGCTCGGTCTTGTTGCCGTACCACTCGCCGCCCAGGGTCCATAGCTGCGACACGGACGTGCCGGCCAGCCGCTTGGTCAATTCGCCGTTCACGCCAAAGAGCGTTTGCTGGATGGAATTGCTGCGCCCGTATGGGCCGCTGGGAAAGCCGTAACGGAACGGGTCGCCCGGGATGATGCGCGCGCGGGAATCCACGCTGCGCATGCCGTCCAGCGAATTGTCCAGCCGCACGCGCTGCCAGTAGACGACGGCGGTGGCCGAATCGATCAGGCCGCCGGCGCCGGGCGCCTGGTACGAATAGTCGAACGACACGCGCTCGCGCTCGGTCTCTTTCTTTGTGCTGTTCTCGCCGTACAGATAGCTGGTGCCCGCCCCCTGTTCGAACATGTTGTCGATGTCGGCCTTGCGCTTGAAGGTTTCGCCGGTCAGGCCGAAGCGGTGGCCGCCTTCGACGCGTTGTTGCAGCTTCAAGAGGAAGCTGCGCTGGTCGTAGTCTTCAGGGCTGGGTTCGCTGCGCTTGGGGCCGTAGCCGCCCACGTCGCCCCGGTTGTCCAAGGCATGGCCGTTGCGCACGCCGGCCTGCACCAGCCAGAACGTGTTGCTGTGGATCTGGCCGGCCAGCGCGGCGTTGGCGCCCCAGCTGGAATCGGCGGAGTCGTAGTCGGTCTTGGCCAGTGCGCCAAAGGTCTTGCCGTCCGTCAACAGGTCGGACGGGTCCAGCGTGCGCAGATCGGCAATGCCCGAGATGGCGCCGGAGCCGCCCGCGCTGGCGTCCGCGCCGCGCACGATATCCAGGCGCGACAGGCTGTTGAAGTCCACCGCTTCCAGCCCGCCCTTCACGCCGCGCGCGCCGTCATCCAGCCAGGGCAGCCGGATGCCGTCCACGCGGGTCAGCACGCGGTCTTGATCCAGGCCGCGAATGTTGATGCTGTTGTTGGACCGGTTAAAGCTCACGCCCGGTTCGGCGCGCTTGCCCAGGTCGCTCCAGTTTTTGATTTGCAGCTCGTCCATGCGCTTGCGGTCGGTGCTGGTTTCCCAGGCGGGCGTGGCGACCGCGCCCTCGCCTTCTACCTTGACGGGCGCCAGCTGTGTGATGCCGGGCATGGCCGCTTGCAGCACGAACACGTTGCGGCTGCGTTCCTGTACGGCCAGGCCGCTGCCGTCCAGCAGGCGCGCAAAGCCGTCCGCCACGGTGTAGGTCCCCGTCAGCCCGGGCGTGCGGCGTTGCCCCACCAGCGCGGCATCGAACAGCACCGTCACACCCGCGCTGTCGGCAAAGCGCGGCAGCGCGTCGGCCAGCGTGCCGGCGGCGATGCGATAGGCGCGTGCATCGCGTGCGGCGGCGGCCGTGGGCGCGCTGGCCGACGCGGCAAGGCCCTGCGCGGCGGCCTGGGGCGGCAGCGCGGCGGCAGCGGCGGCCAGCGCCAGCGCGGCGCGCACGGCGTGGCGCAGGCGCGTCTGTCGCATCTGGCGAGGCGGCGCGTCCGCTAAGGTTCGGGAGCCGCTTGCGCGGCCGGCGGGAAGATAAGCCATGGTCGTCCTTTCGATCCAACGGGTATCGGCATTCGTTTGCCTATACAGACCATGACCCGAGTGATCGGTGAACCGGACAGCGCATCCGCGGGTAATTTGTAACGGTGGCGATCATGCCGCCGAATCGCGCGGCCCGATGGTCACCCAATAGGGCGTGCGGTAGCGCACTTGCACCGGCAAGGTAGCGGGCAAGGCGGCCAGCACGGCGTCGGTATCGGCCAGCTGGAACGCGCCCGAGATTCGCAAATGGGCCACATCGGGGTCGCAGCGCAACACGCCCTGCCGATAGCGGCCCAGCTCGCGCGCGAAGGCGTCCAGGCGCATCTGGCCGGCATGCAGCACGCCGCGGGTCCAGTCGCCGGCATGCGGATCGGCGGGCGCGGGGCCAAGCGCGCCGGTCGGGGTCAGGGTGCCCTGCTGGCCCGCCGCGATATCGACCATGCGGCCGGCCCGGCCCGCACGTACCCGGCCTTCCTGCACGCTGATCTGGCATTGCACGCCATCCTGGCGGACGCAAAAGCGCGACGGCGGCGCCTCGATATCGCCCAGCGCCGTGCGCACGACGAACGGGCGCGCGCCGGGCTGCGCATCGGCCACCGCGTGCACGGCCATTTCACCCGCTCGCAATCTCACCAAGCGGGTGGAGGCGTCGAAAGCCACGTCTACCGCGCTGGCCGTATTCAGTTGCAGCGTGGACCCATCGGCCAGCGTGATGTCGCGCCGCTGCCCCGCGCCGCTGCGGTAGTCGGCCGTCCAGTTCAGCGGGTCGGCGCGCCATGCGGCCCAACCCACCGGGCCAGCCACGATCAACGCCACCAGCGTTTTCAGTGCCGCGCGGCGCGGCTTGAGCTCGGGTCGATTCAAGGTGGCCATGCCCAACGCGGACGGGATCAGGCCAAAACGTTCGTTGACGCGCTGTGCGCGCTGCCAGGCGTGTTCGTGTTCCGCCTTGCTGGCGCGCCATTGATCGCAGGCGCGCACGTCGGCGTCGGTGGCGCGGCCCGAACCCAGGCGCAGCAGCCAGCGCGCGGCCTCGCGCGCCACCTGGCGTTCGACGGCGGGCAGCTCGCCGCCCGCGCTGTTCAACTGACCGCCATGATGCATTGCTCGAACCCCCGGGCGATATAGCGGTGCACCGATCGCAGCGACACATTCAGGCGCTGCGCGATGTCGGCATGGCTAAGTTCTTCCAGCTGCGCCATCAGAAAAGCCTGCCGCGCACGCAGCGGCAGGCCGGCCAGCATTTCGTCGATGTCTTGCAGGGTTTCCAGGATGATCAGGCGCTGTTCGGCCGGCGGCGCCAGCCGTTCGGGCATCAACGCCAGGGCTTCCAGGTAGGCGGCTTCGATGCAACGGCGCCGATGGTGATTCAGCATCAGGCGCTTGGCGATGGTCGTCAGATACGCACGCGGTTCACGCAGCGCGTCCAGTTCGTGGCGGTGGCGCAGCACGCGGACAAACGTGTCCTGCGCCAGGTCGGCCGCGTCGAAGGCGTTGCCCAGCTTCGCGCGCAGCCAATTTTGCAGCCACCCATGGTGGCTGCGGTACAAGCATTGGACGGTGTCGCCAGAGGCGAGCACGGGGTTAGGCACGAGGGGCTCCCAGAACGCTAAATTACAAATACAAATCAATCTCATTCTAATTGCAAAGACTGCGTTTCCGTCAAGTAGGGTGAAACGCGGGCGGGGAGATATCATCGGCACACCTCTGCCGCGCCCCGCGGCCGCATAACGACTCGGGCTGACTCCATGTTCTATAGCGTCTTGACATTCATCCACGTGATGGCCGTGATCCTGTGGGTAGGCGGCATGTTGTTCGCACACTGTTTTCTGCGGCCGGCGGCCGCGAAGTGGGAACCCAACGCGCGCCTGCCGCTGATGGCCTCGGTGCTGGGACCGTTCCTGAATACCGTGCTGGTGGCCATCGTGTTGATCTTGCTGACCGGGATGTCGATGATCGGACAGGCGGCCAGCCAGGCCGCCCAGACCGGCGGCAAGTTCTTCATGCCGCTGAACTGGACGCTGATGGCAACCGGTGGCCTGGTGATGATGGCCATCTTCGGCCACATCCGCTTTGTGCTGTACAAACGGCTGGCCGGCGCCGTGGCCGCGTCCGACTGGCCGCGCGGCGGCCAGGCCATGGCCGCCATCCGCCGCTGGGTGGGCGTGAACCTGGTGTTGGGCATCGTTGTGGTGGGCACCGCTTTCCTGGCTTGATAAGCGGGCAACTCGAACCTATCGAAACGGCCGCACCCGCTATCGGGATTCTTTCGCTTGGTGCAATACCCCGTACATCACCGAGGGCCACACTGCCGGAAGACTCTCGCGGGTCACGTCAACAACGATAGGGAAACCCCATGATCAAACGTGCATTGCACCTGGCCGCCGCCGGCCTGTTCGCCACCTCGCTGGCCGCCGCCTTTTCCGCGCATGCCGCCGACAACATCGACAACAGCGCGCTGGACAAGCCGGAATTTCGCGACCACAAGGCCACCTACGGCGTGGTCTACCGCCTGCCGCAAGCGGTCAATGCCGTGCTGGACGCCAAGGTCAATGGCGTGCTCAAGCAAGACCTGCTGGCGCTGGGCCTGAAGACCGAGGCCGACACGCCCAACCTGCCGCACGTGACGGTTGTGCACATCCATAGTGCCGACCCGGCCACCCCGGCCCGCATGCTCAAAGCCTTGCCCAAGCCGCCCGCGCCGCTGGCCGTGACGTTGAAAACGTTCTACCCGACCGAAGCCGCCAAGGGCGCCGGGCATCCGTGGTGGCTGGACCTGGGCGTGGTCAAAAGCGGCCAGGGTTTTGAAGACATGATGCGCTACAACACCGTGGCCACCGCCGCCCTGGCCCCGCTGCGCGACGGCCCGCTGCCGCGCGTGACCGGCCCCGTCTACGCCAAGATGAGCGAGGCCGGCCGCGAGCTGGTCAAGACGCTGGGCGTCAGCGGCGTCAACAGCATGCAGGACGGCAAGGAAGTGCGCGCTCACAACCCGCACACCACGCTGGTCTACAGCATGGCGCGCTACGACACCCGCCTGCAAGACGCCATGAAGCAGGAATCGGACAAGTTCAACGCCGTGCTGCCCGACGGCATCGCCACCACGTTCAAGGACGTGTCGATCGTGGAAATCGGCTTCGCCGGCAACGTGGTGCGCGAGATCTATCGCGTCAGCCTGGAAGACGGTTCGGTCATCGACGTAGCCACCGGCAAGAAGATCGGCAGCTGATCGCCGGCTGATCGCGCGCGGGCGGGCGCGGACCGGCGCCGACCGGTGCGGGCGGCGCGGGCAACATGCGCCCGCCGCTGCCATTTCATGGCAGCATTACGCCGTTACCGCCACGCGCCCTTTTCATGTCCCGCACCGAACGCCTTCTGGACCTGCTTCAGACCCTGCGCCGCCACCGTCTGCCGGTCAGCGGCCAACGCCTGGCCAGCGAAATGGGCATCAGCCTGCGCACGCTGTATCGCGACATTGCCACGCTGCAATGCCAGGGCGCGGAAATTGAAGGCGAGCCCGGCGTGGGCTATGTCCTGCGGCCCGGCTTCATGCTGCCGCCGCTGATGTTCAGCACCGAAGAGATCGAAGCACTGGTGCTGGGCACGCGCTGGGTGGCGGGCCGATCCGACGAACGGCTGGTCTTGGCGGCGCGCAACGCGCTGGCCAAGATCGGCGCCGTGCTGCCGCAGGAACTGCGTGACGAACTGGATGCCATTCCGCTCTTGGTCGGCCCCAGCGCCGCTACGGTGGTCGACCGGGTCGACGTGGCGCTGATCCGTCAGGCGATACGCGCCGAACACCGGCTGCACATCACCTATCGCGACGACAAGGGCCTGGATTCCGCGCGCGTGATCTGGCCATTCGCGCTGGGGTTTTTCGATAGCGTGCGCATCGTCATGGCCTGGTGCGAACTGCGCCAGGACTTCCGCCATTTCCGCACCGACCGCATCGCCACGCTGACCCCGGGCGAACGCTATCCGCGTCGTCGCCACGTCCTGTTGAAAGAGTGGCGCGCAATTGCGCATGGGTCACAAGACTGCTGATGCACACTACTGCCAAAATCTGACAGTACCCCTGCCTACCATGAGCGCATCAACCCCAAGGAGCGCCTCATGACCGACAGCAACTACGTCCTTTTCTACGTCGAAAAACCCCAGGCCAGCGCCGCGTTCTACAGCGCGCTGCTGCAACGCCAGCCCGTCGAAAATTCGCCCACCTTTGCCCTGTTCGTGCTGGACTCCGGCTTGAAGCTGGGCCTGTGGTCGCGCTACACCGTCGAGCCCGCCGCCGCCGGACGCGGCGGCGCGTCTGAACTGGCTTTTTGCGTGGCCGACGCCGACGCGCTTAACCAGCGCCATCGTGAATGGAGCCTGCGCGGCCTGCCCATTCTGCAAGCGCCCACCGACATGGATTTTGGCCGCACCTTCGTGGCGCTGGACCCCGACGGCCACCGCCTGCGCGTGTTTTCACCCTTGGCGCAAACGGCGGCCCCGGCACAAGCCGCGCAGGTGGCCGAGGCCCCCACCGGCGGCTGAACCCGCAAGGCCGGCTGCCGGGCCGGCCCGGGTTCAGCCGCGCTGCTCGCCAGCTTGAAGCGCGACCGATTCGGCGCGCTTCTTGAACAGCACCCCGTACAACACGGCCAGGATCACCAGGAACGGCACGCCGAACACCAGCGTCATCTTGAAGACGTTCGTGTAGTAAGTGGTGACCAGGATGGCCAGCATCGCCACCGCGCCCAACAACGTCAGCACCGGAAAGCCGGGCATGCGGAACGACAGCGCACCGCCCCCTTCCCTGGCCCAGCGGCGGCGAAAGAAGTAGTGCGTGATGAAGATCATCATCCAGGTGAACAGCGCGCCGAACATCGAAATGGCCATCATCAAGGTAAAGGCCGTGTCGGGGACCATGACCTTGAGCACCACGGCAATGGCGATGCCGCTGGTGGACAGCAGCAGCGCGTTCAGCGGCGTGCCGCTACGCGTAAGCCGGCCGAACAACGACGGCGCGTGACCGGCGCGCGACAGGCTGAACATCATGCGCGTGGTGATGTACAGCTGGCTGTTCATGGCCGATAACGCCGCCACCAGCACGATGAAGTTGATGACGCCCGCGGCGCCGGGGATGTCCAGCGCCAGCATCACCTTCACAAACGGGCTGCCTGCCTTGCCGGCTTCGTTCCAGGGCACGATGGCCAGGATCAGCGCCAGCGTCAGCAGGTAGAACACCACCAGCCGCACGATAGTGGCGCGAAACGCCTTCTTCACGGCGCGCTCGGGGTCTTCGGCCTCGCCGGCCGCCACGGCGATCATTTCGACGCTCAGGTAGCTGAAGATCGAAATCACCACCGCGACCCACATGCCCCACAGCCCGTTGGGAAAGAAGCCGCCGTGCGCCGTGTATTGCGCCACGCCGTACTGCGGGTTGCCCCACACCACGTACGCGCCCAGGATGATGAAGGCCACGATGGCCGTGATCTTGATGGTGGAAAACCAATATTCAATGGTGCCGAACGCCTTGACGCTCATGGCGTTGACCAGGATCAGCGCCCCGGAAAACACGCACACCCACAGCCACCCGGGCACATCGGGAAACCAGAAGTGCATGTATTCGGCCACCGCCGTGACCTCGGTGCCCACCGCCAGCACGACGCAGGACCAGTACGCGTAGCGCACCAGGAAGCCGGCCAACGGGCCGATGTAGTGCTCGGCGTAGGCGCCGAACGACCCCGAGGTGGAATGCGCCACCGTCATTTCGGCCAGGCAACCCATCAGCAGCAACGTGATCAGCCCGCCGATGGCGTAGCTGATGATGACGCTGGGCCCGGCGAAACCAATGGCGAATTTACTGCCCAGAAACAGGCCCGTGCCCACGGCCCCACCGATGGCGATCATGCTCATCTGGCCCGAGGTCAAGCGCCGCTTGAGGCCTTGTTCGCGTTCGGCGATCTGGCCGAATCCTTGTGGTTTTTTCATTGTCTCCTGCCTTGTTGTCTTGTCCGTTGCCGCCTTGCTTTATCGGCGGGGCCGGCGTTGGGCCGGCCCCGCAAGGTCGGGCACGCTCTATGGCGTTCAGGTCACGGTCGAACGTTGCTGGTATTCCGGCTTGTCCCAGGCGCGGGTGTCGAGCACGTCTGTCAGGATGTCCACGGCGTCCCACACGTCGGCATAGCCGAAGTACAGCGGCGTCAGGCCGAAACGCAGGACCTCGGGTTCGCGGTAATCGCCGATCAGGCCGCGCGCGATCAGCGCCTGCATGACTTCGTAGCCGTTGGGATGCAGGAAGCTGACGTGGCTGCCGCGCAGCGCGTGATCGCGCGGGGTGACGAGCTTGAGCGGATGGGCGGCGCAGCGTTCTTCGACCAGCTTGATGAACAGGTCGCCCAATGCCAGCGACTTTTCGCGCACCTGCGCCATGTCGGCCGCCTTGGCCACGTCCAGGCCGCATTCCACCAGGGACAGCGACACGATCGGCTGCGTGCCGCACAGGTAGCGGCGGATGCCGCCGGCCGGTTCGTAGGCCACGGCCATGTCGAACGGGCGCGTGTGGCCCCACCAGCCGGACAGCGGCTGCCAGAAGTCCTGGGTGTGGCGCGGCGCCACCCAGATGAAGGCCGGAGAACCCGGGCCGCCGTTCAGGTACTTATAAGTGCAGCCCACGGCGAAGTCGGCATTGGCGCCGTTCAGGTCCACCGGCACCGCGCCCGCGGCATGGGCCAGGTCCCAGATGGTCAGCGCGCCGCGCTGGTGCGCCAGCGCGGTCACGCTGGCCATGTCGTGCATCTGGCCGCTGCGGTAGTTCACGTGCGACAGCAGCATCACGGCAACCGAGTCGTCCAGCGCCTTGTCCAGCGGCAGGTCGGCGTCGATCAGGCGCATTTCATAGCCCTGCTCAAGCAGGTCGATCATGCCTTGGATCATGTACAGGTCGGTGGGGAAATTGTCGCGCTCGGACAGGATGACGCGGCGCGACGGCTGCTTTTGCTGCTGGATGCGCAGCGCGGCGGCCAGCGCCTTGAAGATGTTCAGCGAGGTGGTGTCGGTAACGACCAGTTCGCCTTCGCGCGCGCCCAGCAGGCTGCCCAGCTTGTCGCCCAGGCGCACGGGCAGTTCAAACCAGCCGGCGGTGTTCCAGCTGCGGATCAGGTCTTTGCCCCATTCCTGGGTGATGACGCCGGCGGCGCGGGCGGCAGCGCCCTTGGGCATGACGCCCAGCGAGTTGCCGTCCATGTAGAGCACACCGGGCGGCAGCTCGAAGCGGACTTTCAGGGGGGCCAGGGGGTCTTTCCGGTCTGCGGCGACGCAGTCTTCGCGAGTCGTCATGCGATGCTCCTTCGGGCAATATGCTGGGAACAGGATAGCAGCGCGGTGGTGCCGAAAAATTGCAAACCCGGGCGTGGCTTACCCTAGAATTCCGCATTAAATTGCACGCATAGCCCGTTTTTAGAATTGGATTGCACCATGCACCTAGACGCCATTGACCAGCGCATCCTGTACCGTTTGCAAGAGAACGGCCAGCTCAGCAACCAGGACCTGGCCGAGCAGGTGGCGCTGTCGCCGTCGGCCTGCCTGCGCCGCGTGCGCGCGCTGGAAGAAGGCGGTTTTATCCGCAACTACCGTGCGGTGCTGGATGCCGACAAGCTGGGGTTCGAGCTTGAAGCCATTGTCCATGTGTCGCTGGACCAGTCGCGCCCCGGGTGGCACGAGGCCTTTCTGGCCGGCATCGCGGCGCATGACGAGATCACGGAAGCCAGCATCGTGACAGGCGCGTCCAACTACATCTTGTCGGTGCGCACGCGCAATCTGGCGGCGTTTTCGCAGTTTGTGGAAGACAAGCTGAGCAAGATCGCCGGGGTGCGCGACCTGTGTTCGCATATCGTCATGCGCAAGGTCAAAGACCGGGGCGGCATGCTGCCGCTGGCGGCGTGGCGCTAGGCCGCACCAAACTTCAGAAAGCCGAATACCGTAACGAAATGGCAGGCCGAGCCGCCCATGACGAACAAGTGCCAGATGCCGTGGGCATGGCGCCAGCGCTTGTCATTGACGTAGAACAGCGTACCGACGGTGTAAGCAGCCGCCCCCGCCAGCAACCAGGCCAGGCCCGCTGACGACAAGGCGCCCGCGATGGGCGCGGCAAACATCACGCCCAGCCAGCCCATGGCCAGGTATAGCGGCAAGGCCGGCGCCGCCGCGCGCGCCCACCATAGCTCGCGGCTGATGCCCACGGCGGCCAGCAGCCAGATCGCCACGCCCATGGCCGCGCCCCAGGCATGCTGCACCGGCCCGAACGCCAGCGGCGTGTAAGTGCCGGCAATCAACAGATAGATGGCGCAATGATCGGCCTTGGCCCAGCGCGCCTTGTAGCGGCCGCGCGTGCAGTGATACAGCACCGACGACGCATAGACCGCGATCATGGACGCCGCGAATACCGCGCTGCTGATGACCTGCCGCGCGTCCACCTTCAATTCGGCGGCGCGCGAAATCAGCGCGCCGGATGCCGCCACCGCCAGCGCCAGGCCCGCCAGATGCGTGGCGCCATTGAATCGTTCGCCTTTGTACATGGGTGTCCTCTCGCAACGCCGAAGCCGCATCGGCGCCCCGTCATGATCGACCCGCGATGTGACAGATTGACGTCACCGGGGTCGGGCAGCGGACAGCGAGTAGCCGGCCACGGACAGCGAACAGCGGACAGCAGGCCACGGACAGCGGCCGGGCCGGCCACGCCGGCCGGCGCCATGCAGGCAACCATCAAGCGACGAAGTCCACGGCGGCGGGAAACCCTTCAACGGCACGCGCCGCCAGGATGGCGCGCTGCACGGCGATGGCCATGGCCTCGGCGGCCATGACGCCCAGCAGCATCACGTTGCCGGGCTTGCCGGACGTGCCGGTGCCCAGTGCGAAGATCGTGTCGCCATCCAGCATGGTGTGGATCGGGTTGATGCTGCGGGCCAGGCCGTCATGCGCCATGCCCGCGATTTTCTGCGCCTGCGCCTTGGTCAGCGTGGCGTCGGTGGCCACCACGCCGATGGTGGTGGCCGTGCCGGGGCGCATGGATCGCGGCAAGTCGCCGGCCAGGATGGCCGCCCGCGTATCCAGCAGCTGTTTGCCGTCGGCCGTGCGCGCACCCGCCAGGATGCGGCCGGTGGCCGGGTCCAGCACGTCGCCCACCGCATTGACCGCCACGATGGCGCCCACGGTCACGCCCGCTACCGTCAGCGACGCGCTGCCCAGCCCGCCCTTCATGGCGCGCTGCGGCCCGTACAACTTGCCGACGGTGGCGCCCGCGCCCGCGCCGACGTTGCCTTCTTCGGGCGCCTCGGTGGACGCCGATTTGCACGCCTGGTAGCCCGCCGCCGCATCCGGCCGTATCGAGGCGTCGCCCACGCCCAGGTCAAACAGAATGGCCGACGGCACAATCGGCACATGGGCCACGCCCACGTCGAAGCCGATCTTCTTTTCTTCCAGATAGCGCATCACGCCGGAGGCCGCATCCAGGCCGAAGGCGCTGCCGCCGGACAGCACGATGGCATGTACTTTTTCCACCATGTTGACGGGATTGAGCAGGTCGGTTTCGCGAGTACCCGGCGCGGCGCCCCGCACATCGACCCCGCCCGTGGCGCCCGCCTCGGCAATGATGACCGTGCAGCCGGTGGGGCGGCGCGTGTCGGTGTAGTGACCCACGCGCAGGCCCGCGACGTCGGTGATGCTGCCCGACCCGGGCATCCGCGCCGAAGTCTTCGCGCCCTGCGCCTGCACGCCCCCGGCAAATGCCGCCGCGCCCGCGGCCGCCGCCATGAATGCCCGCCTGTTCCATCGCTGTTGCACGCCGATCTCCGTTCAGATACCGATAGCTGGAAAAATGCCGACCGCTGACGGGCGATCGGACACCTGTTAATGACTCGTGGCTATATTTTTACTATTCCTTATGCTTTGTGGAAAAATAGACGCGTTGCTAGAGTGCGGCTACGACGGAGGGCATACAACTTGCGGTGCCCTCCCCAATGACACCGATCTTCCGGAGCATTGCCATGAAACTCTTCCGCTCACTGTTCATCGCCGGCCTTATCCAGGCCGCCGCCTTGGCCCCCGCCCACGCCCAATCCGGCCTGGACCAGATCAAGTCCGCGGGCACGTTCAAGATTGGCACCGAAGGCACCTACGCCCCGTTCACCTTCCACGATGCATCGGGGCAGCTTACCGGTTTTGACGTGGACATTGGGCGCGCCATCGCCGAACGCCTGGGCGTGAAGGCGCAGTTTGTGGAAGGCAAATGGGACGGTCTGATCGCGGGCCTGGACGCCAAGCGCTATGACGCGGTGATCAACCAGGTGGGCATCACCGATGCGCGCAAAGCAAAATACGACTTTTCCGATCCGTACATCTCGTCGGCCGCCGTGCTGATCGTGCGCGACGACAACACCACCATCAAGTCGTTCGACGACCTGAAGGGCAAGAAGTCCGCCAACACGCTGACCAGCAATTTCGGCAAGCTGGCGCAAAGCCATGGCGCGCAAGTGGTGGCGGTGCAAGGCTTTAACGAAGCCATCGACCTGTTGACCTCGGGCCGCGTGGAAGCCACCGTTAACGACAACCTGTCGTTCCTGGACTTCAAGAAGCAAAAGCCGAACGCCAAGGTCAAGATCGCGGCCACCGACAAGACCGCTGAATTCAGCAATTCAGGCGTGCTGATCCGCAAGGGCAACCCCGAGCTGCAAGCCGCCATCAACAAGGCGCTGGCGGACATCAAGGCCGACGGCACCTACAAGACCATTTCGGTCAAATACTTCGGCACGGACCTGTCGGCGCAGTAAGCCGCGCGCACGCTCATGACGCTACCTACCTGGCTACAGGCGGTGATGCCGGATTGGCTGCTGGCGCAGATCGGATCCTGGACCGTGCCCGCCTGGGTGCAGCTGATGGCCGATTCGTTCTGGCCGTTGCTGCATGCCGGGCTGGTGTTCACCGTTCCGCTGACCTTGATGTCGTTCGCGCTGGGCCTGGCGCTGGCCTTCGTGGTGGCGTTGATCCGCCTGTTCGGGCCCGCGCCGCTGGTGGCGCTGGTGCGCTTTTATGTCTGGCTGATCCGGGGCACGCCGCTGCTGGTGCAGTTGTTCGTCATCTTCTACGGCCTGCCCAGCGTGGGCATCGTGCTGGACCCCTTGCCCGCCGCGCTGATCGGCTTCACGCTGAACGTGGGCGCGTACAACTCCGAAGTGATACGCGGCGCTATTGAATCCATCACCAAGGGCCAATGGGAAGCCGCCTATTCGCTAAGCATGACGCGCGGCCAGGCGCTGCGCCGCACGATCCTGCCGCAGGCCGCGCGCGTGGCGGTGCCGCCGCTGTCGAACTCGTTCATTGCGCTGGTCAAGGACACGTCGCTGGCGGCGGTGCTGACCGTGCCCGAGATTTTTCAGGCAGCGCAGCGCATCGCGGCGGTCACCTATGAACCGTTGATCCTGTACACCGAAGCCGCGCTGATCTACCTGGTGTTCAGTTCCGTGTTGTCGGCCGCGCAGGTTCGGCTGGAGCGGCGCTTCGGCCAGCATGCGGTGTTTTCCGAGAAGACGCGATGATACGGCTGCAAAAGATCGAAAAAGCATTTGGCGGCAATCCGGTGCTCAAAGCGGTGGACGTGTCCATCGCCGAAGGCAGCGTGACCGCGCTGATCGGCCCGTCCGGCAGCGGCAAGAGCACGCTGCTGCGCTGCGTGAATCTGCTGGAAGTGCCGGACCGAGGCACGCTCACCCTGGGGCCGGAAACGGTGCAGTTCGAGCCGGGCGTGAAGCTGGCGCGCGACCAGGTGCAACGCGTGCGCAAGCAGACCGGCATGGTGTTCCAGAACTTTCAGCTGTTTCCGCACCAGACGGTGATCGGCAATGTGATGGAAGGTCTGCTGACAGTACAGAAGTGGCCGCTGGACAAGGCCCGCGCCCGCGCCGAGGAACTGCTGAAAAAGGTGGGCATGGCCGAAAAGGCCGACGCGTGGCCGGCCAATTTATCGGGTGGGCAACAGCAACGCGTAGCGATTGCACGCGCCCTGGCGCCAGCGCCGCGCGTGTTGCTGTGCGACGAGCCCACATCCGCGCTGGACCCGGGCCTGGCGGCCGAAGTCGTGGACGTGTTGCGGCAGCTGGCTGCCGAGGGCATGACGATGTTGATGGCCACGCACGACCTGCGCCTGGCGGCCAGCGTGTCGCGCGAGGTGGTGTTTCTGCTGGATGGCGTGGTGGTTGAAGCAGGCGAATCCCGCACGATCTTCTCGCGCCCCGAAGACCCGCGCACCGCCACGTTCATTTCCACGCTGACACAGGACGCCGGCGCGTAGAAGGCGGCGCTCGGCCAGCGGCGCGCGGCTAGCGGCGGACGGCTAGCAGGTGCACGCCTGGCAGAGTTGCGGCGATCAGACGCAAGGCCGCCCGAAATACGGGCGGGTCCCGCCCTTCCGCCGTCGCCCTGGTCCACTATCGCGGAGGCAGATTCCCCGCCGGGTCCACCGCCTGGCCGTCGTAGCGCAGTTCAAAGTACAGCCCGACCTGCTTGCTGTCGCTATTGCCCATTTCGGCAATCTTCTGCCCCTGCTTCACGCTTTGCCCTTCCTTGACCAGCAGCTTGCTGTTGTGCGCGTAGATACTCAGGAAGCTGGCGTTGTGCTTGACGATCACCAGATGCCCGTAGCCCCGCAAGCCGCTGCCCGAATACGCAACGGTGCCACCCGCCGCCGCCACCACCGGCGTACCCGAGGAATTTGAAATCACGATGCCGTTCGAGCCGCCGCCGTCATAGCCGCGCGTGACCTTGCCCTGCGCCGGCCACACCAGCGAAATTGCCCCCGGTGGCGCCGTGCGGCGTTTGCCGCCCGATGGGGAAGACCGCGACGTGGACGCCGGCTTCGATGCCGACTTGCTGGGCGTGGACGTGCGCGCCTGCCCGGCCGGAGGCTCGACGCGCAGCACTTGTCCGACTTCGATGTTGTTGGAATTGGACAGGCTGTTCCAGCGCACCAGATTGCTGACGGAGGTGCCCTGCTTGCGCGCGATCTGCGTCAGCGTGTCGCCCGATTGCACGCGGTAGTAGCCCGGCTGGACCTTGGTGGTGCCGCAGGCCGACAACAGCGCAGCCAGCAGCACAACACACAGGCCCATCCATATACGGTTGCGCGACCACGTTCGCGTGGCGCGCGCAGAGGGCGGCGAGGCGGTCGCAAGAACGGGCACGGACAGAGTCGGGGCGGACAAGGAAAGCACTGAAACCTGGGGCACTGAGGTAGGGGTTCAACAGGGTTTGAGGGTCGGGATGGCGCAACTGCGTTCAAGGGTACCAAGATTTTTAAACGGCCGGTGGCGGCGCGATGGTGCAGAGGGCACCGTGGTCGCGGGCGGGCACATGCCCATGCCCTGGGGCGCTCGGCCAGCCCCCCCCGCCACGCCCGATGGTCCGCGCAGCCATCGACTAGAATGCCCGCTATGTCCGAAATGTCCCGCCTCTTACGCTTCTCGGGCGCCACGCGCGCCCGGGTTGTGTTGTGGCTGGCGCTTTTGGCGCTGACGCTGCGCGCGTTGGTGCCCACCGGGTACATGCCGGACACGCGCGCCTTGCACGAAGGCCGCTTCGAAGTCACGTTCTGCTCGGCGGCCGGCGAGCTGTCCACGCTGGACGTCAAACTGGAATCGCCGGGCAACGACGGCTCGGCGCGGCACGACGCCACTGAGACCGGCGCGCAATGTCCCTTCGGCCTGCTGGCGCACGTGGCGCCCGCGCCCACGCCCACCGTATCCCCAATCGTCGTGCCCACGGGCCGCCCGGCCCCGCCCGCGATTGCGTACCGGGCGCTGCCCCCGCTGGCCGCGCACGGCCCGCCGCTAGGGTCGCGCGCCCCACCCTCGCTGGTCTGATCCCGCCTGGTTCGCGCGGCTAATTGCCGCGCGCCCCGCCGACACGACCATCTTCGAGGTTTACATGCGTTTCCCCTTCTTGCGCGCGCCCCATGGCGCGGCGCCTTCTGTTGCGCTCTCCGTTGCATCTCCCGGCACATCCGGCCTCGCGGCCGCCGACGCGTCCTCTCGCCACCTCGGCCTGGCCCCCGACTCCCGCCGTCGCCTGCTGCTGTCTTGCCTGCCCCTTGCGGCGTTGACCTTGGCCGGCTGCGGGCCGGACGCCCCCAAGCTGCTGGGCATGGACCTGTCCGGCATGCCAACGGGCGACTTCCAATTGCAGGACGTCAACGGCCAATCGCGCACCCTGGCCGACTACCGTGGCCACCCCATCCTGCTGTTCTTCGGCTTTACCCAATGCCCCGACATCTGCCCCACGGCGCTGACCCGCGCCCTGGAGATCAAGGAACTGCTGGGCGCCGACGCCGACAAGCTGCGCGTGCTGTTCATCACCGTGGACCCGGAACGCGACACGCCGGAAATCCTGGGCGCATACACCAGCGCCTTCGACCCCGGCTTTGTGGGCCTGCGCGGCACCCCCGAACAGACGCGCGCCGCCGCCCAGTCCTTCAAGGTGTTCTATCAGAAGGTGCCGACCGGCTCGTCCTACACCATGGACCACACCGCGCTGACCTATGTGATTGACGCCAAGGGCAAGCTGCGTATCGCCCTGCGCCATGCGCAGTCCGCCGCCGAATGCGTGCAAGACCTGCGCACGGTGCTGTAAGGCCGCGCTTTGCAAGACGACCCCGGTTGGAAAGCCGGGAAATCTATATAAATTCTTAAAAGAAGAGACCCCATCATGAAAAACTTTTCGCTTCGCACGTTTGCCACCGCCCTGTCCCTATCCGTGCTGGCCGGCGTTGCCGCCACCGCCCATGCCGCCGACGCCAGCAAGGCGACCGGCGCCACCAACGCCAGCAATGCCAGCAACGCGACAAACAACGCCACCGTAAAAGTCGAAGACGCCTGGGTGCGCGCCACCGTGCCCAACCAGCACGCCACGGGCGTCTTCATGCGCCTGACCTCGCCCGAGGCCGGCCGCCTGATCGCCGTGGAGTCGGACGCCGCCAAGCACGTGGAAGTGCACGAAATGGCAATGCAGGACGACGTCATGAAAATGCGCCAGGTCCCCGCCATCGCCTTGCCCGCCGGCCAGCCGGTGGACCTGAAGCCCGGCGGCTATCACGTCATGCTCATCGACCTGGCCCGCCAGATCACCCCCGGCGACCACATCGACGTGACCCTGATCGTGGAAGACGCCAAGCAGCAACAACACCGCGTGCCGGTGTCGGTTGAGGCCCGCGCGCTGAACGCGAAGGCCGGCGAGGCGCCCGCCAAGCACGGCCACTGAGGCGCGATGCACGGCGATTGACGCTCTATATATAGCGGTACGGACGACGCCCGGCTTTATTGGGGACGCACATGCCACCCCGCCGTCAGCGTCGGCCGCTGAATCGCCATACAATGCCAGCACATCCACCGTCGGCGCCTGTCTCCAGGGCCGGCGGCAGCCGGCTTTCTACGCCGCGCGCCGGATGCCTGCGTTCCGCGCCGCCGGGCGCTTGACCCGCCGGCGGGCCCGCCGGCAACTCTGTGTCTGGATATGCCCGGTAGTTCCGCCTTTTCATTCCTGCGTACCCTTTGCAGCCTGCGCTGGCTCGCCATCGCCGGCCAAGCCGCCACCATCCTGCTGGCCAGCAGCGTGCTGGGCCTTGCCCTGCCGCTGGAGCCCCTGTGGATCGGCGTCGGTGTCCTGATCGGCTTTAACGCCTACGCCAGCCTGCGGCTGCGCCATCCCCGCGACCTGTCCCACGCCACGGCGTTCGGCCATTTGCTGGTGGACATGGCCGCGCTGTCCTGGATGATCGGCTGGAGCGGCGGCATCAGCAATCCGTTCGGCATGATGTTCCTGATCCTGACCGCGCTGGCGGCCCTGGCGCTGCCGCGCAACTGGGCATTGGCCGCGGCGCTGGCGGGTATTTCAGGCTATGCGGCGGCGGCCATCTTCGGCCAGCCCCTGCGCGGCGACGTCGATACGCACACCCTGCTGCTGTGGGGCCTGGGCGCCAACTTCCTGATTTCGGTGGTGGTCGTGCTGGTGTTTTCCACCCGCCTGGCTTCCGACCTGCGCGCCCGCGAGCGCGAGCTGGCCCGCCTGCGTGAACGCTTCACGCGCAACGAAGGCATTGTGGCCCTGGCCACCCACGCCGCCGCCATGGCCCACGAACTGAACACTCCGCTGGCCACCATGACCCTGCTGGCCGACGAAATCGCCGCCGAGGTCAAGGACGACGACCTGCGCGAAGACGTGTCCACCCTGAGTCAATTACTGGCCCTTTGCCGGGAACGCATCCGCAATCTGGCTGTCCCAACCGCCGTGGACCTGGTGCGCGTGGTAGGTCAATGGCGGCTGATCCGCCCGACGATCGACCTGAACCGTTCGGGCTCGTTGCCCCGCAGCCTGCGGGTGGACCCGGCGATTGCGCACCTGTTGCAGGCGCTGTTGAACAACGCGGCGGACGCCGGCGAGGCGGCCGACACGCCGCGCGTGGATTTGCATCTGGAATATGGCTATGGCGCCCTGCGTGGCGAAGTGCGGGATTACGGCCGGGGCTTCGACCCCGACCAGACCCTGCTGCCCGCAACCAGCCTGTTCAACAGCGGCAAGCCGGGAGGGTTGGGCGTCGGCCTGGCCCTGTCGCATGCCACCGTGGAACAGTTGGGTGGCGAAATGACCATGACCGCCGCCGTTGGGGGAGGCACCCGCATCCGCTTTTACCTGCCCCTGGGCAACCCCGGAACTTGAAGTGATGAACCCTACCGACCTTGGCCTTCTGATCGACGACGACGAGTTGTACGTGCGCACCTTGCAGCGCAGCCTGTCGCGTCGCGGCCTGGAAACCCGAACCGCCACCGGCATCGCCGAAGCCCTGCGCGTGGCCGAGGAAATCCGCCCGGCCTTCGCGCTGGTGGACCTGCGCCTGGGCGAGGACTCCGGCCTGACGCTGATCCGCCCCTTGCGCGCGCTGCGGCCCGACATGCGCATCCTGCTGGTCACCGGTTACGCCAGCGTGGCCACCGCCGTCGAGGCCATCAAGCGCGGCGCGGACGACTACCTGCCCAAGCCCGCCACCGCGCCGATGATCCTGCGCACGCTGGGTTTGGTGAAGCCAGAATCCGTTACGATCGAAACGACCATGACACCGTTGCACCGCCTAGAATGGGAGCACATCCATCAGGCCCTGCACGAAACCGGCGGTAATGTTTCGGCGGCGGCGCGCCTCTTGGGCATGCACCGCCGATCGCTCCAGCGCAAGCTGGCAAAAAAACCGGGGCCGGAACGCGAAGTCCCCGTCGACTGATTTGTGCGAGTGCGACACATCTTTACAACACCTCATGTGCGGGTGCGACATATCGTCGCACCCCCTGCATCTCCTCCGGGACGACTGCGCCCCTAGGAAAACCCTGAATCTGGCCCCTTCAGGACAGATTCCTCCCAGGCAATGCGACCATGTGTCGCATGCTTGATGGATATCAAGCCGATAGGATGGACGTTGCTGCTTGGCAGCATTCCAGTCTGCTGCTTTGCAGCATTTCCCACCTTCCATCCAAGGCTGTACGTGAAACACCCCCTCCTTGCGACCCTTACGCGCATTTTTGGCGTCGGCGCGGTCATGCTGCTTGGCGGCTGCAACATGGAAATCCTCTCCCCCAAGGGAGATATTGGCGCCCAAGAAAAGACTTTGCTGTTCACGGCGACCGGGCTGATGCTCATCGTTGTGATTCCAGTACTGTTCATGATTGTGGCTTTTGCCTGGAAATACCGCGCATCCAATACCAAAGCCGACTACCAGCCCAAGTGGGCCCATTCCACGGCGATTGAAGTCGTAGTCTGGACCGTTCCTTGTATCATCGTGGCGATTCTTGCCGTGATCACCTGGCGCTCCACGCACGCGCTGGACCCTTACAAGCCGCTCGTATCCGAACACAAGCCCGTCACCATCGAGGTGGTGTCGCTGGATTGGAAGTGGCTGTTCATCTACCCCGACTACGACATCGCCACGGTCAACGAGATCGCGTTCCCCGTGGACGTTCCGGTCAACTTCCGCATCACGTCGGCCTCGGTGATGAATTCGTTCTTCATTCCCCAGCTGGGTAGCCAGATCTACTCGATGGCCGGCATGGAAACGAAGTTGCACCTGAACGCGCGCGAAGCCGGTACGTACGCCGGCATCTCGGCCAACTACAGCGGCGCCGGTTTCTCCGGCATGCGCTTCAAGGCCATCGCCACGTCGCAAGAAGGGTTCGACAACTGGGTCAAGGAAGCCAAGGCTTCGCCCACGGCCCTGACCCCCGAGGTCTACGCAGAGCTGACCAAGCGCAGCGAACGCAACCCGGTGGTCAAGTATTCGTCGGCGCCTCCCGCCATGTTTGATTTCGTCTTGGGCAGCACGATGTCCAAGATGGCCGGTGTGGACTCCGCCACGTGCACGTCCACGTCGAACAATCTGATCGCAGGAATTAACTAACAATGCTCGGGAAACTCACCCTCGAGGCCATTCCGTACCATGAACCTATCGTCATGGTTACGCTGGCCGCCGTGTGCCTGGGAGGCCTAGCGGTCTTCGGCGCCATCACTTACTTCGGCAAGTGGAAGTACCTCTGGACGGAATGGTTGACCTCCGTCGACCACAAGCGCATCGGCGTGATGTACATCATCGTCGCGCTGATCATGTTGTTGCGCGGCTTTGCCGACGCCATCATGATGCGTACGCAGCTGGCGGTAGCCTCCGCCGACTCGGCCGGCTTCCTGCCACCGCACCACTACGACCAGATTTTCACCGCCCACGGCGTCATCATGATTTTCTTCATGGCGATGCCCTTCATTACCGGGCTGATGAACATCGTGGTGCCGTTGCAGATCGGCGCCCGCGACGTGGCCTACCCGTTCCTGAACTCGCTGAGCTTCTGGCTGTTCGGCGCCGGCGTCGCGCTGATGATGATCTCGCTGTTCGTGGGCGAATTCGCCGCGACCGGCTGGCTTGCGTATCCGCCGCTGTCAGGGCTGGATTACAGCCCAAGCGTCGGGGTGGACTACTACATCTGGGCGCTCCAGATATCCGGGTTGGGCACCACGCTTAGCGGTATCAACTTCATCGTGACCATCCTGCGCATGCGCGCACCGGGCATGAGCCTGATGAAGATGCCGATTTTCACGTGGACCTCGCTGGTCACCAACGTGCTGATCGTCGCCGCCTTCCCCGTCCTGGCCGCCACGCTGGCGCTCTTGACGATGGACCGCTACCTGGGCACGCACTTCTTCACGAACGACATGGGCGGCAACGTCATGATGTACGTGAACCTGATCTGGATCTGGGGTCACCCCGAGGTCTACATCCTGGTGCTGCCGGCGTTTGGCGTGTATTCGGAAGTGGTTGCCACCTTTGCCCGCAAGACGCTGTTCGGCTACAAGTCCATGGTCTACGCCACGGCCGCCATCGGCGTGCTGTCGTTCCTGGTCTGGCTGCACCACTTCTTCACCATGGGTGCGGGGGCCAACGTCAATGCCTTCTTCGGCATTGCGACAATGATTATCTCGATCCCGACGGGCGCGAAGATTTTCAACTGGCTGTTCACCATCTACCGCGGCCGCCTGCGCATCACGACGCCGGTGCTGTGGACGCTGGGCTTCATGATCGTCTTCGTCATCGGCGGCATGACCGGCGTGATGCTGGCCATCCCCGGCGTGTCCTTCGTGCTGCACAACAGCTTGTTCCTGATCGCCCACTTCCACAACACCATCATCGGTGGCGTGGTGTTCGGTTGTATCGCGGGCATGACGTACTGGTTCCCGAAGGCGTTCGGCTTCACGCTGAACGAGCGCCTGGGCCGCTACTCGTTCTACTGCTGGTTCGTCGGTTTCTTCATGGCCTTCATGCCCCTGTACATCCTGGGCTTCAAGGGCATGACGCGTCGCCTGAACCACTACGACAACCCGGAATGGCAGCCGTACCTGCTGGTCGCGCTGGCTGGCGCCGCGCTGATCATGCTGGGCATCTGGTTCCTGTTGCAGCAAGTGTTCGTGTCGGTACGTCAACGCAAGCAAAACCAGGACGTCACTGGCGATCCCTGGGATGGCCGCACCCTGGAATGGTCGATTTCGTCGCCCGCTCCTTTCTACAACTTTGCCCACGTTCCTCACGTTGATGAGCTGGACCAGTTCTGGGAAGACAAGCAAAGCGGCAAGGCCTACAAGCGCCCGGCCAAGTACGAAGACATCCACATGCCGAAGAACACCGGCGCTGGCGTCTACATCGGCTTGTTCGGTCTGGTCATGTGCTTTGCGCTGATCTGGCACATCTGGTGGCTCGCCGCCGCTGGTTTCGTCGGCATGATCGGTTCGTTCATCGCCCGTGCCTACGACCGCGACGTCGATTACTGGGTCCCGGCCGCGGAAGTCGAACGCATCGAAAACGCTCACTTTGACAAAATGCAAAAGGCCGCCTGAGCCATGATTCAAGCCGTAGCCACTCACCCCCACGCGGGTCACGACGATCACGCGCATCATGACGATGGATCCAAGACCGTTTTCGGTTTCTGGGTCTATCTGATGAGCGACTTGCTGATCTTTTCGGTGCTGTTCGCCACGTTCGCGGTGTTGTCCAACGCCACCGCGGGCGGCCCCACGGGCAAGGAATTGTTCGACCTGAAGTTCGTGCTGGTCGAAACGCTGTTGCTGTTGTTCTCCAGCTTCACCTTCGGCATGGCCAACCTGAACGTGCACGCCAACAACAAGTCCCGCGCAATGGGCTGGTTGATGGTCACGTTCCTGTTCGGCGCGGGCTTTATCGCGATGGAAGTCTGGGAATTCCATCACCTGATCACGGAAGGCGCCGGCCCGGGCCGCAGCGCTTACCTGTCGGCGTTCTTCACGCTGATCGGTACGCACGGCCTGCACGTCACCTTCGGCCTGATCTGGATCATCGTCCTGCTGGACATGATCCGCCGCCATGGCCTGGACTCGATCAACAAGCGTCGTCTGGCGTGCCTGAGCTTGTTCTGGCACTTCCTGGACATCGTCTGGATCTGCGTCTTCACCTTCGTCTATCTCATGGGAGCCATCTGATGTCGCACTCCGCTGCGGCCGCACACGGCCACGACGATCACGCCGCCGACCACGGCAGCCTGAAGTCCTACATCATCGGTTTCGTGCTTTCGTTGCTGCTCACCTTCGGCTCGTTCGGCCTGGTGATGCACGGCGCGCTGTCGCACACCATCACCATCGTCGGCGTCGTTGCCCTGTGCGTGCTCCAGTTGCTGGTGCAACTGGTGTACTTCCTGCACATGGGCGCGTCGAAGTCGGCACGCGACAACCTGGCCGCGTTCGTCTTCACCGTGATGATCATCGCCATCATCGTCGGCGGGTCGGCATGGGTGCTGTACAACATGAACGTCAACATGGGCCACGCCATGTAAGGACGGTTTGCCGATGACGCTGCCCGTCAGCGTTCACGCAAAAAAAGCAGGCGCCTTCGGGCGCCTGTTTTGTTTTGAAAGTGCGGTGTGGAAAATGCAGACCGGCGGCGGCAGCGCCCTGGCTACCGAGGCTCGGGCGCCCTGGCTACCGGGGTTGGGGCGCCTTTACCGCCAGCGTCACGTTGGCGCGCGCGGCCAGGTCGCGGGCGCTGATTCCCACGAACGGCTGTACGCGCGACGTCTGGTTCAAGTCGCAACTGGCCGCGCCTTGCGCCCCTTCCAAGACCTGCCGCACCGCGCGTGCACCCGTCGGGCTGATCGGGCCGCTATTGCCCAGCTGCCACGCCAGCACATCGGCCACCGCCATGCCGCAGCGCCACTGGGTGCGATACAGGCCGGCGTCGTGGTCCATCAGCATCCTCGCCTTGGCCTCGTTGCCCGCGCGCAGCATGATGACCAGCGGCAGCGCATCGGCATCCGCAACGCCATCGATGCGCGTGTTCGGGTCGCTTCTGTCCGACGCGTTGGCGCCCTTTTCCAGCCATTGTTGATACAGGTCGTCAGGCAGCCAGGGCAGCCCAAGCGGCGCGATGTTGTTGTTGGCGATGCCCGTGGCGTCATCGGGGCGCGTCAACGGCACGCCGGCGGCCAGCAAGCGGTCAGCGGTGGCGCGCAGCTTGGCGCGCTGGCCGTCCCAGTCGGGGCTGTTCTGCTTGATGGCCGCGCGGATCTCCAGTTGATTCCACACGCCCAACAGGCGCGACAGCGGCTCCGGCGTCAGTGCTTGATACGGCGGCTTGGCCGCTTGCGCCAGCTGGTCGACCAGCGTCGGCTGCATCGTGCGCGCGGCCAGCGCCAGCGCCTCGTCCATGCCGTTGCGATCCGGCGTCTTGTTGGCGCTGTAGCCGCCCACGGCCGGGTCCGCCCCGTGCGCCAGCGCAAAGCGCAACCGTTCAGGAATCGGATACACCACCGTCGGGGTGAACTCGCCGCTGATAGCGTCGCGCAGCGCTTCCAGCAAGGGCGTTTCCCACATACCGCGATTGCCGTAGTACATGCGCACATAGGCCGCGTTGATGTCGGCGCCCTTGGCCAGCAGCGCCTCCGCAAACCACAAGGTCTTGGGGCTTTGCATCGCGGCGTGCAGCACCGACCGGCCGCTTTTGTCGTGCGCGTTCGGGTTGGCGCCCTTGGCCAGCAGGTAGCTAAGCGTTTCCTTGTCTTCGCTGGAATACGACACACGGCGCATCAGCAATGGCATGCCGCTGGAGTCGGGCACATCCAGCGGCGCGCCCGCCGCGATCAGCGCGTCGGCCAGCGCATAGCGCTGCTCGGCCGGGCGGGTGTCGCGGGCGTCGGGCAACGCGGACGCCAGCAGCACATAGCCATTGTTCGGCCCATCGGCACGCGCCCCCGCCGCCAACAGCGCCCGCACAATGTCCAGCTGCTTTTGCGAGACGGCCACCGCCAGCGCGGTCCTGCCGTGTTCGTTCTCGCCGTTCGGGTCCTGGCCGGCCGCCAATTCGGCGCGCACCGCGTCCAGATCTTCGGCCTGGATCGCCTTGAAGATCGCCAGGCGGGGCCGGCAGCTCTTTGCGTCAAGCGGCGCCGTTTCCTTCAGCGCCGCGCTGATGCGGGTGGCGATGTTGGCGGGAATGGCGTCGTTGGCCGCCAGCCGGCGCGAGCAATACAGGCGGTAGTCCTCGCGCGCAAGCGCTTCGAAATAGTCGCGCCTGTCGCGCGCTTTGGTGCTTTGTTTCCAGCGCGCATCGGCACGGTTCAGATAGGCTGCCGTGCGCGCCGGATCACGCCGCAAGACCTCGGACAAAATGCGATCGGCCTGTTCGGTGTCGCCGGATTCGGCCAGCCAGAACCCGTAGTCGTTCAGCGCCGTCAGCATCTCGGCGTCTTCATTGTTGGGGTCGATTTCGCGGGGGTCCTGTTCCATGACAAAACGGCGCAGGTCGGCCAACGCGCGGTTGAACTCCGCCGTCTTGGCGCGCGGGATCGCGCGCGCCACTTGATGCAGCGTGCGGAAGGTAGCGGTCACGTCCACCGGCGCGCGGTATTCAAACCGCAGGTCGGCCGGAAACGCCTTCATGCGTACGGGATAGTCGGTCAGGGCGGGCCGCAGCGTGGCCAGGGCCTGGGCGCGGCGTTCGTCTGTCCAGGGGCGGTCGGCCGTTACCACAGCCAGCCTGGCATCGGCCTGCACCGACGCGGCCACGCCGCTTGCATCGACCAGGAAGCCCTGGGCTTGCGAGTCGTCATCACCCTTATAGGACACGCCTACCCAGTACAGGGTTTCCGCGTTGCGCGGTGACCGGACCACCACGTTTTCCTGTCGCGATGCGCTCCATCTGGAAGGATCGATCACCAGCGGCTGGGACCGAAATTCCAGGCTGAATGTCTTGGCGTCCGGCCGCAAATACCGATACAGATAGAGCCGGTTTTCCATCTGCCCGACCAGTACCGCGTCCTTTACGTTTTCTGTTCCCCAGACGCGGCGTTCCGGGTCGCGCAGCGGATAGCGCGACAGGCGCACGGCGTCGATGACCGCGCCGATGTCGTAGGCGGCGGCCGGTGGCGGCGCTGCCGACAGGCCCGCCAGCGCGATCAGGACGGCGCCAAACAATCGGGAAACAGCGGGACGGAAGCGGCTCGGCATGCTAGGGGAAACCCGGAAAGTGCAAGGACGCCGATGATACTCGCGAGTGCCACTTTGCCTCTGGGCAAGTGCGTCTTATTGATCACTTGGCGTCTGCACCGTTCGGGTATGTCCTGAGACCATTTTGTCCACAATATCGCCGGGCTGTCATGGCTTTCGATATATATTTCGCAACATAACGACTTCATTAACATCAGAATTACTTTAGCGATTACCGCTACCCCCGCCATGGACGCTGTGCTGACTTCTTCCCCCGCCCAGGCCGACATTTCCGTGTCGGTGCAGCGGTTCGCGCGCGCCCTCCTGCATCACGCGCCACCCGGCCATCCCGACGCCGGCTTTTTCGCCACCGTCATCGGTACCAGCCTGGCGCACCAAGATCTGGCGCGCAGCGGCCTGAGCCCGGACGAGATCGCGGACCTGACGGACCATCTTTTTCCGGGCGCGCTGCAATCCGAAGACGCCCGGCTGGCCGCGTTTGTCGAGCAATACGCCGTGTACGCGGTCCACGGCCGGGGCGATCCGCAACCCGGCTTCACCCTGCTGATGCGCGTGTTGCTTGAGGCCTATCGCGCCCCCGACCTGGGCACCACGGCCTGGGTCACCGGCGTGCTGGCGCACGCCTGCCTGCGGCCCGACCACCTGTGGCGCGACCTGGGTCTGGCCGGCCGCGAAGATGTCACCTTTCTGCTGGCACGCCATTACCCGGGCCTGGTGATGCGCAATACGCGCAACCTGCGCTGGAAAAAATTCCTGGCCTATTCGGCCTGCGAGCATGCGGGCCTGCCGCCGTCGGCCGCGCCCGGCTGCCCGCAATGTGAAGACCACGGCATCTGCTATTCAAGCGCGCCTGACTGACGCCGCGCCGAGGCTGCGCGGCATCGTCAGAAGCGATACGTTGCGCCGAGCCCCATGCCCACGCTGCGCCCGGCGGCCGGCTCGTAATAGCGGCCATTGCTTTCGTTGACGATCACCGACCCGACGTACTTTTTGTCGAACAGGTTGTCCACACGCGCGTAGGCATTCAGTTCCCAGGCGTTGATTTTCTTCACGTAGCCCGCGCTGATGGCGGCAACGAAATAGCCTGGCGCATCCTGATCATTGGCGTCGTTCACGTAGATCTTGCTTAACACGCGCCCTTCCACCGACGCCTGCCAGCCTTGCGGCGGCGCCCACGCCAAGGACGCAAACAAGGCTTGCCGCGCGATGCCCGGTATCTTGTTGCCCGCGCGGATGCCGCCCGTGCCGTCGTCGGCGTAGCGCGCGTTCAGCCAGGTATAGGCTAGCTGCGTGCGCCAGTGCGGCGCATGTTCGCCGGACCAACCCAGTTCCACGCCGTCGCGCCGTGTGCGGCCGGCATTCTGATAGCTGGTGCGCCCGCCGCTGCTGCCGGCGGACACGATCTCGTCTTCCGTGCCCGTGTGAAACACCGCGGCGGTCGCCAGGCCGCCTGCCACGCGCGCCTTCACGCCCGCCTCCAGGTTGGTGCTAAGCGACGGCGCCAAGCCGAAGTTCAAGCCGGGCTGGCCACCGGGGCGGTACGAGATTTCGTTCAGCGTGGGCGTTTCAAATCCGCGCCCGTAAGACGCGTACAGGCTGACATCGTCACTGGCTGCATAACGCACCGCCGCCATGGGCAGGGCCTTGCGATAGCGCGCGTCGCCGCTGTCGTCGCCATTGCCGGGGGCAAGGTAGTGGTCGTTGGAGTCGAAGCTGACAGTGCTGTAGCGCAGGCCCGCGTCCAAGGTCCAGCGCGGCGCCACCTTCCACGACGCCTGCACATAGGGGTCGGCGTTGTACACGGTGTTGGTTTCGTTGCGCCGCAACGCGCCTTGCACGCCCAGGGTCGGGTTGGCCACCGAGCCAGTGAAGTTCTGATAGCCCTTGCGGTCTTCCTGCATGGCATCGTAGGCAAAGCCGCCAACCAAGGTCAGCGCCCGGCCGCCGACATCAAGCTCGGACGTCCAGCGCACGTCCGCGCCGCCGTATTCGCGAGCCAGGTCGATGACGCCGCCCGCCTGCGTGGGCGCCAGTTGTACGGCGGGGGGAATTGACTGGTACTGCCTCGTGTCGCGTTGGCCGTAATACGCCATCACGCGCAACGTATTGCGTCCATCCACCTGCCGCTCGTAGACCACGCCGCCCTGGGTCTGGCGCACCGTTTTCCGGGTGTCGTACTGCTCGGCCAAGGGCGCGGCGCGCGGGTCATCCTGAAACTGCTGCCAGGTCAGGCCCAAGGGGTCCTGTGCTTTCAGGTCGACGCTGTTCAGCACGATGGTCAGCCGGCTGGCGTCGTCCAGCTGCAAGCCCAGCTTGGCGTTGGCCAGGTTTTTCCGCGCCGCGCTGTGGTCGCGATAGCCATCGGTGGTGAAGCGGCTGACGCTCACCACGTAGTCCACGGCGCCCACGCCGTCGCCCTCGCCCTCGCCCCCGCCAGTGACCCCGCTGGCCAATGCGCCATAACGCCATGTGCCAAAGCTGGCCCCCCACCCATTGGCCGACAGGGACGGCGGCGCCGCGCCATCTTCGGTGTACGCCTGGATCACCCCGCCCGACGAATTGCCGTACAACGCCGAGAACGGCCCGCGCATGACTTCAACACGGGCCAGCGACGCGATGTCGATGTTGGACGTCTGCCCTTGGCCATCGGGCATCGTGGCCGGGATCCCGTCTACGTAAAGGCGCACGCCGCGCACGCCAAACGTGGACCGCGCGCCGAAGCCTCGACTGGATATCTGCAAGTCCTGGGCATAATTCTGGCGGTTCTGGATTTGCAGACCGGGCACGCCCGCCAGCCCTTCCGACAGGTTGATGCCGGGTTGGCGCTGGCGCATCACCGCGCCGTCGACCACATCCACCGACGCCGGCGTGTCCAGCACGGACGTGCCCAGGCGTGTGCCTGTCACGACCACCGGCGCCAGGGTCACGTCCACCGTCTGTCCCCACGCGGTGTTGACCATGCCCGCCACCAGCGAGCCCTGCATCAGCCACTGCAAGCCCCGCCGCAGCCCGCGCTGCCCGTGCCCGCGCGTAGCTCCTTTTGCTTGCCGCCATGTGCAACGCCCCGCCTGGTCCGTCACCGATGTCTCCCTGTATAAAAGCCTGAAAGATCCCGTGTTCCGTTGGAAATCCGCGGCAGGAAAGGGTCTAATAGCCGCCATGGAACCCATGCAAGACATAGAACGCCGCCTGCAAGAGCTGGAAATCAAGTCCAGCTTTGCGGATGATCTGTTGGAACAACTGAACCAGATTATCGTCCGCCAACAACAGCAAATAGACCGCCTGCAGCGCGAGGTGGCCGACCTGCGCCAACAAGCCCCTGAAGGCGCCGCGCCCTTTCGCAGCCTGCGCGACGAGCTACCGCCGCACTACTGACCGGTACTGCTGGACGCCTTTGCGCGCCTTCGCGCCCCTGCACGCCCTGCACCCCCTGCACGCCCCTGCACGCCTCAGTAACCGTAACGCAGCAACCTGCCCAGCTTGCGCAGCAGCGGCACGCGCCGCATCAGCCACACGCCCACGCGTGCAGGCCCACTGAACCGCGCCCATTGCGCGCCGGCCTCTTCGTACACCCACTGTTCGGTGCGCAATCGCAGACCCGGCACCTGCGCTTCGAGCACCTGCGCGTCCTCCAGGTTCCACCGCATCGGCGCGCCGGTCGCGCGGAACATGGGGTTGCGCGAGGCCAGCGCCAGCCCCAGCCGCGAGTAAGCGTCGAACACGATCTCGCCCGAGGGAAACTGCGTGGTGATCACCCGCAGCAAGTTCAGTACCTGCGCTTCGTGCAAATACAGCAGCAGCCCTTCGGCCACCACCAGCGTCGGCTTGTCCGTGGGAATGCACGCCAGCCAGTCCAGTTCGGCCAACGACGTACCCAGCAATTCGCAGCCTGGCCGGTCGGGATAGACGGCGCGCCGCAGCGCGATCACATCGGGGTAGTCCACATCGAACCACCCCACGCCGGGTGACGGGTCCACCCGAAATACCCGGCTGTCCAGCCCGCATCCCAGATGCAGCACCGTGGCGTCGGGGTGCGCGGCCAGGAATTCCCGCACCCAGGCATCCAGCGTGTACGCGCGCATGGACAGCCCGATCATGGCGTCGCGGCTCATGCGCAGCGCGGCGAAATCATGGTCGATACGCGCCACGGCCTCGGCCGCGTACCGATCCTGCAACAACGATCCAGGCAGGCGGCTTTCCGCTGCCTTGGCGTACAGCGTGATCAAGAGCGTGGCTCGTACACCGGTAAGCCGGACCTGTTCCATGCGGGCTCCTCTAAGACGCCTGGGGGGATGCTATGGCTTCCATAAATGGAATAAATCGGAAAATCGAACGATATTCTTCCATTGATGGAAATATCTTTTACGGATATCCGGGTTTATCCCTACCCGGGATCGGCGCAGAATTCAGTCATCGGGAAACAGCAACGAACCACGACGGATAGGCCGCCTGATTCGCACCCAAGGCTCTTGAAATCGGAGATTTACCATGAAGAAGACCCTAGCTACCGCATTGATGTTGTCCTTTGCCGCCCTGAGCGCCGGCGCCTACGCATCGCAAAACATCGAACCCAACAACGTGCCGTTCCAAGGCGTTTACGGCACGCAGTACGAAGGCCCGACCCGCGCGCAAGTGCAGGCCGAACTGGCCGCCGCCAAGTCCGCTGGCCTGGTGACCAACGTGGAACCGAACAACGTGCCCTTCCAGGGCGTTTACGGTGCCCCGCAATCGGGCAAGACCCGCGCCGACGTCCAAGCCGAACTGGCTACCGCCAAGGCTGCCGGCCTGGTCTCCAACGTTGAGCCCAACGACATGCCCTTCGCCGGCGTCTACCACGGCAACTGATCTGGCTGACAACGCCTGACCACGCCTGACCACGATTACCCCCTCCCTGTTGTACCTTGGCCGCCTTGAACCAGGCGGCCTTTTTTTGCGCGGCAACGTGCGTGGCAAACGCAACGCGTTCGCGTACTATCGGCTCCAGTGCCAGCAAGAAAATCTGACTCATCAGACAGGGAGCCTATCTTGAGATACACCCGCGTTCTCGCCGCCTTGCTCATCGCAAGCGGCATGTCGGCAGCGGCCGTCGCCGCACCGCCGGTGATGCTGAATAATTCTCTCATCACGCAGATTCCCAACGGCGACCGCACCTCGTTCCACGAAGCCGTCGCCCAGGCGCTGAACCAATCGGCCGACGGCCAGCGCACCGAATGGACCAGCAAGACCCAGCCCAAGCGCGCCGCGCCAATCACCGTACAACTGACGCCCACGCAAACCAGCAAGATCAAGGACGACCGCGTCTGCCGCTTCCTGGTCGCCGACTTCGCCCGCAGCAGCACCACCGAGAAATGGCAATTCTGGTTCTGCAAGCAACCGGACGGCACCTGGAAGGCCAGCAGTACTTGATGCGGAGTTAATGCGAGCGCTTGCCCAAGAAAATGGCCCCACCGGGGCCATTTTCATTCGTGCCACGCTGAGGAGCACGCGACGTGAGTGCGCGTTACCTCACTCCCGCACCCCACACCATTGCGCAATGAACAGCGCGATGGTCTTGGTGATAAGGCGTACCGATTCCAGGTGCACGCGTTCGTCGAAGCCGTGGATGTCCAGGGACTTGGGGCCGTAGACCAGGGTGGGCATGTCGCCGTAGATGACGAAGACGCGGGCGTCCAGGTAGCCGGGCGTGGTGAAGCTTTGCAGCTCGCTTTGGAAGGCCTGGCGGTGGCATTCGCGCAGGGTGTTTTCCGCGTCGGAGCCTTCTTCCAGCACGTAGCCTTCGGCGTAGAAGCCGGTGTAGGTGACGGCTGGCGGTGTTCCGCCCAGGCGGGGGTCGGACACGGCGTCGCGCAGGCAGGCGTCGATTTCGGCGCGGGCTTCGTCCGCTGTCGTGCCGGGGTAGATGGCGGCGCGCACGTCGAATTCGCACCAGGGCGGCACGGTGGATGGCCAGTCGCCGCCTTCGATCTTGCCGATGTTGAAGTTGATGGGGTGGTCCAGGTGTTCAAAATGGCGGTGGCAATGATGCTGCCCGTTCCACTTGGTTTCCAGCTTGCGCAGCGCTTCGATAGTGGCGTAGGCGGCGTCGATGGCGTTAAAGCCGTTGGCCATTTCGCGCGTGTGGGTGGGGTGGCCTTGCACGCGGACCTTGAACCACAACACGCCCACGTTGGCGCGCACCAGCATGTTTTCTTCGGGTTCGGGGATGATGACGGCGTCGGCCTTGTAGCCGCGCAATAACGCAGCCAGCGCGCCGTTGCCCGTGCATTCCTCTTCCACCACGGACTGGAAGTAGATCGGCGCCGCGGGCGCGTAGCCGGCCGCGCGCAAAGCGTCGTAGGCGAACAGGTTGGCGGCCAGGCCGGCCTTCATGTCGGCGGCGCCGCGTCCGTACATCCAGCCGTCGATGATGGCCGGGTCCCAAGGGGATCGGCTCCACATGTCCTGCGGGCCCGTGGGCACCACGTCCACGTGGCCGTTCAAGATCAGCGAGCGGCCCGTCTGCACGTCGGGCCGGTAGGTGCCGACCACGTTGAAGGCGTTTTCGTACGAGACGGTGACGGGCCCGAAGCCCGGATGCGATTCGATGTCCTTGACGTCGATCTTCCAGCGGTCCATCGCAAAGCCGCGTTGGCGCATCGCCTCGTACAGGAAGTCTTGTGCCGTGTGCTCTTGCTCGCGCAAGGACGGAAAGCGCACCAGTTCCTGCGTGAAGGCCAGTTGCGCATCAAAGCGGTCATCGACCGCCTGCAGAATGCGGCGCGTCTGTTCGGCCGTCAACGCGGCGGGGGCTTGGGTGGTGTCCATGAAGTCTCCTTGAAGAGGAATGTTGAGCGCCCGGCCTACGCGGCCGGCGTGACGGTGCGAGCGCTGGCCGCGCGGCGCGGCTGGTGGTTGGCCAAGCCCCAAATCGACACGAGCGTAATGGCCGACAGCGCGGAATAGAACAGCGCCAGCGGCAGCCACTGGCCGGGATATTGGTGCGACAGCCAGGTGCCAATCAACGGCGTGAACCCGCCGGCAACGGCCCCGCACAATTGGTACGACAGCGAGATTCCCGAATAACGCACATGGGTCTCGAAGGCCGCGCTGATGAAGCCCGCCATTGCCGAATAGATGGTTGCCATGAACACCAGCACGATGGCGATGCCGGCCACGATGCTGAGCGGCGTGGCCTGGCTGACCAGCATGAACATCGGGTACGGCGCCAACACCGAACACGCCGCCGCGATCATCAGCACGCGCGACGTGCCCAGCGATTCGGCGAACCAGGCGGCCAGCGGCTGCACGATCAGCTGGATGATGGCGACGGCGAACAGGCAGTCCAGGATCATCGCGCGGTCCAGGCCCAGCGTTTGCGTGGTGTAGGCCAGCATGAACGTGTTGGTGAAATAGATGCCGCCGATGGCGACGGTGCACACGCCCATGCACAGCAGCACGGTGCGCCACGCAGTGCGCAGCACTTCGCGCGCGGGCACTTCGGACGTTTCCTGCTGCGCCAGCACCTTGGCGAAGTCGGGCGATTCGCTGACCCCGATGCGGATGAAGTAGCCCACTACCAGCAGCACGGCGCTGACCAGGAACGGGATGCGCCAGCCCCAGGCCAGGAAGTCGGCCTCGTCCAGCGTCGTGATCAGGCGGAACGCCACCAGCGACAGGATCAAGCCTGCCGGGCTACCCAGCTGCGCGAAGGATGCCGCGAAGGTGCGCCGCCGTTGCGAGGCGTGTTCGCCTGCCATCAACACCGCGCCGCCCCACTCGCCGCCCACGGCAAGGCCCTGCGCCAGGCGCAACACCAACAGCAGCGCGGGCGCCAGCATGCCGGCCTGCGTGTAGCTGGGCAGCAGGCCGATGCCCACGGTTGCCACGCCCATGATGACCAGCGTGGCCATCAGCGCGTTCTTGCGGCCGACGCGGTCGCCCAGGTGGCCGAACACCAGCCCGCCCAGCGGCCGCGCCAGAAAGCCCGCCGCGAAGGTGCCAAAGGACGCCATCGTGCTGACGAAGGGGTCGGCGGTGGGAAAGAACACCTTGCCGAACACCAGCGCGGCGGCGGTGGCGTAGATGTAGAAGTCGTACCACTCGATGGTGGTGCCGATGAAAGCCGCGGCAGCGGCGCGCACCGGTTGCCTGGCGGCGGATGGATGGGCGGGGGCCGACATGATTCCTCCTTGGGATTTTTTGGATTTGATGGCGGCTTTATCGCCCGCGCCCGTGGGAGCGGTCAATTTCTGATTTCTTATCATTGACTTAAGCAGGATTAATGTTCGGATATCATGTCCGGGCATTGCGCCTTCGCCTCCACCGCGCCCCACCAAATCGTTACCGATCAATGTGTTATGAAAGATAAATCGATTCTTCCCACGACGATTACGCGCGTGGGCGATCGCCTGGACTGGAACCTGCTGCGGACTTTTCTGGTCATCGCGCAAGAGCGCAGCATTAGCGGCGCTGCTATCAAACTGCACCTGACGCAGTCAGCGGTCAGCCAGGCGTTGCGCCGGCTGGAACAGCAGCTGGATCGCCGCCTGATCGAACGGCATCACTCCAAATTTGCCATCACGCGGGCCGGCGAAGAGGTGCGCCAGGCCGCGCTGGCCATTCACGGCAACGTGTCGCAACTGGTCAGCGACGTGGCGCAGGCCGAGGAACAAACCGTGGGCCGCATCCATCTGCTGGTGGCCAGCCGCATTCATTCGGCGGTGTATGACGAGTTCTGGGTGCGCTTTCATCGGGCGCACCCGCGCATAGAAGTTCAGCTGGACGTGTTGCCCAGCAGCGAAATCGTGAACGTGTTGCAGCAGCGGGGCGCGACGGCGGGCATCGCGCTATGCCGACAGATTCCCAAGCGGCTGGACCACAAACTGTTCCTGCAACAGCGCTACGCGATGTTCTGCGGCAAACACCATCCGCTGTTCGGGCGCACGGACATCCGCATGGAAGATCTGCTGAACGAGAATTTTGTCTCGTTTGCCAGCGACGCCCTGGGCGACAGCCTGTCTCCGCTGACGATCTTTCGTGACCAGCGCGGGTTCTCGGGCAGCATCATTGCAACGTCGTCACAGCATGACGAGGTCAAGCGTCTGCTGGTGGCGGGCTTTGGCATCGGCTGCCTGCCGGAACACAGCGTGCAGGCCGATCTTGCCGAGGGCCGCTTGTGGCGGCTGCCGCCGGGCGAAGGCGTGTGCGCGGCGGACCTGCATCTGCTTTGGCACGGGGACGCGCACCGCAGCGCGGCCGAAGACCTGTTCATTGCGGCGTTCCGCGACCATATCGACAACTATTCGCTGCCGCAGCGGCTGCTGCCACATCTGCCTTGAGCCTTGGCGTCGGGGTAGCGCGGGCTAGCGTCGGGGGTGGCGGCCAGCTTGCCTTCGGGGTGACGTCCGGCAGCTGCCGGCGCGCCGTTGAAGGCATGAAAAAAAACGCCCCGAGCCGCCGCGCGTAAGGCGGTGGGTCGGGGCGTTGGTTGCCGGCGTTGGTGCCGGCGTTGGTTGCTGGCGTTGGTTGCCGGCAATGGTCGCTAGCGTTGATTGACGGCGTTGACGATGGCGCTGACTGCTGCGACGCGCGCAGCGCCTCAGCCTCAGGCCGACGTTTCGACGCGGTTGGCGTCCAGCACGGTCATTGCCGTCATGTTGATGATGCGGCGCACCGTGGAGCTGGACGTCAGGATGTGCACCGGTGCGTTCGCGCCCAACAGGATCGGGCCAACCGCCACGTTGCCGCCCGCGGCCGTCTTGAGCAGGTTGTAGGCGATGTTGCCGGAATCCACGTTCGGGCACACCAGCAGGTTGGCCTCGCCTTTGAGCGTGGACGACGGCAGGATGCGCATGCGCAGCGCTTCGTCCAGCGCGCAATCGCCGTGCATTTCGCCGTCGATTTC
>NZ_LBHW02000002.1:0-267069 GCF_001005835.2 Achromobacter sp. LC458
CGTGCAAGTGGCGTTCATGCCCGACATCCACTTCCACGATGTGTACGCCGACTTCAAGGACGGTTCGTTCCCGGGCATTCCGAATCCCAAGCACGGCGACAACGCAACGATCCGCACGATGTATGCGCAGTTGACGTCGACGCGCCTGTTCAACGAGAACTACTTCGCCTTCCTGGCCGCGCTGGACGACGCCGTTGCGCGCGGCGTGAAGTACATCGCATTGCCGGGCGACTTCTCGGACGACGGCCAGCCCGTGCACATGCGCGGCCTGGTGAAGATCATGGATGACTACTCCAAGAAGCACGGCATCCAGTTCTTTGCCGCCCCCGGCAACCATGACCCCAACCGGCCCTTCAACCAGGCGGCCGGCAAGAGCGACTACCTGGGCCTGGACCCCACGACCGGCGCCATCGGCTTCTCGCAACCGATCTACAGCCGCGGCGGCAACGCCGCGTGCAGCACGCCTTACAGCGGCGACTGGGCGCGCATCGGCAACACGTACTGCACGGAAGAAGTCCTGCACATGGGCTACGCCGGCATCACGGACGCGCTCAAGCAGCATGGCTTCATGCCGCAGCCGCAAAACGTCTATTACGAAACGCCGTACAGCACCTACAAGTACGAAGACTACGACTACACCACGGCATTGGATCAGGCCAACTGGATCAACCGCCAGTACGAGATTTGCGCCGAAGGCACGGGCGGCCCGAACAAGCCGCAGAACTACACGCTGTGCAAGATGGTGCCAGACACGTCCTACGTGGTTGAGCCGGTCAAGGGCGTGTGGCTGGTCGGCATCGATGCCAACGTCTACGTGCCCACGGGCATCGGCGCCAATGATTTCACCGGCTCGGGTGACCAGGGCTACAACAAGATGCTGACGCACAAGGCCCACGTCATCAAATGGTTGGCTGACGTCGTCGCGCGCGGCAAGGCGCAGGGCAAGCAGGTCATCGCGTTCAGCCACTTCCCGATGTCCGAGTTTTTCAACGGCGCCTCCGACGACATCGAAGCGCTGCTGGGCGCGAACAAGATGCAGATGATCCGGCGTCCGGCGGAGAACACCACGCGCGCCCTGGCCGAAACCGGCCTGAAGGTGCACGTGGGCGGACATATGCACTTCAACGACATGGCCGCCCGCAACTACGGCGGCGACACGGCGCTGTTCAATATCCAGGCGCCGTCCATGGCGGCGTACGTGCCGGCCTACAAGCTGATGACGCTGCAAAGCGCCGACAAGATCGAAGTACAGACCATCCGCCTGGACAAGGTGCCGCGCTTTGACGAACTGTTCGACCTGTATCGCGCCGAGAACGCCTACACCACGCCGCCCCGCTGGGACGTGTCGATCCTTGACGCCAAGGACTACGGCGACTTCACGTATCGCTACATGAGCGAGCTGGTGCGCCTGCGCCTGCTTAACGACGACTGGCGTTGCGAGATGCGCGAACTGGTCAAAAGCCCGCTGACCGGCGCCGACCTGCTGACGCTGTCGCAACTGCAAACCAGCGTCACGCTCAAGGAACTGGCGAACACCGGCAATCAGAACAATCTGACGCCGGCCTTCTTTGCCTGCCTGTCGGACGGCGGCGGTACCGGAGCCAGCAACGCGGCGTATGCCGGCAACCTGGCTGACGCGCAGGCGCGTGCACAAGCCCTGGCGCAAGCCAACGGCATGCAGCTGTCGGACTTCGCGCAGTGGAAGGCGCTGGACATGGCGGGCGACTTCGTGCGCATTGCCAATGCCGGCGACCTGGCCTTTGCCGACATGCCGGCCCAACGCGCCAGCCAGTACAAGCTGCTGGCCCAGGCGCTGGCCAACACGAACGCTTCCGTGCAAATGAGCGGCAATAGCGTCAGCAACGCCAATACGCTTGCCGACCTGTTCAAGGCGCGCTTCAAGCCGCTGATGGCGATCATGCTGAAGCTGGCGGCAGGCGCGCCGTCCGAACACATCCGGCTGGACCTGACCAGCAACAGCATTGTGGATCTGTCGAATCGGCCGTCACCGTTCTAAGCCAGCGCTGAACGGCTGACCGGTAAAACAAGACGGCTCATTCGTGAGCCGTCTTGTTTTGACTCAGCAGCGTGCGCGCATATCGCGCGCAGTGATGCCGAAGCGGCTCTTGAACAGCCGACTGAAATGCGACGGGTGTGAAAAGCCGACCTGATAGGCCAGCTCGGCGATGCCGCGGTGCCGATGCCGCGGGTCCAGCAGCAGCTCGCGGCATTTATCCAGGCGCTGATCGAAGATGAACGACTCCACCGACAGGCCGCCCGCGCGCAGGATACGGTGCAGATACGCCACCGACACGCCGCAGCCTTGCGCAACGTGCTGCGGCGACAAGCCAGGGTCGGCCAGGTGCTGGCGGATGTAGGCCAACACGCGCTGGCGATGCGCCAACGTAACGCTGCTGTCCGTTTCAGACGCATGCCCCTGCCCCGCCTGCACCAGGAACAGCACGATCAGGTCGATCAACCTTTCGCCAAGCTCGGTCACTTCGGTATCGGACCAGCTGCCCATGCCCTTGAACAGGTGGTCCATGAAGCCGGCCAGCATCGCCCCGCGCGGCGACCCGTCATCGATGCGCAACTTGTGGAACGCGCCGATGCGCGAATCGCGCTGCGTCAGCGCACTGCGAGGAAACGACACGCTAAGACTACGGTAGCCGGCCGCCCCCAACGCCGTCGCCTGATACGGCAGGCTTTGGTTCATCAGGTACACGCAGCCCGGCTCCACCTGAAAATCGCGCCCCTGCTGCCGCACGGCCAACGGCCCCGCCAGCGGCATGCCAAACGTATAGAACTCCTGGTCCAGCCGCGACACATTACCGGCCGTGCGTTCCAGCTTCTGTCCCTGATAGTGCAGGTCATTGAACTGCAAGCTGGCGCGACGCGCGTAGCGCACATGGCCGGCGAAATGGTCGGCTTTGCCGCGGTGCACCTCGAACGGACCGAACGCGTCGGCCAGCGCCGCCCGCCATTGCTCGCGCCCGTCGGCGCCTGCGGTGGCCGATATGGCGAATTCCGTGTCCGACATGTCGCGGTCTCCTGTACGCGGCCCAGCGCAATTTGATCTTGCGTCTACAAGCTCTTGACTCACCCTGCCCTGGGGTGCGCGGCGCATTGTCGATGCGTCTGGCGCAAGTCTATATTCAGCCCGATAAGCACACAACCTGGACAACCCGGGAGGAGACTCATGGCAACCGAGCCCGCAACGGCCGCCCGCCACACGCCGGTTTCGCGCTATGTGCGTTGCGAAGGACGCGAGCTGCACTACATGGAATGGGGCGCGCCCGACGCGCCGCCCATCATCATGTGGCATGGCCTGGCTCGAACCGGCCGCGACTTCGACGACCTGGCAGAAGCGCTGGCCGGTGACTACCGCGTCATCTGCCCCGACACGATCGGCCGCGGCCTGTCGCAATGGAGCCCCGACCCGGCGGCCGAATACTGCCTGGATTTCTATGCAAGGCTGGCGCGCGCGCTGGCCGATGCCTTGTCGCTTACCCGTATGCGATGGGTCGGCACATCGATGGGCGGCGCCACCGGCATGCACGCGGCCGCCACCACCTTGCGCGACCGGATCTCACATCTGGCGGTCAATGACATCGGACCCGAGCTGCCCAAGCCGGCCATCGAACGCATCCTGGCGTACGCGGGCAACCCGCCCGCCTTTGATACCGTCACAGAACTCGAAGCCTGGCTGCGCGTCGCCTACCAACCCTATGGGTGGCAAAGCGATGCGCAATGGCGGCGCATGGCCGAGACGTCGGTCCGCCGGCTTCCCGATGGCCGCGTCACGCCGCATTACGACCCCGCCATCGTCGGCCAATTTCGCCATCATCCCAATGACTACGACCGCTGGAGCGGCTACGACTCGCTGCGCATGCCGGTGCTGTTGCTGCGCGGCGCGCAATCCGACCTGTTGCTGCCGGAAGTCGCCGATGCCATGACGCAGCGCGGTCCGCGCGCAACGCGCATCGACTTCCCCGACTGCGGCCACGCCCCCGCTTTGAACGTCGCGCCGCAGATCGACGCCATCCGCCAATTTCTTGCCACGCCGGATCACACGGCGAACGCTTGCGCCCGTTGATACTGATACCAGGAGACTTCACATGAATCGCATACTGCTCGCCGCGCTCGCGGCGCTTTGCATGACCTCGACGGTCGCCGCCAAGGATTTCGTCGTCGCCCACGTGTACGACAAGACCGGGCCGCTGGAGGCCTATGCCAAACAGACGCAGAACGGCTTGATGCTGGGCCTGGAGTACGCCACGCAAGGCACGATGACCGTGGCTGGCCGCAAGATCCGCGTCATTGAAAAGGACAACCAGGGCAAGCCCGACGTTGCCCGCGCGCAGCTGGCGTCGGCCTATGCGGACGACAACGCCGACATCGCCGTGGGCCCCACGTCGTCAGGCGTCGCGTTGGCCATGCTGCCCATCGCCGAGGAATACGAAAAGATCCTCCTGGTCGAGCCCGCCGTCGCGGATTCGATCACCGGCGAAAAATGGAACAAGTACATTTTCCGCACCGGCCGCAACTCGTCGCAGGACGCCATCGCCAACGCGGTCGCGTTCGACCAGGCGGGCACATCCATCGCCATGTTGGCGCAAGACTACGCATTTGGCCGTGACGGCGTGAAGGCCTTCAAGGGTGCGCTGAAAAACGCCAAGATCGTGCACGAGGAATATCTGCCGGCCAGCGCCACGGACTTCACCGCCGGCGCGCAGCGCCTGTTTGATGCGTTGAAAGACAAGCCCGGCCGCAAGATCATCTTCATCCTGTGGGCCGGCGCCGGCAACCCGTTCAAGATAGCCGACCTGGACCCCAAGCGCTTCGGCATTGAAATTGCCACGGGCGGCAACACGCTGGCCGCGATGACGCCGCTGAAGTCCCTGGCCGGCATGGAAGGTGCCACGTATTACTACTACGGCATTCCGAAGAATCCCATCAACGAATGGCTGGTTGCCGAACATCAGAAGCGCTTCGGGCAGCCGCCCGACTTCTTCACGGCCGGCGGCATGTCTTCGGGCATCGCGATCGTGGCGGCGCTGAACAAGACCGCGGGCAACGCCGACACCGACACGCTCATCAAGGCAATGGAAGGCATGAGTTTCGATACGCCCAAGGGCAAGATGACGTTCCGCCCCGAAGACCATCAGGCGATGCAGTCGATGTACCACTTCCGCATCAAGAACGATCCTTCCGTGCCGTGGGCCGTGCAGGATCTGGTCAAGGAAATCACGCCCGATCAGATGAATGTGCCCATTCAGAACAAGCGTTGAAGGCCGGTTGCCGCCATGCTGGAAACCCAATCGCTTACGATCCGCTTCGGCGGGCACGTGGCCGTCAACAACGTCAGTTGCCGCTACGAGCCGGGCACGCTGACGGCCATTGTCGGCCCCAACGGCGCGGGCAAGACAACCTACTTCAACTTGATCTCTGGCCAGTTGCGTGCCAGCGCAGGGTCGGTAAGTCTGAACGGGCGCGACCTGACGTCGCTATCGGCCCCTGCGCGCATGCACGCCGGGCTGGGCCGTGCATTTCAGCTGACGCAGCTGTTCCCGCGCCTGTCCGTGCACGAGAACGTGCGGCTGGCGCTGCAATCGCGCCAACAAGGTCTGAGCTGGCGTCAGATTCGCTTCTGGCGAACCTGGGACGATGATCGCAAGCTGCTGGCGCGCGCCGATGCGCTGCTTGAACGTACCCGCTTGTCGGCACGCCGCGACCAGGCTGCGGCCGACCTGCCGCATGGCGATCAGCGCAAGCTGGAAATCGCCATGTTGATCGCACTGGAGCCGCAGGTTTTCATGTTTGACGAGCCCACGGCCGGCATGAGCGTGGACGATGTACCCGTGGTGCTGGAGCTGATTCGCGAACTGAAAACCGACCCCTCGAAAACAATCCTGCTGGTCGAGCACAAGATGGACGTGGTGCGCGAATTGGCCGACCGCATCGTCGTACTGCATAACGGCCAATTGATGGCCGATGGCGAGCCCGCCGCTGTCATCGCCTCGCCCATCGTGCAACAGGCATACCTGGGTATCGCGCCCGTGGAGAACCCCACATGAGCGCGCCGCCGCTACTTGAATTGAAGGACGTGCACACGCACATCGGTGCGTATCACATCCTGCACGGCGTCGATCTTGCGGTGCCCGCGTCGGCGGTCACCATGCTGCTGGGCCGCAACGGCGCGGGCAAGACCACGACGCTGCGCACCATCATGGGCTTGTGGCGCGCCTCGCAAGGCCAGGTCCGGTTTGACGGCGCGCCCGTCGGCGGGCCGGGCACCCGCACATCGCCGCCCGACATGGCCCGCATGGGCATGGCCTACGTACCGGAGAACATGGGCATCTTTGCCGACCTTTCCGTCAAGGAAAACATCTTGCTGGCCGCGCGCCAGGCCCGAACCGAGGCGCAGTTGGACACGGCGCGATTGGAATGGATCTTCGGATTCTTCCCGGCACTGAAGAAGTTCTGGCTACACCCCGCCGGCAAGCTGTCCGGAGGCCAGAAACAGATGCTTGCCGTGGCGCGCGCCATCATCGAACCGCGCCGGCTACTGCTGATCGACGAGCCCAGCAAGGGCCTGGCGCCCGCCATCATCCAGAACATGATCGACGCCTTCATCGAACTCAAGCAGGCGTCCACCACCATTTTGCTGGTCGAGCAGAACTTCAACTTTGCGCGCCGTGTCGGCGACCATGTCGCCGTCATGGACGACGGCCGTATCGTCCACGCGGGCGCCATGCAGACGTTGGCGCAAGACGAGGCGCTACAGACCCGCCTGCTGGGCCTATCGCTGGGAAGCCATCAATGAGCACCTTGGATATCGATACCCCACTGCCACGCGTGCGCGCGGACCTGCGCCCCGTGCTGCTGGTGGTCGCATTGGCCGCGCTTGCGCTGCCGCTGGTCGGGTCGTTTTCGACCTGGATCACTCTGACGCTGGCCGGTCTGGCCATGGGCATGATCATCTTCATCGTCGCCTCGGGCATGACGCTGGTGTTCGGGCTGATGGATGTATTGAACTTCGGCCACGGCCTGTTCATTGCCATCGGCGCGTACATGGCGGCCACGGTGCTGGGGTCGATGTCCGACTGGACGCAGACGGCAAGCCTGTGGACGAACATGGTTGCGGTACTGCCGGCCATGATCGTGGGCATGCTTGTGGCCGGCGCGGTGGGCTTGGCCTTTGAACGCGTCATTGTGCGGCCGGTGTACGGCCAGCATCTGAAGCAGATCCTGATCACCATGGGCGGCATGATCATCGGCGAAGAGATCATCAAGATGATCTGGGGTCCGCAGACGCTGTCGCTCCCGCTGCCCGAGGCGCTGCGCGGCGCGTTCCTGCTGGGCGATGCCGCGATCGAGAAATTTCGCATCGTCGCGCTGGCAGTCGGCGTGCTGGTGCTGGGCGGCATGCTGTGGCTGCTGAACCGGACCAAGTTGGGGCTGCTGATCCGCGCCGGGGTCGAAGACCGGGAAATGGTCGAAAGCCTGGGCTATCGAATCCGGCACCTGTTCGTGGGCGTGTTCGTGGCGGGGTCCATGCTGGCCGGCCTGGGCGGCGTGCTGTGGGGCATGTATCAGCAATCCATCGTGCCGCAGTTGGGTGCGCAGGTAAACGTGCTGATCTTCATCGTCATCATGATTGGCGGATTGGGCTCGACGGTGGGCTGCCTGATCGGCGCGCTGCTGGTTGGCTTGATGGCCAACTACACCGGCTTCCTGCTCCCCAAGGCGGCCTTGTTCTCGAACATCGCCCTGATGGTCGCCATTTTGTTGTGGCGGCCGCAAGGCGTGTATCCGGTCACCAACCGCTAGGGATCGCGACATGTCATTCCGCCTGCTCTCCGGCGATCCGCCGCGCAGCCCTTTGCTGGCGCTGGCGCTGATTGCGATTGTCGTCCTGCTGCTTGCCACGCCGTTTCTCTTTCCCGGCCCCAAGTCGCTGGCCGTGGCGGCCAAGATCCTGGTGTTCGTCATCCTTGTGGCCAGCTATGACCTGCTGCTGGGCTATACCGGCATCGTCAGCTTTGCGCACACCATGTTCTTCGGCATCGGCGCCTATGGCGAGGCAATCGCCAGCATCCGCATGGAGCCCGGTTGGACGGCAGTGTTCGCCGGCGTGGGCGCGGGCCTGCTTGTGTCGCTGGCCTTTGCATTGCTGATCGGCTTGGCAAGCCTGCGTGTGCGCGCAATCTTCTACGCCATGATCACCTTGGCGGTGGCCGCCGCCTTCCAGACGCTGGTCTCGCAACTGTCCACGCTGACGGGCGGCGAAGACGGCCTTAACTTCAAGGTGCCGCAACTGCTTCGCCCCGCGTTCCGACCGTTGTCAGAACCCGTACTGGGCGTCACGATCGACGGCCGCATCATTACGTATTATTTGATCGCCGCCGTCTGCCTCGTGCTGTTCCTGATGCTGCTGCGCATCGTCAATTCCCCGTTCGGCCGCGTGCTGCAAGCGATCCGCGAAAACCCCTTCCGCGCCGAAGCCATCGGCTATCGCACCGTGCTGTATCGCAGCCTGTCCAACCTGCTTGCCGCCGCCTTCGCCACGCTGGCCGGCGCGATGTACGCGCTATGGCTGCGCTACAACGGGCCGGACACTTCGCTGTCGTTCGAGATCATGCTGAACATTCTGCTGATGCTGGTGATCGGCGGCATGGGGACGATGTATGGCGCCGTGGTGGGCGCCAGCTTGTTCGTGTTCGCGCAAAGCTATCTTCAAGATGGCCTGCACGTCCTCCACGATGCGGTGACCGGCGTGGCGCCGTTGGCGTTGCTGTTCGAACCGGACCGCTGGCTGCTGTGGCTGGGCATCCTGTTCGTCGTGTCGGTGTATTACTTTCCAACGGGGATCGCGGGGCGCCTGCGGGAACTGGCGCGACGGCGCTGACGCGGGGACGCGCCCGCGCGCACGACCTCGCCGCGCGCGCAGGCACCTCGCGTTATTTCACCTTGCTACGTACACGATCCAGGTCGCGGCTAAGCTGATCGATCTGGCGCTGCATCGCGCTGAACTGCCGCTCGTTCGCGCTGTTGCTGCTGCTACTGCTACTGCTACTACGGTTGCTGTCGCTTTGTTTTCGCTCCAATGCGGCAATCTTTTTCTCCTGATCGTCCACTTTGCGTTGCAGCGCGCGGTTCTGGTTCTTCAGGTCATCCAAAGTACGCGTTTGATCACGAACCTGATCCATCGTCCTCTGCAACTCTCGGACTTCCATGCCAGTTCGCGCTCGGCTATCGCTACCAACGACCAAAACGCTGTCGTAGATGGGCCGAGAGACTTCCACATCCTTGAAAACAATGCTTTGCGCGCTTGCAGCTGCAGAAAATCCCACGCCCGCCCACACCATGAAAGCTGCAGCGCCAAGCTTGCCCGGAGACTTGATCATCTATGCCACTCCTGTGGTCAGAATTGTCAGCGCAATAGGTGCGCTGACAGCACTTATATCAAGAACCATGGGCCGTTGTAACAACGCTGGTGCCGATAACGGCTACGCTGCGTTTCAAAAGCGGCACCGGCCGGCTTCAGCGCTTACTTTCCGCCCTGGCGCATCGATTCCGCGTCGCGGCGCATACCGTCGACGCGCCGCTGCATCTCGTCGATCTTGCCTCTATCAAGCTGCGAGCCAGAGGGCGTGGGCTGCAAAGGCCGCATCGTCGAGCCGGAGTTCAACGGCATCATCGCCGGCGGCGCAGTCCCGGCGCCCGCAGGCTTCTGAGTGAACAGGCGTTCCAGCATCAGCAGCTGATTGCGCTGGTTTTCAAGCGTCTGCTCCTGCGACACCAAGGCCTGTTCGTCCTCGTCTTCCGAGCCGAAGATGGCTGCGTGGTCGCGAGATCCGGTAGGCGGTTTGACCCGAGGCTCGGGTCCCGCATTCAAGACGTTCTTGCCGGTCCTGGCGTCATCGGGCGACGGCGCCGAAGGGGCAGCTTGGCCCGCGTTCACGGCTTGCGCGGCTGCCGCGCCGGCCAGGCACAAGGCGGCCCCAAGCGCATGGGCCGTGACGATACTGCGCACGATGTTGCTGACTCGATTCGGCATGGATTTCAAAGACGAAAAAAAACGGCAAGGGGTTTAGCCCTTGCCGTTTTATATCAGAACGGCGAACCGTTCCGATGACTGCATCACTTAGATGATACGTGCGGCTTCAACCAGACGCACCACACGCCACGACTTCGAGCGCGAGATGGGACGGCCTTCAGCGATTTCAACCGTATCGCCTTCGTTGTATTGGTTCGATTCATCGTGCGCCTTGTACTTCGCGGAGCGCATGATGATCTTGCCGAAGATGGGGTGCTTGACGCGGCGCTCGACGAGCACAACGACAGTCTTGTCCATCTTGTTGCTGACGACCTTGCCAACCAGCGTACGCTGGCGCTTGGCCACTTGGGTGTTTTGAGTTTCGCTCATGTTTATTTCCCTGCCTTCTCGGTCAGCAAGGTACGAACGCGCGCAATGTCGCGACGCACGTTGCGCAGCTGGCTGGTGTTGGCCAGTTGCTGCGTGGCCTTCTGCATACGCAGACCGAATTGTGCCTTCAGCAGGCTTTCGAGCTCTTTGCCGAGCTCGGCGGCGTCTTTCGAACGGAGTTCGCTAGCTTTCATGTTAGTACTCCTTAAGCACCGATATGACGCGCGACGAACGTGGTCGAAATCGGCAGCTTGGCAGCGGCCAGGCGGAAAGCTTCACGCGCGATCTCTTCGCTCACACCTTCCATTTCGTAGAGCACTTTGCCGGGCTGAATTTCAGCGACCCAGTACTCAGGATTGCCCTTACCGTTACCCATACGGACTTCGGCGGGCTTTTGCGAGATGGGCTTATCCGGGAAAATGCGAATCCAGATACGGCCGCCACGCTTGATGTGACGATTGATAGCACGACGAGCGGCTTCGATCTGGCGAGCGGTCAGACGGCCACGGCCGGTGGCCTTCAGACCGAATTCGCCGAACGACACGTGGGTACCACGAGTCGCCAGACCGGTGTTGCGGCCCTTCTGCTCTTTGCGATACTTTCTGCGAGAGGGTTGCAGCATGGTTATTCTCCTTCAGGCGCCGGAGCAGCGTCCGCCTTGCGGGGACCACCACGACCACGACCACCCGGACGACCGGTGCGAGCACCGTCCGGACGATCACCACGCGGAGCGCGGCGCGGACGACGTTCTTCTTCGCGCGGGGCAGCGGTTTCCGGCGGCAATTCGCCGTTAGCCAGCATGTCGCCCTTGTAGACCCAGACCTTGATGCCGATCACGCCATACGTGGTGTGGGCTTCGGAGGTGCCGTAGTCGATGTTGGCCTTGAGGGTGTGCAGCGGCACACGGCCTTCGCGATACCACTCGGTGCGAGCAATTTCGATACCGTTCAGACGGCCCGAGCTCATGATCTTGATGCCTTGGGCACCCAGACGCATCGCGTTTTGCATCGCGCGCTTCATTGCGCGACGGAACATGATGCGCTTCTCGAGCTGTTGCGAGATCGAGTCGGCGATCAGTTGAGCATCGGTTTCCGGCTTGCGGATTTCTTCGATGTTGACGTGCACAGGCACGCCCATCAGACGCTGCAGATCAGCCTTCAGGCTTTCGATGTCTTCGCCGCGCTTGCCGATCACCACGCCCGGACGAGCCGAGTAGACGGTGATGCGGGCATTCTTGGCCGGACGCTCGATGATCACGCGACCAACGGAGGCGCTCTTGAGCTTCTTTTTCAGGTACTCGCGAACGCGAATGTCTTCGGCAAGCATCGTGCCGAAGGCCTTGTCGTCGGCGAACCAACGCGAGGACCAATTACGGGTGACCGCGAGACGGAACCCAGTGGGGTGAATTTTCTGACCCATCGTGACTCCTTAAGCTCCGACCTTGACCGTGATATGGCAGGTCTGCTTCTCGATACGGTTGCCGCGGCCCTTGGCGCGAGCGGAGAAGCGCTTCATCGACTGAGCCTTGTCCACAAAAATCGTGGTGACTTTCAGTTCGTCGATATCGGCGCCGTCGTTGTGCTCGGCGTTGGCGATGGCGGACTCGACAGCCTTCTTCAGGATGACGGCAGCCTTCTTCGGCGAGAAGGTGAGGATTTCCAGGGCACGGCCGACCTTCTGGCCACGGATCAAGTCCGCAACCAAACGGGTCTTCTGTGCCGAGATGTGCACCCCACGGATAATGGCAGTAGTTTCCATCGCTTACCTCTTCGCCTTCTTGTCCGCAGCGTGGCCCTTGAACGTACGGGTCAGCGCGAACTCGCCCAGCTTGTGACCGACCATGTTCTCGTTGATGTACACGGGGACATGTTGCTTGCCGTTGTGGACCGCGATCGTCAGACCGATGAACTCGGGCAGGATCGTGGAACGACGCGACCAGGTCTTGATCGGCTTCTTGTCTTTGCCCGCGACGGCCGTGTCCACCTTTTTGATCAGGTGAGCATCGACAAACGGGCCTTTCTTGATCGAACGTGACATAGTGTTCGCCTCTTACTTGCGCTTGCGCCGTTGGACGATCATATTGTTCGTCCGCTTGTTGCGACGGGTCTTGAAACCCTTCGCCGGGGTGCCCCACGGGCTGACCGGCTCGCGTGCCTCACCGGTACGGCCTTCGCCGCCACCGTGCGGGTGATCCACCGGGTTCATGGCAACGCCACGAACCGTCGGGCGGATACCACGCCAACGCATTGCACCGGCCTTGCCGATTTGGCGCAGGCTGTGTTCTTCGTTACCGACTTCACCAATGGTGGCGCGGCATTCGATGTGCACACGGCGAACTTCACCCGAGCGCAGACGAACCTGAGCGTAGATGCCTTCGCGAGCCAGCAGGACGGCGGAAGCGCCGGCCGAACGGACCATTTGAGCACCCTTGCCAGGCAGCATTTCGACGCAGTGAATCGTCGTACCCACCGGGATGTTGCGGATCGGCAGCGTGTTACCAGCGCGGATCGGAGCATCGGTGCCCGACAGCAAGGTAGCACCCACTTCCAGGCCACGCGGAGCGATGATGTAACGACGTTCGCCGTCGGCGTAGCACAGCAGAGCAATGTGCGCCGTACGGTTGGGGTCATATTCCAGACGCTCGACCTTTGCCGGGATACCGTCCTTGTCGCGACGGAAGTCGACGACACGGTAGTGTTGCTTGTGACCACCACCACGGTGGCGGATCGTGATGTGACCGTTGTTGTTACGGCCAGAACCACGGGTCTTCTTTTCCAGCAGCGGCGCGTAGGGCTCACCCTTGTGCAGGTTCGGGCTAACAACCTTCACCATGCCACGGCGGCCAGCCGATGTCGGCTTAACTTTTACGAGGGCCATTTACTTCACCTCCGCAAAGTCGATTTCCTGGCCGTCCTTGAGCGACACGTAAGCCTTGCGCTCATTACGGCGACGGCCAACGAATCGGCCAAAGCGCTTGACTTTGCCCTTACGGTTGAGGACCTGCACAGACTCGACCTGCACTTTGAAGAGCAGTTCGACGGCAGCCTTGATTTCCGGCTTGGTAGCGTCAGCCACGACACGGAAAGCGACTTGCTGATTCTTCTCAGCGACGAACGTGGCCTTTTCGGTCACGATCGGAGCCAGAATGACTTGCATCAAGCGTTCAGCGTTCATCCCAGCATCTCCTCGAGTTGAGCGATGGCCGGCTTGGTGATCAGCACTTTCTTGTAGTGGACCAGCGACAACGGATCGGCATAACGGGGCTCGACAACAGCAACGTGCGGCAGGTTGCGGGTGGCGAGGTAAACATTCTCATCAACGCTGTCGGTGATGATCAGGACCGAGTCCAGGCCCAGGCTCTTCAGCTTTGCAGCAGCAGCCTTGGTCTTGGGCGATTCCAGATCAAACGATTCGACAACGGCGATACGGTCTTCACGAGCCAGTTGCGACAAGATCGAACGGATCCCGGCGCGGTACATCTTCTTGTTGACCTTCTGGCTGAAGTTCTCTTCGGGCGAGTTCGGGAAAATCCGACCACCGCCACGCCACAGCGGCGACGAAGTCATACCAGCGCGTGCGCGGCCGGTACCCTTCTGGCGCCAGGGCTTCTTGGTCGAGTGCTTAACTTCGGCACGATCCTTCTGAGCGCGGTTGCCGGCACGGGCATTGGCTTGGAAAGCCACCACGATCTGATGAATCAGCGCTTCGTTGAAGTCACGGCCGAAGATCGTATCGGGCGCGCTGAACGTAGCAGCGGCCTGACCTTGGTCGTTCAGGAGCTTGAGATCCATTTACTTACGCTCCCTTCTTGGCCGGGGCCTTGATGGCCGGGCGCACGACGATGTCGGCGCCAGCGTGGCCGGGGACAGCGCCCTTGACCAACAGCAGGCCACGCTCAACGTCAACGCGAACGACGTCGAGGTTTTGAACGGTGCGGGTGACATCACCCAGGTGACCAGCCATCTTCTTACCCGGGAACACGCGGCCCGGATCTTGAGCTTGGCCAATCGAGCCCGGGACGCGGTGCGAACGGGAGTTACCGTGCGACGCGCGTTGCGAACCGAAGTGGTGACGCTTGATGGTACCGGCGAAGCCTTTACCAATGGTCGTGCCCGTCACGTCGACCTGTTGGCCGGCTTCGAACACGGATTCCACGGCGATCACGGAACCGGCTGCAAATTCAGCAGCGCGGGCGGGATCAAGGCGGAATTCTTTGAGGATGCTACCGGCTTCAGTGCCGGCTTTGGCGTAGTGGCCCGTTTGCGGCTGAGCCACACGCGAGGCACGACGAGTGCCATAAGCCACCTGGATCGCGGCGTAGCCGTCGGTTTCCAGCGACTTAACTTGGGTCACGCGGTTGTTAGACACGTCCAGCACGGTTACCGGGATGGATTCACCTTCCTCGGTAAAAATGCGGGTCATGCCGACCTTGCGACCCACCAGCCCCAGCCGGTGAGCGGCGGGCGTGGGTGTCGAATTCGACATCGTTTTCTCCATTCCTGACTGCGATTGGTCAGGGCTAATCAGGCAAAAGGTAACGGCCTTTGCCCTACGACTATGTTCAACCTGGTTGGTATTGCCTTATAGGCCGCCTTGCCTTGCAGCAAAGGGATTCAAGCCAATCCGCCCATAGTTAGACTTGCCACAAAATGGCAAGCTTGGCATATTAGCATGATTTTTTCAGGCAGCACAAGCACTTAGCGGCTTAAAGGCATGCGCAAGCGCGCATATTTGCCACACTTTGGACGGCGTTGCCCCGACCAAAACAAAATGGCCGCATTCCCTTGGGAACACGGCCATTCTTATCGAGCCTACCGGCGAAGGTAGCAGGCCCGAATCGCCTTACTGCAGCGCGATTTCGACGTCGACGCCGGCCGGCAGGTCCAGACGCATCAGAGCGTCAACGGTCTTGTCGGTGGGATCAACGATGTCCATCAGGCGCTGGTGCGTACGGATTTCGAACTGGTCGCGCGACGTCTTGTTGACGTGCGGCGAACGCAGAACGTCGTAGCGACGGATACGCGTGGGCAGCGGCACCGGGCCGCGGACGACGGCGCCGGTACGCTTGGCGGTGTCGACGATTTCAGCGGCCGATTGATCGATCAGCTTGTAATCGAATGCTTTCAAGCGGATACGGATCTTTTGGTTTTTCATGGCGTTTCCTAAAGAACGAGAGGCGAAGGCGACGAGGCGCCCTCGCTGGTTGTGTGCTGCTTAAGTGATCCGAATTACTTCAGGATCTTGGCGACGACGCCGGCGCCGACGGTACGACCGCCTTCACGGATAGCGAAACGCAGGCCTTCTTCCATGGCGATGGGAGCCAACAGCTTGACCGTCATGGCCACGTTGTCGCCCGGCAGAACCATTTCCTTGTCGGCCGGCAGCTCGATCGTGCCCGTCACGTCCGTCGTGCGGAAGTAGAACTGGGGACGATAGCCTTGGAAGAACGGCGTGTGACGGCCGCCTTCTTCCTTGGACAGGATGTACACCTCGGACGTGAAGTCCGTGTGCGGGGTGATCGAGCCCGGCTTGGCCAACACTTGGCCGCGCTGGACGTCTTCACGCTTGGTGCCGCGCAGCAGGATGCCCACGTTGTCGCCAGCTTGACCTTGGTCCAGCAGCTTGCGGAACATTTCAACGCCCGTGCAAGTCGTCTTGACCGTGGGCACCAGGCCCACGATTTCGATTTCTTCGCCGACCTTGACGATGCCGCGTTCGATACGGCCAGTCACCACCGTGCCACGACCCGAGATCGAGAACACGTCTTCAACCGGCATCAGGAACGTGCCGTCCACGGCGCGCTCGGGCGTCGGGATGTACGAATCCAGTGCAGCGGCCAAAGCCATGATGGCTTGCTCGCCCAGTTCGCCCTTGTCGCCTTCCAGCGCCAGCTTGGCCGAACCCTTGACGATCGGGGTGTCATCACCCGGGAAGTCGTACTTGGACAGCAGTTCGCGAACTTCCATCTCCACCAGCTCGAGCAGCTCGGCGTCGTCAACCATGTCAGCCTTGTTCAGGAAGACGATGATGTACGGCACGCCAACCTGGCGGCTCAGCAGAATGTGTTCACGCGTTTGCGGCATCGGGCCGTCAGCGGCCGACACAACCAGAATCGCGCCGTCCATTTGCGCCGCGCCCGTGATCATGTTCTTCACATAGTCAGCGTGGCCCGGGCAGTCAACGTGAGCGTAGTGACGCGCTTCGGTTTCGTACTCGACGTGGGCGGTGTTGATCGTGATGCCGCGAGCCTTTTCTTCAGGAGTCGCATCGATCTGGTCGTAGCCCTTGGCTTCGCCACCGAACTTGTTCGACAGAACGGTCGTGATAGCTGCCGTCAACGTCGTTTTGCCGTGGTCAACGTGACCAATCGTACCCACGTTCACGTGCGGCTTGGTACGTTCAAACTTGCCTTTTGCCATGATCTCTATCCTTTAACTTTCAAGGAAACTTGAATCTGCCAGGCCACCCGGATGGGCGGACCTGGCTAGGGTTATTTACTTGGCCCGAGCGGCGATGACTTCGTCAGCGACGTTCTTGGGAGCCTCGGAGTAATGCTTGAATTCCATCGTGTACGTGGCACGACCTTGCGTCAACGAACGCAGGTTCGTGGCGTAACCGAACATCTCGGCCAGGGGAACTTCAGCCTTGATGGTCTTGCCGCCACCGACCATGTCGTCCATGCCTTGGACCATGCCGCGACGCGAGGACAGATCGCCCATCACGGTACCAGCGTAGTCTTCCGGCGTTTCGACTTCAACGGCCATCATCGGTTCCAGCAGCACGGGGCTGGCCTTGCGCAGACCTTCCTTGAATGCCATGGAGCCGGCCATCTTGAACGCGTTTTCGTTCGAGTCCACATCGTGGTACGAACCGAAGAACAGCGTGCACTTGACGTCGACGATCGGGTAGCCAGCCAACACGCCCGAAGGCAGCGTTTCCTGAATGCCCTTGTCCACCGCGGGGATGTATTCGCGAGGAACCACACCGCCCTTGATGGCGTCCACGAATTCGTAGCCACCGCCAGGAGGCAACGGCTCGACCTTCAGCACCACGTGACCGTACTGGCCACGGCCGCCCGACTGCTTGACGAACTTGCCTTCAACTTCGTCGCAGGTCTTGCGGATGGTTTCACGGTAGGCCACTTGCGGCTTGCCGACGTTGGCTTCAACGCCGAACTCACGCTTCATGCGGTCGACCAGAATTTCCAGGTGAAGCTCGCCCATGCCGGAAATGATGGTTTGGCCGGATTCTTCGTCGCTGCGCACGCGGAACGACGGATCTTCCTGAGCCAGACGCGACAGCGCCAGACCCATCTTTTCCTGGTCAGCCTTCGACTTCGGTTCCACGGCCTGCGAAATCACGGGCTCGGGGAAAATCATGCGTTCGAGCAAGATGTGCGAGTCGGTGTCGCACAGCGTTTCGCCGGTGGTCACGTCTTTCAGACCCACCACGGCGGCGATGTCGCCTGCCAACACTTCCTTGATTTCTTCGCGGTTGTTCGCGTGCATCTGCAGAATGCGGCCGATACGTTCTTTCTTGCCCTTGATGGGGTTGTAGACCGTGTCGCCCGACTTCAGGACGCCCGAGTAAACGCGCACGAAGGTCAATTGACCCACGAACGGATCGCTCATCAGCTTGAATGCCAGTGCCGAGAACTTCTCGCCGTCGTCCGCTTCACGCGTGACGGGATTGCCATCGTCGTCCTGGCCGTCAACCGCGGGAATGTCCACGGGCGAAGGCAGGTAGTCGATGACCGCGTCCAGCATGCGCTGCACGCCCTTGTTCTTGAAGGCGGTGCCGCACAGCATCGGCTGGATTTCGCCAGCGATGGTGCGTTGGCGGATGGCCAGGTTGATTTCGGCTTCGTCCAAGGAACCCGTTTCCAGGTACTTGTTCATCAGCTCTTCCGACGACTCAGCGGCGGCTTCAACCAGCTTTTCACGCCATTCGTTGGCCAGGCCTTCCAGCTCGGCGGGAATATCGTGGTAGTCGAACTTGATGCCTTGGCTGGCTTCGTCCCAAATGATCGCCTTCATCTTGACCAGGTCGACCACGCCTTGGAACGTGTCTTCGGCACCGATCGGGATCACGATCGGCACGGGATTGGCGCGCAGGCGGTTCTTCAGCTGGTCATAGACCTTGAAGAAGTTGGCGCCGGTGCGGTCCATCTTGTTGACGAAGGCCAGACGCGGCACGCCGTACTTGTTGGCTTGGCGCCACACGGTTTCGGACTGCGGCTGAACGCCACCCACCGCGCAATAGACCATGCAAGCACCGTCCAGGACGCGCATGGAACGTTCCACCTCAATGGTGAAGTCCACGTGACCCGGGGTGTCGATGATGTTGATGCGGTGTTCGGGATAGTTCTTCGCCATGCCACGCCAAAACGCCGTCGTAGCTGCCGACGTAATGGTGATGCCACGCTCTTGCTCTTGTTCCATCCAGTCCATGGTGGCTGCGCCATCATGCACTTCGCCAATCTTGTGATTGACGCCGGTGTAGAACAGGATACGTTCGGTCGTGGTGGTTTTCCCTGCATCGATGTGCGCAGAGATACCAATGTTGCGATAGCGCTCGATCGGGGTTTTGCGGGCCATGGTGGATTAGTCCTTAAATTACCAGCGGAAATGGCTGAAGGCCTTGTTGGCCTCTGCCATCTTGTGCGTGTCTTCGCGCTTCTTCATCGCGGCGCCACGACCTTCGGAGGCGTCGATCAGTTCGCCAGCAAGACGCAGATCCATCGACTTCTCGCCACGCTTCTTAGCGGCTTCACGGAGCCAACGCATAGCCAGGGCCAGGCGGCGCACGGGGCGCACTTCAACCGGCACTTGGTAGTTGGCACCGCCAACGCGGCGGCTCTTCACTTCGACGATCGGCTTGATGTTGTTGATCGCCAGGCTGAAAACTTCGATCGGCTCTTTGCCGGTCTTGGTTTGCACTTGCTCGAGGGCACCGTAGACGATGCGCTCGGCGACGGCCTTCTTACCGTCCAGCATGACGACGTTCATGAACTTGGCGAGCTCGACGCTGCCGAACTTGGGATCGGGCAGAATCTCGCGCTTGGGTACTTCGCGACGACGGGGCATTGTTGCTTCCTTGTGTCTGTTCAGTTGAACCGTGTTTCATTACACGGCCATGGCCGCCCATTGGGACGACCCCTTACGTGCCGCGCTCCTTCCCAAAAGCCGGAGGGCGCGGTCGCACTTCCCTAGTGACGGGCTTCCGCCACGCGGGGTTACTGCTGACTCGTTATTAAGCCTTCTTCGGGCGCTTGGCGCCGTACTTCGAGCGGGCTTGCTTACGATCCTTGACGCCTTGCAGGTCGAGGGAACCGCGCACGATGTGATAACGCACACCGGGCAAGTCCTTCACACGACCGCCACGCACCAGAACCACCGAGTGCTCTTGCAGGTTGTGGCCTTCACCGCCGATGTACGAAATGACTTCGTAACCGTTGGTCAGACGCACTTTGGCAACCTTGCGCAGAGCGGAGTTCGGCTTCTTGGGGGTGGTGGTGTACACGCGAGTGCACACGCCGCGGCGTTGCGGGCAATTTTCGAGCGCGGGGCTCTTGCTTTTGATGATGCTGACTTCGCGCGGCTTGCGCACGAGTTGGCTAATGGTAGGCATGACCTTTGAAATCCCTTTTACGTACCACTGGTAAGTACTTACGTACTCGTCTCCTCAAGCAGTGAATTCTCTCGGAGAAGGCAGTTCGCGCAAAACCGCCTCAAACGTTCATATACGTAAAAGAGCGGGCTTGCCAACAAACCATGACAAACGCACAAAACTGATAGCGGCCGGCATTCAAGGACGAAGTCGCAACAGATGGACCCAAAACCGAAGGCTCGTGACGCACCTGGTTTTAGATCCTGGACTAAGTTCTTGAACTGTTTGCCTTTTGCGTACAGATTTTGCGCGCGAAATAAAGCAGTAAGCCCTTTAGCATAACTGAGATCAAGGCGTACTGTCAAAGTATTTTGTAAGCCCCCGGACGCCGCGCGTTGGCGGCAAAAAGGCAGGAACTTAGCGCCGGCTGGCGCAAAATAGGGTCACGTAGCAGGACGGATCCAACCCTTTGAAACGCGCCGCGCCGCACTCGTCGGACGTTGCGGTGCTGGGGTAAACCATGAGTATTTTTGGCCTACGGCGCAGTGTAGCTCCGGGCGGGCGTTAATGGTCGGCGAACAAGTAACCGCTGCCGTACACCGTGCGGATGGGCAACATCACGCCCGCCAATTCCGCTTTGCGCCGCAAGCGGCTGACGATCACGTCGATGCTGCGCGATCCGCTAGATCGCACGCCGCCGCCTTCCACTCGAAGCTCGTCGCCCAGCTCCGACCGGCCCACCGCCCTGCCCGCGACTTCCAGCAATGAACGGACGATGAGGCGTTCGTTGGCCGACAGCGAGATCGTGGCGCCCGATGGGGCAGCCAGCGTCCAGCCCTGGTCTCGCAACTCCCATTGGCCGTTGACCGGCTCCTCGTCCGCCTTGTTGTCGGGTGTCGCGGGCAGGCGGCGCGCCAGCGCCAGCAGGATGCAGGAGAGTTCGCGCGGATCCTGCGGTTCGGGCAGACAGGCGTCGGCGCCGCTTTGCAGGCAGCGCAGGCGGCTGTCCACCGACATGCCCCGTCCGGTAACCACGATTCCCATCGACGAAGATCCGTGCAGGCGCGCAACCAGGGCATAGCCGATTTCGCCCATCGCCCCCACATCGAGGATCACGGCATCGTAGGTGCCGCTATTGAGTAATCCGAACAGCTCAAGGGATGTCGAGCACCCGCGCGCGGAAATTCCGGCTTGCAGCAACGCGGACACGGCGGCGTTTCGAGCGACCTCGTCCGGCGACATCATAAGTATGCGCAATTGATTCATAGCTAATTCCACCTCTGACCCGAGCCCCGCTGCCGACCGTTTGTGACGTCGGCGAAGGGGACGGTTGAGACAGTGTGGCGTGGTGTTACGCAACAACTCCAGTCAATATTCGTTAACTTTGCAATGTTTGACAGTTCTTGCCACAACGTAGCCAGACTCTCACTTGCCCGAGTTATCATTCGTTTACACAAATTCGCTCACCTTTGCATCAGGCCGCCAACGAGCGCGCAGAAGTGGCAAAACTCCGCGAGAAATTCCGATGAAAATCGCGTCGCTGGAAGACGATCTTGACCAAGCCCGGCGCATACACCAAGTGCTGACCGCTGCGGGATATACGTGCCTCAGTTATCACCAGAGCCGGGATCTGTTGGCCGCGTTGCGCACCGAAAATTTTGATCTAGTGCTGCTGGATTGGCACCTGCCAGACATTGACGGTGACGATGTGGTGCGCTGGTTGCGCGCCAATATCGGTCCGCGCGTACCGGTTATCTTCTTGACCAATCGCTCGTCGGAAGATGATTTGGTCGAAGGGCTGCGCGCGGGCGCCGACGATTACATCGTCAAGCCCCTGCGCCCGCTGGAGTTGCTGGCGCGCGTGGCCGCGCTGCTGCGGCGCAGTCAGATCGCCGAGCCGGCCAACGATGCGTTCGAAGTTGCGCATTACCGCATCGAGCCTGCGGCGCGCGTCATTTCGTTGCACGGCGCCCCCGTGTCACTGGCGCCCAAGGAATTCGAGCTGGCGCTGCTTTTCTTTCGCAATCTGGGCCGGCTGATGTCGCGCGACGTGCTCGCCGAATGCGTCTGGAACCGCGAAATTCCCGCCACGTCCCGCACGTTGGACACGCATTTGTCCAACATCCGTCAAAAGCTCCAGATCCGCCCCGAGCACGGCGTGCGCCTGAGCTCGTCGTACGCGCTTGGCTACCGGTTGGAATTGATAAGCGCCGCTGACGACAGCGCCACCAACCCGTCATAGACGCTACGCGCGCTTTCCTGGAGAACACGATTTATGAGCCGCTGCCGCGCGCTTTCTTCGCTTGCCCTGCTCTGCTGCCTGACCGTGTCCGGCGTGGCGCACAGCCAGCCCGCGGGTGCATTGGGCGACGACTTCATCTACCGCATCCGCCAGGGCGACACCCTGATCGAGCTGGCTACGCAATACACCCGCAACCAAGCCAACTGGACGCAGCTGCAAACCGTAAACAAGGTCGACAAGCCCGAGCAACTGCCGATCGGCCTTGAACTGCGGATCCCGCTATCGATGATCCCGGTGCGGCCCGCGCCGGCGCGCGTCGTGCACGTTAGCGGCCAAGCGAATATGGACGGCAAGGCACTGCAAGCCGGCGCGAGCGTCTCCGAAGGCAGCACGGTCGTGACCTCGGCGAACGGCTTTGTCACGTTGGAGTTGGCTGACGGATCCAAGCTGACGTTACCTGCCGGCGGGGCCGTTGAATTGTCCCGGCTGCGCCAGTTTGAAGGCACCGCGCTGACCGACTCGGTCATCAACGTTCAGCGCGGCGGTGTTGAATCCACTGTCGCCCCCACCGGACAAGGCGTGGGCCGTTTCGAGATCCGGACGCCGGTCGCCGTGACCGGCGTGCGCGGCACGCGGTTTCGCGTGCAAAGCGGCGCGGGTGGCGTGCAAAGCGAAGTGTTGGAAGGCAGCGTGCGCTTGCAAGCGCACGCACCCGGCACCGAACTGACCAAGCCCGTCGCGGTGGCACGCGGCTATGGCGCCGCGGTGCGCAACGACGGCAGCATGTCGGGCGTGCGCCAGCTGCTGGCCGCGCCAGAACTGGGCCAGCCCACGCGCCGGGGCGGCGGTGCATGGACCAGCGCGTTTGCACCGGTGCCGGGTGCCCAAAGCTACCTCGTGCGTGTTTCGCGCGATGCGGAAGGCGCCCTGCCCGTGTCATCCGAAAGTTTCGCCGCAAACGACATTCAGTTCCGGGCCCCTGGCCCCGGTACGTACTACGTATCCGTGCGCGCGGTCGACGAGCTGGGCTTGCGCGGCCAGGACGCGGTTGCAACGTTCGAAGGCGCGAATCAATTGATGACGTCGTCCGGCCTTGGGGTCAGCAGCGGCAGCGGCGGATTCATCACGCTGACCGAGTACTAGGGCCGAATCCATGGCCGATGCCACCGACGCCCTCGACCGGACCTCGCGCTCAGGGCTGTGGCTGACGGTGATTCTGGGGATCCTGGCGGCGCTGCTGGGCTTATTGAATGGCTTGGGCCGCGTCGACCAGATCCTTTACGACCGCGCCCTGACCCTGACGGGGCGCCCCGCCGACCCCGACATTCTGATCGTCGCCATTGACGACGCCAGCATAGAGACGCTGGGCCGATGGCCCTGGCGGCGCGCGATCCACGCCGCCTTGATGGACCGCCTGCAAGGCGCCCGCGCGGTCGGTCTGGACTTGATCTTCGCGGAAAGCGACACGGTCAATCCCAACGACGATGCCATCCTGGCCCAGAGCATCTTGCGTAACGGACGAACCGTCTTGCCGGTGGTGCTGGACCGTTTGAACAATCCTTTGGCCATGTCCTCACCCATTGCGGTGGCGGGCAATGCCGCGGCCGCCAGCGGCTTCATCAACGCGCGCGTGGATCCGGACGGCGTGGTGCGTGAAGCCTCGCTGACTGCCCAGTTCGCCGGCGCGCCCTACATGCACATGGCCCTGTCCATGCTGGACATCGGCGGGCAGGCAGATCAGGTGGAACGCCTTCTGCAACGCGCCGCCCCCAGCAGCGACATCCTGATTCCCTACGCTGGCCCGGCGGGTCACATGCGCACCGTCTCGTACCTGGCGGTGTTGCGCGGCGATATCCCGCCCGAAGAAATACGAGGCAAGTACGTGCTGGTGGGTGCCTGGGCGACGGGCCTGGGTGACGCATATCCGACGCCGGTGTCGCACGACCTTAGCGGAATGTCGGGCGTGGAAATCATCGCCAACCTGATGCAGGCGGGGCGCGACGGGCTGTTCTACCAGCGGCCGGCAGCCGCCTGGAACGCACTGTTTTCCGTCCTTCCGGTGTTGCTCGCCTGCCTGGCGCTGTGGCGCCTGTCGCCCAAGCGCGCCCTGCTGGTGAGCATTGCACTGATCGCCTGCATACTGATCGCGTCGTGGTTGCTGCTGGCGTACGCGAGCCTATGGTTCGCGCCTACCGCCGCGCTCGTCGGCGTTGCGCTTTGCTATCCGCTGTGGAGCTGGCGCAGCCAGGAAGCCGCCTTGCGCTACATGGACTACGAACTGCGCCGGCTTCAACGTGAGTACCCGCCCGTTCTTAACGAAGCGCGGGCCCAGCTGACCGGCCCGAACGCGTCGTTGGAAAGCCGCGTGGGCGAACTTCAACGCGCATTGGAACGCGTGCGCAACCTGCGGCGCTTTCTGGCAGACGGGCTGGATGGCATGCCCGATGCCACGCTGGTATTCGACCAGGACGGGCGCATGCAATTTCGCAACCAGGCGGCGGTCATGTATTTCCAGCGGCTTGGCATGCGGCCGCCGCGCGTGGGCCACCCGGCTACGCACTTGCTGGAAAAGACCATTTCCGACGCCTCGACGCGACAGCGCGTGGCCGACGCCTTGCGCGGCCAACTGCCGACGGATGATTCGACTCGCTGGACCGCCGATCTGGAGGTACGCGACTACGCCGGTCGTGACCTTATCCTGAAGTGCGCCCCCATCCATACCGCCGAAGGCGATTTTGCGGGCACGGTGGCCACCCTGACCGATATTTCGCGCATTCGCCAGGCCGAGCGCCAGCGCGAAGAGACACTGCGATTCATTTCGCACGATATGCGCGCGCCGCAAAGTTCCATCCTGGCGCTGGTCGAGATGAAGCAGGAAAGCGGTGTCCAAGAGGGCCAGGGCGAAACGCTTGCGCGGATCGCCACACTAGCCAACCGCACGCTGCATCTGGTGGACGACTTCGTGCACCTGACGCGGGCGGAATCCATGACGATCAGCGCCGTCGAGCTTGATGTGGGCAGCCTGCTCCAAGACGCCGTGGACGAATTCTGGGCGTCGGCGCACAAGCGCGGCATTACGCTGCGACTGCGTACGCCGTTGCCCGTAGCCTACATACGCGGCGACCAGACGTTGTTAATGCGCGCGCTGTGCAATTTGATCGACAACGCCATCAAATACAGCGCCCCCCACACGTGCATCGAGTGCGCGATCGACGCATCGCCGGGGTTCTGGTGCGTGACCATTCGAGATCAAGGCCAGGGCATCGCCGAGTCGGATCTTGCACGCCTGTTCGAACCGTTTTCGCGTGTGGGAGTAGAGAACCGGAATGACGTGGGCGGCGCCGGCCTGGGCTTGGCGTTTGTGCGTACCGTGGCCGAGCGCCACGGGGGCTCCGTGCAGGTCAGCAGCAAGATCGGCGTCGGGTCGGTGTTTACCTTCTGCCTGCCCGTCGCGCCGGACGCGGCTTCAGACGCCGCCGCACCGACCGAGCCATCGGCCTGACCGGCCCGGCGCAGATGCGCCCACCCGCGCCTACTGGAAAACGTGCGAAATCACTGCGGGCTTGCCGGCCTTGATTTCGATCGTTGCGCGATACGGTGGCAGGTCTGCGTTGCGCAGGACCACTTGGTACTTGCCCGGAATCAGGCGGATTTCCTTGACGGGCGGGCTGATCCCGCGTGCCACTCCATTTACCCAGACTTCGCCCCAAGGGCGTATATCCAGGCGCACGGTGACCGGTACTGCCAGCGGCTTCGGCTTGGGCGCGTCTTCGGCCGGCGTCACCGCGGTTGAAGTGGCGGCGCCTTGCGTAGAAGCCGGCGTGCCAGCGGCAGGCAAAACGGACGGTTCTGCCGGAGCGTTTGCCGTCGCGGCGCTGTTCTGGGTGGACGGCTGCGTGCCGGACTCTGCCCCAGCGCCCGACACAACGGGCGGCGGTGTCGACGCCGCTTGCGGGACGGCAGCAGGTGGCACGGTGGAAGCGGCGGGGGGTGCCGCCGGCGGCGGCATGGGATGCACGGCAGGCGGGTTCGGCATGACAACTTCCGAACTTGTGATCAGCGCGTTCGGCGCGCCTGCCCCCCAATGAAACCAGCCATACACCGCCAGGCCGATCAACGCCAGAAGGGCAAGCAAGGCAAGCAGCGGACGACGGTTGCGTGCCGGCTTGCGCATCGCCGAGGCGGCGGCCGGTGGCGCGGAATGGCCGGCCTCGGCCGTGGGCTCGTCGTCGCTTGTCGCCGGTTCTATGTAAGCGGCCACGCCCAGCAAGGCTGCGAATTCGGCCAGCGTCTGCGGCCGGTCGGCCGGCGACATGGCCAGGCCGCGATCAATCACGGCCAGAAAATCCGGGTTGTATTTCGACAGGCCCAAGGACGCCAGGGGCTCGTATGCATCAGTCGCCCGGCGCTCGGGCGCAGGCGGCGGCCGGTGGCCTGTTACCAATGCATGCATCACGGCGCACAGCGCATAGATGTCGCTCCACGAGCCACGCGGCCATTCCATCGAATCCGTATAGAGTTCAAACGGCGCAAACCCGGGGGTCGGGCTTCGGCTGGCTCGGCGCGAGCGCGCCACGACAAGCTCGGGCAACAGATGCGCCCGCGCGTTTTCGTCCATGCCTACCGTATCCAGCGTGATATCGCCGCAGATTTCACCCTGTGCATGCAAGGAGATCAGGGACGGCAGCAGGTCCGAGACCAGCCGCTTGATACGCGATTCCGGCACACCGCCCGCCATGCTGGCGGCAATAGCGCTAAGAGGACGCAAAGCCAGAGGCGCGGCGCCGGAGAAAGGGCCACGCGGCGTCAGCAGGCCGGTGGACGTGGACATGATGGGAATTGCGCTCATGCGCGGACTGGTGCGAAGATGGAATAGCGTGAATATTATCCAATTCGCAACACCAGGACATTGCCGAAAATGTCCGAGCGCATCAGGCTGTGGCACGATGGCGTTTCACTCATTCTTCCTACCCCCCTTATAAGCTATGAAAAATCGCCTTCTGAGCAGTCTGCTCGGCGCGACAGTGATGCTGGCGGGCTGCGCCGGGATCTCGTCCCAGAAACCGGAAAGCCCCCCCACCGCCGACGCCCTGGCGCAATTGCAACAAGTCCGGGACACCTACGGCGCGGGCCGCTACGGGGAAGTCATCCGAACGGTTGCCACCTCGGACACGTTGGCCTCGTCCACCAAGGCCGTCCGCATCGAAGCTTACAAGTTGCAGGCGTTCAGCTATTGCGTCAGCCGCTACACCCAACTGTGCGAAGACAGCTTCGCCCGGATCCTGGCGCTGGACCCCTCATTCGAACTGGCTCCCAACGAAGCCGGCCATCCGTCCTGGGGGCCCGTCTTCCAACGCGCCCGCAGCCAGGCAGCCAAGTAACCGCTACCTGGTCGGGATAATAAAAAAAGGCCGCTGATTCGCATCAGCGGCCTTTTTGCTTGCAGCCCCCGCGCCAACCCAGCGCGCGGGGAACTGTCCGGGATTCCGCTTATTCTGCGGAATCGTCCGTGCCGGCGTCGGAAGCCGGGGCCTGATCGTCCGCGCCCACCGTAACCGGCGAGTCTTCGAACGGGTTGGCCTGCTGGCGAGCGGCTTCGCGTTCCGCTGCCTCCAGCTCTTCCTTGTCGCGGCGTGCGTGGTGGTAAGCCAGGCCGGTACCCGCCGGGATGAGGCGGCCGACGATGACGTTTTCCTTCAAGCCACGCAGGTCGTCGCGCTTGCCCATGATGGCGGCTTCGGTCAGGACACGCGTGGTTTCCTGGAACGAAGCGGCCGAAATGAACGAGTCGGTCGACAGCGAGGCCTTCGTGATACCCAACAGCACGTTGTCGTAGGTCGCCGGGATACGGTCTTCGGCAGCCATGCGATCGTTGGCGTTCAGCAGTTCGGAGCGCTCGACTTGCTCGCCCGGGATGAACTCGGTATCACCAGCGTCAACGATGTTCACACGACGCAGCATCTGACGAACAATCACTTCGATGTGCTTGTCGTTGATCTTCACGCCTTGCAGACGGTACACGTCCTGCACTTCGTCGACGATGTACGTCGCCAGCTTCTCGATGCCTTGCAGGCGCAGGATGTCGTGGGGATCGGCCGGGCCGTCCACAATCATTTCGCCCTTGTTCACCACTTGGCCGTCGTGCACCAGAACCTGCTTTTCCTTCGGAATCAGGAACTCGTGGCTCACGCCTTCCAGGTCGGTGATGACCAGACGCTGCTTGCCCTTGGTGTCCTTACCGAACGACACCGTACCGGTAACGTCGGCGAGCATGCCGGCGTCCTTGGGCGAACGGGCTTCGAACAGTTCGGCCACACGCGGCAGACCGCCGGTAATGTCGCGGGTCTTTTGCGATTCTTGCGGAATACGCGCCAGAACTTCACCCACGGCAACCTGCTGGCCGTCACGCACGGTAATCAGCGCGCCCACCGGGAACGAGATGTTCACCGAGTGATCGGTGCCGGCGATCTTGACGTCTTCGCCAGCTTCGTTGACCAGCTTGATCTGCGGACGCATGACGATCTTGCCGCCACGGGTCTTCGGCGTGATGACGACGAGCGTCGACAGGCCGGTGACTTCGTCCACCTGCTTGGCAACGGTCACGCCTTCTTCGATGTTCTCGAAGCGGACGGCGCCGCCGTATTCCGACACGATCGGACGGGTCAGCGGGTCCCACGTCGCCAGACGTGCGCCAGCCTTCACAGCTTCGCCATCGCCAACCAGCACGGTCGCGCCGTACGGGATCTTGTGGCGTTCGCGTTCGCGGCCGTTGTCGTCGAAGATCGCCAGTTCGCCCGAGCGCGAAATCGCAACGCGTTCGCCCTTGGCGTTCGTGACATAGCGCATCGTGCTGGCAAAGCCGACCAGACCGCTGGACTTCGTTTCCACCGCGCTGGCCAGAGCCGAACGCGACGCCGCGCCACCGATGTGGAACGTACGCATCGTGAGCTGCGTGCCCGGTTCACCGATGGACTGGGCAGCGATAACGCCAACTGCCTCGCCTTGGTTGACCGGCGAACCGCGACCCAGATCGCGGCCGTAGCAGTGTGCGCACAGACCGTGACGCGTTTCGCACGTCAGCGGGGTGCGGACCTTGACTTCGTCCACGCCGATGCGGTCGATGGTGTCGACCAGGTCTTCGTCCAGCAGGGTACCGGCGACGATGGCCGTTTCCTGCGTGTCCGGGTTGATGATGTCCACGGCGGCAACACGACCCAGGATGCGGTCGCGCAGCGGTTCGATGACTTCACCACCTTCCACCAGGGCCTTCATGTTGTAGCCCAGCGACGTACCGCAATCGTCCTCGGTGATCACCAAGTCTTGCGTCACGTCGACCAGACGACGAGTCAGGTAACCCGAGTTCGCGGTCTTCAGTGCCGTATCAGCCAGACCCTTACGCGCGCCGTGAGTCGAGATGAAGTACTGAAGCACGTTCAGACCTTCACGGAAGTTCGCGGTAATGGGCGTTTCGATAATCGAGCCGTCCGGCTTGGCCATCAGGCCGCGCATACCGGCCAGCTGGCGGATCTGGGCGGCCGAACCGCGGGCGCCCGAGTCAGCCATCATGTAGATCGAATTGAACGATTCCTGGCGCACTTCTTCGCCGTGACGGTTCACAACCGGCTCGGTGGCCAGTTGTTCCATCATCGCCTTGCCGACCTTGTCGCCGGCCTTGCCCCAGATGTCCACCACGTTGTTGTAGCGTTCCTGGGACGTGACCAGACCCGACGAGTACTGCTTGTCGATTTCCTTCACTTCGCGGCTGGCTTCGGCCAGGATGCCTTCCTTGGCGGTCGGGATCAGCATGTCGCCCATGGCGATCGAGATACCACCGCGCGTGGCCAGCTTGAAGCCGGACTGCATCAGCTTGTCGGCGAAGATCACCGTGTCGCGCAAGCCGCAACGGCGGAACGACTGGTTGATCAGGCGCGAAATTTCCTTCTTCTTCAGGGCCTTGTTCAGGACCGTGAAGGGCAGACCCTTCGGCAGAATTTCGGACAGCAGCGCGCGGCCGACCGTCGTTTCATGACGGCGGATCACGGGTTGCCATTCGCCTGCCTCGTCGCGCTCGTGCTCTTTCAGACGCACGGTCACGCGGGATTGCAGTTCGACTTCGCCGTTGTCATAGGCGCGTTGCACTTCAGCGACGTCGGTGAAGAAAATGCCTTCGCCGCGGCCGTTGATGCGCTCACGCGTCGTGTAGTACAGACCCAACACGATGTCTTGGGACGGCACGATCGACGGTTCGCCGTTGGCCGGGAACAAGACGTTGTTGGACGCCAGCATCAGCGTGCGCGCTTCCAGCTGGGCTTCCAGCGACAGCGGCACGTGGACAGCCATCTGGTCACCGTCGAAGTCGGCGTTGAACGCCGCGCAAACCAGCGGGTGCAGCTGGATGGCCTTGCCTTCGATCAGGACCGGTTCGAACGCCTGGATGCCCAAACGGTGCAGCGTGGGCGCACGGTTCAGCATGACCGGGTGTTCGCGGATGACTTCTTCCAGGATGTCCCAGACCACCGGTTCCTGGCTTTCCACCAGCTTCTTGGCAGCCTTGATGGTCGTGGCCAGGCCCATCATCTCCAGACGATTGAAAATGAACGGCTTGAACAGTTCCAGGGCCATCAGCTTGGGCAGACCGCACTGATGCAGCTTGAGCTGCGGGCCCACCACAATGACCGAACGGCCCGAGTAGTCGACGCGCTTGCCCAGCAGGTTCTGACGGAAACGACCGCTCTTGCCCTTGATCATGTCGGCCAGGGACTTCAGCTGGCGCTTGTTGGCGCCCGTCATGGCCTTGCCACGGCGACCGTTGTCCAGCAGCGAGTCAACGGCTTCCTGCAGCATCCGCTTTTCGTTGCGCAGGATGATTTCCGGCGCCTTGAGCTCCAGCAGGCGCTTCAAGCGGTTGTTGCGGTTGATGACGCGGCGGTACAGGTCGTTCAGGTCGGAGGTCGCGAAGCGGCCGCCGTCCAGCGGCACCAGCGGACGCAGGTCCGGCGGCAGCACGGGCAGCACTTCCATGACCATCCACTCGGCCTTGATGCCCGACTTCTGGAAGCCTTCCAGCACCTTCAGGCGCTTGGAAATCTTCTTGATCTTGGCTTCAGAGCTGGTGGCCTTCAACTCGCCGCGCAGCGTTTCCACTTCGCGATCGATGTCGATGGTGCGCAGCAGTTCGCGCACGGCTTCCGCGCCCATCAGGGCACGGAAATCGTCGCCGTATTCTTCGGTCTTGGCGAGGAAATCGTCGTCCGACATGATCTGGCCGCGCTTGAGCGGCGTCATGCCAGGTTCGATCACGCACCAGGCTTCGAAGTACAGAACGCGTTCGATGTCGCGCAGGGTCATGTCGAGCACCATGCCCAGACGCGACGGCAGGCTCTTCAGGAACCAGATGTGCGCGACGGGGCTGGCCAGCTCGATGTGGCCCATGCGTTCACGGCGAACCTTGGCAACGGTGACTTCAACGCCGCACTTTTCGCAGATCACGCCACGATGCTTCAGGCGCTTGTACTTGCCGCACAAGCACTCGTAGTCTTTGATCGGGCCAAAGATCTTGGAGCAGAACAGACCGTCACGTTCAGGCTTGAACGTGCGGTAGTTGATGGTCTCGGGCTTGCGAACTTCGCCGTAAGACCACGAACGGATCTTCTCGGGCGAGGCGATGCCGATCTTGATGGCATCGAATTGCTCGTCTTGCGAGACTTGCTTAAATAGGTCGAGTAGCGCTTTCATTAGTTACGCTCCAAATCCATGTCCAGGGCCAACGAGCGGATTTCCTTCACCAGCACGTTGAACGATTCCGGCATGCCGGCGTCGATGACGTGGTCGCCCTTGACGATGTTTTCGTATACCTTCGTACGGCCGGTGATGTCGTCCGACTTCACCGTCAGCATTTCTTGCAGGGTGTACGCGGCGCCGTATGCTTCCAGCGCCCACACTTCCATTTCCCCGAAACGCTGACCACCGAACTGCGCCTTACCACCCAGCGGCTGCTGCGTGACCAGCGAGTACGGACCCGTCGAACGCGCGTGCATCTTGTCGTCGACCAAGTGGTGCAGCTTCAGGTAGTGCATGTAGCCAACCGTCACGGGGCGCTCGAATTTCTCGCCCGTGCGGCCGTCGAACAGCCATGCCTGCGTACGCGAAGGCGTCAGTGCCATGCGCTCGGCGACGTCGTCCGGATAGGCCAGCTCCAGCATCGTGGTGATTTCCTCTTCGGTCGCGCCGTCGAAGACGGGCGTCGCGAACGGCACGCCGTTCTTGAGGTTCTGGGCCATTTCCATGACTTCTTCGTCGGTCAGCTCGTCGATGCGGGCGCCGGAACCGGTCGTGTTGTAGACCTTGTCCAGGTAGGCACGGACGTTCTTGACCTGCGCAGTGCGCTCGTCGCGCAGCAGATCGGCAATGCGGTGGCCCACGCCCTTGGCAGCCCAGCCCAAGTGCACTTCCAGCACCTGACCGACGTTCATCCGCGAGGGCACGCCCAGCGGGTTCAGAACGATGTCGGCCGGCGTGCCGTCAGCCATGTGCGGCATGTCTTCCACCGGGGTGATACGCGAGACCACGCCCTTGTTACCGTGACGGCCTGCCATCTTGTCGCCAGGTTGCAGACGACGCTTCACGGCCAGGTAGACCTTGATCATCTTCAGCACGCCCGGGGGCAGCTCGTCGCCCTGCGTCAGCTTCTTGCGCTTCTCTTCGAAGGCCAGATCGAACTGGTGACGCTTCTGCTCCAGCGATTCCTTGGCTTGCTCCAGCACGACAGCGTGCGGCTCATCGGCCAGACGGATGTCGAACCACTGCCAGCGGTCCAGATCAGCCAGGTAAGCCTTGGTGATCGTGGCGCCCTTGGCCAGCTTGCGCGGGCCGCCGTTGACGGTCTTGTTGACCAGCATCTTTTCGATACGGTCGAACTGGTCGTTTTCAACGATGCGCAGCTGGTCGTTCAGGTCTTGGCGATAGCGGCGCAGTTCATCGTCGATGATGGACTGGGCGCGCTTGTCGCGCACGATGCCTTCACGCGTGAACACTTGCACGTCGATCACGGTGCCGGTCATGCCCGAAGGCACGCGCAGCGAGGTGTCCTTAACGTCGGACGCCTTTTCACCAAAGATGGCGCGCAGCAGCTTTTCTTCCGGCGTCAGCTGGGTTTCGCCCTTGGGCGTGACCTTGCCGACCAGCACGTCGTCGGCGCTGACTTCGGCGCCAATGTACGTGATGCCCGAATCGTCCAGACGGTTCAGTTGCGTCTCAGCCAGGTTGCTGATGTCGCGCGTGATTTCTTCCGGACCCAGCTTCGTGTCGCGGGCAACAACCGTCAGTTCCTCGATGTGCACCGAGGTATAGCGGTCATCAGCAACAACCTTCTCGGAGATCAAAATCGAGTCTTCGAAGTTGTAGCCGTTCCACGGCATGAACGCGATCAGCATGTTCTGACCCAGGGCGAGTTCGCCCAGGTCGGTCGATGCGCCGTCAGCCAGCACGTCGCCCTTGGCGACCTTGTCGCCACGCTTGACGATAGGACGCTGGTTGATGTTCGTGTTCTGGTTGGAACGGGTGTACTTGATCAGGTTGTAGATATCGACACCGACTTCGCCGGCGACGTTTTCTTCGTCGTTCACGCGAATCACGACGCGCTCGGCATCAACGTGGTCGACCAGGCCGCCACGCAGTGCTTGCACGGTCGTGCCCGAGTCAACGGCCACGGTGCGTTCGATACCCGTACCCACGACCGGCTTTTCCGGACGCAGGCAAGGCACGGCCTGACGTTGCATGTTGGCGCCCATCAGTGCGCGGTTTGCGTCGTCGTGCTCAAGGAACGGAATCAGCGAAGCGGCAACCGACACGATCTGCGACGGGGCAACGTCCATGTAGTGCACGTTGGCCGGCGAGGTCAGCATCGTTTCGCCTGCTTCACGGCAAGCGACCAGGTCGTCGACGAAGGCGCCTTGCTCGTCCAGCGCGGCGTTAGCCTGTGCAATGACGTAGTGGCTTTCTTCGATGGCCGACAGGTAATCGATCTGCTCGCTGACGCGGCCGTCGATAATCTTGCGGTAAGGCGTTTCCAGGAAGCCGTACTCGTTCAAGCGAGCGTACAGCGCCATGGAGTTGATCAGACCGATGTTCGGGCCTTCCGGCGTTTCGATCGGGCAGACGCGGCCGTAGTGGGTCGGGTGCACGTCGCGGACTTCAAAGCCGGCGCGCTCGCGGGTCAGACCGCCCGGGCCCAGTGCGGAAACGCGACGCTTGTGCGTGATTTCCGACAACGGGTTGGTTTGGTCCATGAACTGCGACAACTGGCTCGAACCGAAGAACTCCTTGATGGCAGCCGAGATCGGCTTGGAGTTGATCAGGTCGTGCGGCATCAGGTTTTCGGTCTCGGCCTGGCCCAGACGTTCCTTGACGGCACGCTCGACACGCACCAGGCCGGCGCGGAACTGGTTTTCGGCCAGTTCGCCAACGCAACGCACGCGACGGTTGCCCAAGTGATCGATGTCATCGATCTGGCCACGGCCGTTACGCAGCTCAACCAGCACCTTGATGGTTTCAAGGATGTCTTCGTTGGTCAGCGTCATCGGACCGGTGATGTCTTCACCACGGCCCAGACGGCTGTTGACCTTCATGCGGCCCACGCGCGACAGATCGTACGTCTCTTCGCTGTAGAACAGACGTTGGAACAGCGCTTCCACCGCTTCTTCGGTGGGGGGCTCGCCAGGACGCATCATGCGGTAGATGGCAACACGCGCGGCCATCTGGTCGGCGGTTTCATCAGTGCGCAGGGTTTGCGAAATGTACGGACCACGGTCCAGATCGTTCGTGTAGAGCGTCTGGATGTCGTAGACGTTCGAGGCGCGCAAGGCGCCCAGCACGCTTTCCGTGATTTCGTCGTTGGCGTTGGCGATGACTTCGCCGGTATCTTCGTCAACGATGTTCTTGGCCAGCACACGGCCGTACAGGAAGTCTTCCGGCACGGAGATGCGCTGGATGCCGCCGGCAGCCAGGTCGCGCAAATGCTTGGCATTGATGCGCTTGTCTTTTTCGACGATGACCTTGCCATCGCGGTCCGAGATGTCGAAGCGGGCCATTTCGCCCTTCCAACGCTCGGGCACGAATTCCATCATGGCGCCTTCGCTCTTGAGTTCGAAGTTATCGAAGTCAAAGAAGTTGGCCAGGATGGATTCCGGCGTCATGCCGATGGCCTTGCACAGGATCGTGACAGGCATCTTGCGACGACGGTCGACGCGGAAGAACAGGACGTCCTTCGGGTCGAATTCGAAGTCCAGCCACGAGCCGCGGTAAGGAATCACGCGGGCCGAGAACAAGAGCTTGCCGGAGCTGTGCGTTTTGCCGCGGTCGTGTTCGAAGAACACGCCAGGCGAACGGTGCAGCTGCGACACGATGACACGCTCGGTGCCATTGATGACAAAGGAACCCGTGCTGGTCATGAGCGGAATTTCGCCCATGTAGACTTCTTGTTCCTTCACTTCTTTCACGGTCGGCTTGCTGACTTCGCGGTCAAGCAGCACCAGGCGGACCTTGGCTCGCAGGGGCGAGGCATAGGTCAGACCACGTTGCTGACATTCCTTGACATCGAACACCGGTTCGCCGAGCACGTAGCTCACGAACTCCAAGCGCGCCATACCGTTGTGACTAACGATCGGGAAAATCGACGAGAACGCCGCCTGCAAACCGTCGGCTACGCGATCGGACGGGGCGGTATCCGCCTGCAGGAAAGTTAGGTAGGATTGAAGCTGTGTCGCCAAAAGGAAAGGAACGTTTTGAACGTCTTCACGCTTGGCGAAGCTTTTGCGGATGCGCTTTTTTTCGGTGTACGAGTAAGGCATGAGCACTCCGACTCGAGGTTGCATGGGCCGTCAACCACGGCCCTAGGTGATACGACTCCAGGAAACCCCCCTGAAAGGGCATACCCCCAGTAGGGGTTTCCTGGAAACGCAAAAGCCCGGGGACTGCAAACTGTGCTGTCCCCGGGCAGTTGACGCAGGTCTTACTTGACTTCGACCTTGGCGCCAGCTTCTTCCAGCTTCTTCTTGGCGGCTTCGGCGTCAGCCTTGGCCACAGCTTCCTTGACGGGCTTCGGAGCGCCGTCAACCAGGTCCTTGGCTTCCTTCAGACCCAGACCGGTCAGCTCGCGCACGGCCTTGATGACGCTGACCTTGTTCGCGCCGGCTTCCAGCAGGACGACGTTGAACTCGGTTTGCTCTTCAGCAGCGGCAGCAGCGCCACCAGCGGCGGGAGCAGCAACAGCGACAGCGGCGGCAGCAGCCGACACGCCGAACTTCTCTTCCATTTCCTTGATCAGCTCGGACAGCTCGAGCACGGTCATGCCAGCGATGGCGTCAAGGATTTCAGCTTTGTTAAGTGCCATTTTTAAGAACTCCAAATATTTTGGTAATGCCAGGGTTTGGGTGTCGCTTCGTCGTTCAGCGAATTCCGGACAGCAGGGCGATTAGGCCGCTGCCTTTTGGTCGCGCACAGCCGCGAGGCCACGGGCGAACTTGGTCGGAACTTCGTTGAGCGTACGCACGAATTGCGCGATCGGGGCTTGCATGGTGCCAAGCAGTTTCGACAGCAACTCTTCGCGGGACGGCATGGTGGCCAAGGCCTTCACACCATCTTGAGTCAGCAGGCTGTTGGGCAATGCGCCCGCCTTGATGACCAGCTTGTCGTTGCTTTTCGCGAAACCAGCGATAACCTTGGCCGCCGAAACCGGATCAGTGCTGATGCCATAAATCAGCGGACCGGTCAGTTGCTCAGCCAACGGCTCGAAAGCCGTGCCGGCAACAGCACGACGGGCCAGCGAGTTCTTCAGAACTCGCAGATACACGCCCGATTCACGCGCAGTTTTGCGCAGTACGGTGACAGAGGCGACGTCCAGACCACGGTACTCAGCGATAACAATCGATTGTGCCTTGGCGACTTCAGCCGAGACTTCCTCGATTACCACCGCTTTCTCTTGACGATTGAGACTCACGGTTTGAACACTCCATCAAAAGACGCCTGGGGCCGGAGCCTTGCGCGTCAACCGAATGCGGCGCCTGGTCGAGTTCTTCGTGTAAAGAAATCTTCCTGGGGACGCCGTCTACGCTGGATCCGAACTAGATGAGCTTCGGGATTAAGCGGGGCAGCGGGGGTGCGAGCACCGTTCCACTACCCTGCTCCAGCGGTCTTTGACAGCAACATCCGGAGGAATCCGGATGCAGCCCAAAGTACGTTTACTGCTGTTGGCTTAGTTGGAAGCCGACAGCGAGGCAATTTCAACGCGAGCACCGCCGCCCATCGTGGACGAAACGGCCAGCTTGCGCAGGTAAATGCCCTTGGCAGCTGCGGGACGGGCCTTTTGCAGGGCGTCGACCAGAGCAGCCAGGTTGGTTTGCAGCTGTTCCACGCCGAACGACGCACGGCCGATCGTTGCGTGGATGATGCCAGCCTTGTCGGTACGGTACTGAACCTGACCGGCCTTGGCGTTCTTGACAGCGGTGGCGACGTCAGGCGTCACGGTGCCGACCTTCGGGTTCGGCATCAGGCCACGGGGACCCAGGATCTGGCCCAGGGCACCCACGACACGCATCGTGTCGGGCGAAGCGATGACCACGTCAAAGTCCATTTGACCGGCCTTGATCTGGTCAGCCAGGTCGTCCAGGCCAACGATGTCGGCGCCGGCGGCCTTGGCGGCTTCAGCCTTGTCGCCTTGGGCGAACACGGCAACGCGAACCGACTTGCCGGTACCGGCGGGCAGCACGACCGAACCGCGAACCAGTTGGTCCGACTTCTTCGGGTCGATGCCGAGCTGCACGGCCACGTCAATGGACTCATTGAACTTGGCGACGGCGGTTTCCTTGACCAGGGTCAGGGCTTCAGCGACCGGGTACAGCTTGGTGCGGTCGATCTTTTGTGCAATAGCGGCGGCGCGCTTAGACAGTTTTGCCATGATTAGATCCCCTCAACCGTGATGCCCATGCTGCGGGCGCTGCCAGCGATCGTACGCACAGCGGCGTCCAGATCAGCGGCGGTCAGATCGGGGCCCTTGGCCTTGGCGATTTCTTCAGCTTGAGCGCGGGTCAGCGTGCCGACCTTGTCGGTATGCGGCTTGGGCGAACCCTTTTGCACACCGGCAGCCTTCTTGATGAGGACCGTCGCGGGCGGGGTCTTCATGATGAAGGTGAAGCTCTTGTCCGCGAAGGCGGTGATCACCACCGGAATCGGCAGACCAGGCTCCATGCCTTGGGTCTTGGCGTTGAACGCCTTGCAGAATTCCATGATGTTCAGGCCGCGTTGACCCAGTGCCGGGCCAATCGGGGGGGAGGGGTTAGCTTTACCAGCCGGTACTTGCAGCTTGATAAAGCCGACGATCTTTTTCGCCATGCTTTGCTCCTTGCGGGTTATATCGCCCCGGCGTTAACAGCCTGGGCTCCCCGGGGGTTGAAATCAGGTCTTTTCGACCTGGCTGAAATCGAGTTCGACGGGTGTGGCGCGACCAAAAATGGTGACCGACACGCGCACCTTGCTCTTTTCGTAATTGACGTCTTCGACGTTGCCGTTGAAGTCTGCAAACGGACCTTCCTTGACCCGAACCATCTCGCCCACTTCGAAAAGAATCTTGGGGCGGGGCTTCTCGACACCCTCTTCCATCTGGGAGAGGATCTTTTCGACTTCCTTTTCGGAAATCGGGGTCGGACGGTTGCCCGAGCCACCCAAAAAGCCGGTGACGCGGTTCGTGTTCTTGACCAGATGCCACGTTTCGTCGGTCAGGTCCATTTCTACCAGGACATAACCGGGGAAAATGCGGCGTTCGGTGATCGACTTTTGACCACCCTTGACCTCGACGACTTCCTCGGAGGGCACAAGGATGCGACCAAAGGACGTTTGCAAGGCCGCGCGCTCGATGCGCTCTACCAGGGCCTTGTGAACGCTCTTTTCCATGCCGGAGTACACATGGACGACATACCAACGCTTACTCATTCGCCGTCCTTATTTCCAGCCCAACAACAGGCCGTAAAGAATCCATTCGATGCCCTTGTCGAGCACCCACATGAAAATGCCCATGACCGCCACGAACGCAAAAACGATACCCGTCATTTGGGTCGTTTCCTTGCGGGTGGGCCATGCGACACGCTTGACTTCGTTGTAGGACTCGCTGGCAAAGCTCAGGGTGCGGCGGCCGGGCTCGCTGAACCAGGCAATTGCGGCTGCAATCACAAGGCCGCCGACAAACACGCCGATACGTGCAGGCATCGGCTGTGCGCTAAGCACGGAAAACCCGACGATGCCAGCAATAACGACGAGAACCGCCAGGCCGAGCTTGACCCGGTCGGCGGTGCTAGTTACGGTTTCTACGCTGGTATTAGACATATTGCGACGCGAGCCGCCGTGAATGCGTAACTCGCGATGATCTCCCGCGGGTTTATCCTGGCGGTGGCAGGGGCAGTAGGAATCGAACCTACAACCTTCGGTTTTGGAGACCGACGCTCTGCCAATTGAGCTATGCCCCTAAAACACTACTGGCTTGCACTACATTCACTGACTTTCCGCTCAGCGCCTACGCGCAGGGTCACGGAACCGAACATCATACTACTTTTACAGCAAAGATGGATAGAGGGACTTGAGAGTCCACTCTACCCATCTGGGTATTGCTTACTTCAGGATCTTGGCGACGACGCCGGCGCCGACGGTACGACCGCCTTCACGGATAGCGAAACGCAGACCTTCTTCCATGGCGATGGGAGCCAACAGCTTGACCGTCATGGCCACGTTGTCGCCCGGCAGAACCATTTCCTTGTCGGCCGGCAGCTCGATCGTGCCCGTCACGTCCGTCGTGCGGAAGTAGAACTGGGGACGATAGCCTTGGAAGAACGGAGTGTGACGGCCGCCTTCTTCCTTGGACAGGATGTACACCTCGGACGTGAAGTCCGTGTGCGGGGTGATCGAGCCCGGCTTGGCCAACACTTGGCCGCGCTGGACGTCTTCACGCTTGGTGCCGCGCAGCAGGATGCCCACGTTGTCGCCAGCTTGACCTTGGTCCAGCAGCTTGCGGAACATTTCAACGCCCGTGCAAGTCGTCTTGACCGTCGGCACCAGGCCCACGATTTCGATTTCTTCGCCGACCTTGACGATGCCGCGTTCGATACGGCCGGTCACCACCGTGCCACGACCCGAGATCGAGAACACGTCTTCAACCGGCATCAGGAACGTGCCGTCCACGGCGCGCTCGGGCGTCGGGATGTACGAATCCAGTGCAGCGGCCAAAGCCATGATGGCTTGCTCGCCCAGTTCGCCCTTGTCGCCTTCCAGCGCCAGCTTGGCCGAACCCTTGACGATCGGGGTGTCATCACCCGGGAAGTCGTACTTGGACAGAAGTTCGCGAACTTCCATTTCCACCAGCTCGAGCAGCTCGGCGTCGTCAACCATGTCAGCCTTGTTCAGGAAGACGATGATGTACGGCACGCCAACCTGGCGGCTCAGCAGAATGTGTTCACGCGTTTGCGGCATCGGGCCGTCAGCGGCCGACACAACCAGAATCGCGCCGTCCATTTGCGCCGCGCCCGTGATCATGTTCTTCACATAGTCAGCGTGGCCCGGGCAGTCAACGTGAGCGTAGTGACGCGCTTCGGTTTCGTACTCGACGTGGGCGGTGTTGATCGTGATGCCGCGAGCCTTTTCTTCAGGAGTCGCATCGATCTGGTCGTAGCCCTTGGCTTCGCCACCGAACTTGTTCGACAGAACGGTCGTGATAGCTGCCGTCAACGTCGTTTTGCCGTGGTCAACGTGACCAATCGTACCCACGTTCACGTGCGGCTTGGTACGTTCAAACTTGCCTTTTGCCATGGCTGACTCCTGACCTGGATTGCGCTTCAGACTGAAGAAAAGAACTTGGAAATTTGTGGTGCCCATGGCGCGGATCGAACGCGCGACCTCTCCCTTACCAAGGGAGTGCTCTACCACTGAGCCACATGGGCATTTAAAAATCTTGGAGCGGGTGAAGGGAATCGAACCCTCGTCGTAAGCTTGGAAGGCTTCTGCTCTACCATTGAGCTACACCCGCGGCATACCCATTCACCATCTCTTTATCCCAAACCCTCAAAATCAAGGCCCGGGGAACCTTACAACCTTCTTTGCGAAGGCCGCCCAGTTCCCTAGGCCTAATTTTAAAAATCCAGGCAGACATCGCCTGGATTTATAGAGTTGGGTCTCTGGTGGAGGAGATTGGATTCGAACCAATGTAGGCGCAAGGCCAACAGATTTACAGTCTGCCCCCTTTAACCACTCGGGCACCCCTCCAGCGGAGAACTTGAGATTATGAACACTTTCGAATCCGGTGTCAAACGCTTCGGATGAAAATATTCAAAACTTTTGTTCAACCACTCGCGTTTCCGCGCAGAGGGGCCGAAGTTTACAGGTTTCCGCGAATTGCTGCTTGCAAAAGTTGCGAATAAGCGTCGGCGGTGAAATTCACGGGGTTGGTTCCCCCTGAGGGATCCTCGCTGGCCATGCGCCCTACCCGCTCGACCTGCCCTTCGTCGATGCCGATCTCGGCCAGCGTGTGGGGGATGCCCACCGCCTCGCGCAGCCTCAGCACCCAGTCCAGCACCGCGCCCGGACCATCCCCGGGCAAATCCAGATAACGCGCCAGCGCCTCCAGTCTTGGCGCGACGGCATGCAGGTTTGCTTTGAGCACGTAAGGCATCAGGATCGCGTTGAGCATGCCGTGATGGGCGTCGTACAGCGCCCCCAACGGATGCGCCAGCGCGTGCATGGCGCCCAGGCCGCGTTGGAATGCCGTGGCGCCCATCGTCGAGGCCACCAACATCTGTTGGCGTGCCTGCAAGTCGGTGCCATCGGCCACCGCTTGCGGCAGGTATTCCTTGATGATGCGCATGCCTTCAACCGCGATGCCGGCCGCCATCGGATGAAAGACCGGCGAACAATACGCTTCCAGGTTGTGCGACAGCGCGTCCATACCGGTGGCGGCGGTGATTCTTGCGGGCAGGCCGACGGTGAGTTCGGCGTCCAGGATCACGACTGCCGGCAACATGCGCGCGTGAAAAATGATGCGCTTGACCTGCGCGGCCTCGTCGGTGATGACCGATGCACGGCCCACCTCCGAACCCGTGCCGGCCGTGGTGGGCACCGCTACCACCGGCGCCATGCCCGCCACGTTCACCCGCAGATAGTTATCGCCGATATCTTCGAAATCCCACAGCGGGCGGTCTTGTCCCACCATCAACGCAATCGCCTTGGCGGCATCCAATGCCGATCCGCCCCCAAATGCAATGACGCCGTCGTGCCCGCCCTGCCGATAGGCGAGAACGCCGTCCTCCACGTTACGCCCTGTTGGATTGCCCTTGATCTCGTGAAATACGTCGCAGTCCAGCCCCGCCTGGCGGCAGGCGCGCGCGGCGTCGGACACCATGGGCAACGGCGCCAAGCCCGGATCCGTGACAAGCAACGGCCGGCGCATGCCCAGTTCCCGGCACCACTCGGGCAGCTCCTTGATTCGGCCGGGTCCGACCTTCATCGCGGTCGGGTAATTCCAGTTAACGCTGGGCACAGTCATGGTTCGATTCCTGACATGGTTCGATTCCTGATTAACGTCGTGTCAGAGCGCTGTCTCAGACGCTGCGTAGATGAAAGGACTTGGCTTGGGTCAGCTGCTCGTAACCGACTACGGACAGGGATACTCCCCGCCCCGAGTGCTTCACGCCGGTCCAGGCCAGCGCCGGATCCAGGTAGTCGCAACGGTTCATGAAGAACGTGCCCGCCTGCACTTGCCGGCCTAGCGATAACGCGGCGTCTTCATCCTGCGTGTAGACGGCGGCCGTGAGCCCGTAGGGGCTGTCATTCATCAGAACGACCGCATCGTCATCACCATCGACCGGCATGACGCCTACGACGGGACCGAAACACTCGTCGCTCATCACGCGCATGCGATGGTTTACTCGCGTAAGGATGGCAGGCGCGACATAACACGAGCTTTCATTCGCATTAGGAAAATATGAGGGATCAATCGCGTTCTGCGCACCCGCCGATATTGCTTCTGCAATGACGTCGCGAATTTCTGCCGCCGCGCGCGTGCGAACCACCGGCCCCAACGTCGTGTCGGCATGCAGCGGATTGCCCAGTACATAGTCTTGCGTCAGCACAACGGCGCGCTCGACAAATTCGTCGTACCGCGACCGCGCCACGTAGATCCGCTGAATGCCGCAGCAGGATTGCCCCGAGTTGAAGAACGCACCGTCCACCAGGGATTCCACCGCGTGATCCAGCTTGGCGTCCTCGCGCACGTAGGCGGGGTCGTTGCCGCCCAATTCGAGCCCCACGCCGATAAACCGGCCGGCCGCGCTCTCCTCGATGCTGCGCCCCCCGCGCACCGAGCCCGTGAACGACACATAGCCGATCTCGGGTGCGCGAACCAGCCGCTGCACGGTGTCATGGTTGGCATGGAGATACTGGAACACGCCCGTGGGCGCGCCGGCGTCCCGAAACGCGCGATCGATCAGTTCAGCGCACAGCGGCGTCTGGTCGGAGTGTTTAAGGATGACGGTGTTACCCGCCATCAACGCCGGAACGATGCTGTTCACGGCGGTCAACAGCGGATAGTTCCACGGGGCTATCGTCAGCGCAACGCCGAGGGGCTCGCGGCTGATGAAGCGGGTAAAGCCCGATTGCTCGGGCACGCGGATCGGCGCCAGCGCTTGCTCGGCGATCGCAATCATGTGGCGCGCGCGTGATTCGAATCCGCCCACCTCGCCGGGCGTGTATCTCAAGGGCCGACCCATCTGAATGGTGATCGCCCGTGCGATCTCCTCGCGTGCCGCGACAAAGCTGTCGACCGCCGTCGACACAATGCGCCCCCGCTCGGCGATGCTCAACGCTTGCCACGGGCGCTGAGCCTGCCGGGCCTGTTCCAACGCTCGCGCGACCTGCGCATCGTCGGCGTAGGCGCGGCGCACAACCTCGCGCCCGTCGATGGGACTGATGGTGATGAGTTCCTGAGTCATGGTCGCCCTATGCAAGCGTTGGCTTTGCGTTCAGATATCAGATGATCTCGAAATAACGCGCCAGCTCCCAGTCGGTGACGTGGCGCCGGAACTGCCGTTCTTCCCATTCGCGCGTTGCCGCGTAATGTTCGACGAACGCATCACCGAACAGATGGCGCGCCGCGTCTGACCCGCGCAGGCGCTGCGCGGCGTCCCACAACGTCGTGGGCAGGTGCAGATGCGCGGGAAATTGTTGTGTGTAGGCGTTGCCCTGCACCATGGGTTCCGGGGTCAACCCCTGTTCGATGCCGTACAGGCCGGACGCCAGCGCGGCCGACAGCGCCAGATAAGGATTGGCGTCCGCCGAGCCGATGCGCACTTCCACCCGCTGCGATTTATCACTGCCCGGGATAAGCCGCAGGGCCGTGGTGCGATTTTCCATGCCCCACGTGGCGTCCAGCGGCGCCCAATAGCCGGGCACCAGCCGCGAATAACTGTTGATGTTCTGCGCGTATAACACCATGAATTCGGGCAGGTAACGCTGCACACCCGCCATGAACGCAACCTGCGTCGCGCTCATTCCATGCGGCTGGGACTTATCGTAGAACGCCGACTGCCCGCTTTTCTTGTCGCGCAAAGACAAGTGGATGTGGCCGCTTTGGCCCGGATGCTCGTGCGACCACTTGGCCATGAACGTGGCCATCAAGCCGTTCTGTTGCGCCAGCGCCTTGGCGAAGGTCTTGAACAGAAATGCCTTGTCGCCGGCCAGGGCCGCCTGGTCCACCGCCAACGCCGCCTCCAGCACGCCCGGCCCCGTCTCGGTGTGCAGGCCTTCGATGGGCATGTCCATGCGCTCGCATAAATCAAGCAGCTTGCGGTAGAAGTCCCCTTCGACCGTACTGCGCAGCACCGAATAGCCGAAGTTGCCCGGCGTCCAGTTTTCCATGTTGCGATAGTGCTTGGCGCGCACCGAGTGCGGCGTTTCACGGAACATGAAGAATTCATATTCCAGCGCGGCGTAGACGTCGAACCCCATGTCCGCCGCACGGTCCAGCGTGCGATGCAGCAGGCGACGCGGGCAGATGGCGGCGGCGTCGCCCTCGAACTCCGCCAGAAACAACAACATGTCTTCGCCGTTCGGGCCTTGCTCAAGCGGCAGGCGGCGCGCGGTTTGCGGCACGATACGCAGTTGCGCGTCGGGGTATGCGGTGTGCCAGCCCGTGTATTGCGTGTTGTCGTAGAGCTGATCGTCCAGATCCCAGCCCAGCACCACGTCGCAAAATGCCAGGCCGGAGCGCAGCGCGCCAAGGAACTTGTCACGCCGCAGGTACTTGCCCAACATGACGCCGTCGACGTCGGACAAGCCCACTTTGATGTGCGAAAGCGCGCTGGCCTGCACCAGCCGCTCCGCGTCTTCCACCGATGCTACCCCTAGCGAATGCATGCTTGTTCACCTTGTGGCTGAAGCCTTGCGTGGGACTGCGGACAAACGCCGCGGCCCCCGCTTGCGGGACAAGGGAAACCTACCGGCGTGCTCTCAGGGTTTTTCCGAGTCTAGACACCTTGCCGCGAATTTGCAGCCCTGTGCGTGCAGTATTTTCCCTAGGTTGCAGGGTCGGGGGCAGCCGGGCCATGGCCTCAGTCCAGTGACACGCCAGCCGTTTTCACCATGTCGGCCCAGTACACGGTGTCTTCCTGCAGGCGCGTCTTGAAGGCGTCGGGCTGGCTGCCCACCGGCCAGCTGCCGCCGCTGTTGATCTTGGCAATCACGTTGGGCGACTTCATTGCCTGCGCCACGGCCTGCGCCAGGTACGCCACGCGCTCGGGCGGCGTGCCCGCCGGTGCGAACAGGCCATACCAGTCGTCCGCCGTAATGCCGTCCAGGCCGCTTTGCTTGAGGGTCGGCGCCCCCTTGAAAATGCCGATGCTGTTCTCGTGGCTCAGGGCCAGGATGCGCAGCTTGCCGGCGGCCACCATCGGTTCAGCGGACGCTGGCGACGTAATCAGCATGTCGACCGTGCCACCCATGAGATCCGTGATGGCCGGGGCGGCGCCACGATATGGCACGTGCACCAGATTCACGCCCGCCTTCTTGGACACCAGCGCTCCCATCAGATGGCTCATGGTGCCGTTGCCGGGTGTCGCGTACGTGATGATGCCCGGTTGCTTGCGCGCGGCGTCCAGGTAGTCGGAAAGTGTCTTGTAGGGGCTTTCGGTGCGAGCCACCAAAACCAGCGGCGCGGACGTGATCTGCGAGATCGGCGTGAAATCCTTGACCGGGTCAAAGCCGACGTTCTTGTACAGGCGCGGGTTGACCGCCATGACGCTGGTTTGCGACATCACCAACGTGTAGCCGTCGGGCTTGGCGCGGGACACCTGCGCAGTGCCCACGTTGCCGCCGGCGCCCGAACGATTTTCGACCACCACGCTCTGGCCCGTGATGGCGCCCAGCTCCTGCGCAATCAGGCGGGCGACGTTGTCGTTGCCGCCCCCGGGGGGAAATGGCGACACGACGGTGATGGCCTGCTTGGGATAGTCGGCCGGCGCCTTCAGCGTCTGCGCCTGGACCTGGACTTGCAATGCGCCGGCCAGCAGCAAACCGGCGGCAGTCAATGCGGCCCAGCCGCGTGCGTGTTGTACGTGTTGTACGTGTTGTACGTGTTGTACGTGTTGTACGTGTTGTGCTTGTCCTGCTTGTTGTGCATGTCCTGCATGTTGTGCTTGATGCTTCATCTGGATTTCCCCTTGTGTCGGCAGCCGGATACTCGGCCGTCCCCTGCATGTCGGTTCGCCATGAACCGTCCGCACCCCGGCGGCAAACGCCGGGGCGTAATGATCGATCTGATGCGTTGTAAGCACCGCGCGGTCTCTGCGGACCGTCACGGCAGCGTCAGCGCGGCGGCTCAGCCCGCCGCGAAGCGATAGCCCGCCAATTCGCGGTCATCAATCTGCTTGACCAGGTTGGTCTCCCACGACAGGTATTGCCGCGCCGCCGCCTTGTTGCCGTCGTGGCGGTCATGCACGAAGAACAGATAGTCGATGCACTCGCTATCGGCGGGCCGGTCGGGCGTGGATTCCTGCGGGATGCCAGCCGCCGACCAGCTTGCCGGCGTACCGATGTTCACCTTGATGTCGGCGATGCCCAGCGCCCGCAGATCCTTGGCGGCCCATGCGGCCAACGCGGCATCCTCGGCCAGCAGGATGACGGGTTGGCCGGCATGCAAGTCCAGGCGATCAAGACGCGGCCGAATGGACCAACGCGCCCCCGCGATGTGCCCGGCGCGATAGCGCATGCCCGGGCGGATATCGATGGCTTGTGCACCGGTGCGCAATGCCGCCGCCAGAGCCTCGTCGGACAGCATCGAGACGGCCGGCGTGTCCGCCCGTGGCTCGACGGGATCAAGAACCGCGCTGGTGCCCTCTTTCAGCACGCAGGCGTCCCAACCCATCTGCCGCAACCAGCTTGCCGTCACGGGCGCGCGCACGCCTTCGGCGTCGAACACGACGATGCGCGCGCCGCGCACGGCCAGGTACTGGTCGGTGGCCTGCACCAGCTGGCCGCCGGGCGCATGCTGCGCGCCAGGCAGCGACCCCTGCGCGAATTCCTCCGCGCTGCGCACGTCGCACAGGAAACTGGTGCGGGACGTGTCGCGCAGCCATTGCCGCACGGTGGCGGCATCCACGATCGGCACGCCGTGGCGCGCAGCCAACCGCGATGAACGCTCGGCAAGCGCAGGCAAGGCTTCCGTTTCGATTCCGTCTTCGTAACGGCGGCGTGCCCCGTGTTCCAGTTGCAGGTCTTCCAGATACCAACCCTGCGTGCCGTTTTCCAACGCATAGACGGGGTTAGGCACGCCCAGGTTGATCAGCGTCTGCGCGCCGACGATGCTGCGGGTGCGGCCCGCGCAATTGATCACGATCGTGGTCTTCGGATCCTTGGCCAGCGTGTGTACGCGCAATGCCAGTTCACCGTTGGGGCAGCAGATGCCGCCGGGAATGCTCATCTTCTGGTATTCCGCATACGGCCGACCGTCAAGCACGATCAGATCATCGCCTCGCTCTTGGCGCGCAGCCAATTCCCGCGCGCTGATACGGGGGGTGTGGAAAACTTCTTCAGCCAGTTCGCCGAATGTTTTGCTGGGCACGTTCACGCCCGCGAAGGCGGCGTAACCGTCGCGCTGCCACTGGGCGATGCCGCCGGCCAGCCGACGCACCTGCTGATAGCCCAGGTCGCTCAGCGCCCGGGCGGCGCGCGCGGCCGTCTGGTCATCGCCGCCCTCGTCGTACACCACCACCCGCGCATTGCGTCGGGGGGCCAGACGCACGATGTCCACTTCAAGCCGGCTGTACGGCACGGGCGCGGCGTAAAACAGGTGCGACTCACCATATTGGCCGTGTTCGCGCACGTCCAGCAAGGCGATTTCCTGGCCATCGTGCAGCCATTGCTTGAGCGTATGCGCGTCGATGTCGGCGGCGGGGGAAGCGGAGGTTGCGTGCATCATGGAATTCAAAGGGAACGAGAAATTTTGGTCATGGCGGACAGCCCTTGTTCAAGGTCGCCGATCAGGTCTATGGGGTCTTCAAGGCCGATATGCAGGCGCAACATGGCGCCGCGCGGCGTTGCGTCGGGCAGCGCACGCGTGTCCAGCCGCACAGGAATCACCAGGCTTTCAAAACCGCCCCACGACGCACCGATACCAAACAGCTCCAGGCTGTCGATCAGGCGGTCGGCGTCCGCCGCGGTATACGCGCCATCCAGTTCAAGGGTCAGCAGCCCGTTGGCGCCGGTGCAGTCCCGCCGCCAGATCGCATGCGAAGGGTCGCCGGGCAGCGCCGGACACAGCACGCGCTTTATTTCGGGGCGGCCTTGAAGCCACGTAGCGACTCGCGCCGCATTGGCGGCGTGCTGCGCCATGCGCAACGGCAAAGAGCGCATGCCGCGCAAGACCAGGAAGGCGTCATCGGCGCCCACGGTCTGGCCGAAGTCGATATTGGCGCGTTCCAGCGCACGCCAGGCGCGAGCATTCGTGACCACGGCGCCCATCATCACGTCGGCATGGCCGCCCAGGTATTTGGTCGCCGCCATCACGGAAATATCCGCGCCCAAGGTCAGCGGTTTGTATATCAAACCCGACGCCCACGTGTTATCCACAGCCAGCCAGCAATCGTGTTTTTTCGCGGCTGTGGATAAGTCGCGAAGGTCGGGCATGTCGTACGTCAACGAACCCGGGGCCTCGGCGTAAATCATGCGTGTGTTCGGCCGGATCAGTGCTTCGACACCAACGCCATCGGGCCGATAAAACGTGTACTCGATGCCCAACCGGCTCAGGTGTTCGACGCAGAAGCGGCGCACGGGTTCATACACGGCGTCGGTGACCAACACGTGATCGCCCGAGCGCAAAAATGCCAGCAGCACCATCGCAATGGCAGCCTGCCCGGTGGGATACAGCGCGGCGCGGTGGCCCTGCTCCAGTTCAACCAGTGCATCTTCCAGCGCGTGCGTGCTGTCGGTGCCGCGCGCGCCGTACGAAGGCAAGCGCTCTTGTTCGCGGCGCGTGCGCGTGTCGCGCCACGCGGCAACGCTGTCGAATACGTAAGTGCTGGCGCGCGTCACGGGGGTGTTCACCCACCCCTGATGCGGGCGCCCGGCACGCAACAGCCGCGTCGCCGACTGGTAGGGCTTTTTCATGATCAGCGGCGCGTCTTCACGCCGATCGGCATGACCTTGCAGGTGCCGGCCTCCAGGTCGAAGCCCAGGCGCTGGTCCAGGGTTTCGAGCGCGCGGCCGTACATGTGCAGGTGGCGGATGACGCTGTCGCCCTGGATTTCCACGGCGTGGATATCGTCGGGCATCAACGCAATGCCGGCGCCCGGGCCCACCACCACGGTGCCCTTCTTTTCCAGGCGGCCCACGCCCGGCACGGATCCATCATCCAGGCGGTCGTAGACGTAGTTGTATTCCACCCCTTCCACGGCGGCGATACAGGCCCAGGTGGTGTGGTTGTGCGGCACGATCTTGTTGCCCGGGCGCATGACGTTCAGGTACAGCGCGTAGCTTTTGTCGTCGTCTTCGGCGATCAGGTAGCGGGCCTGCCGTTCGCCGTCCTCGGGCGGCGCGTACCGTTCACCCGTCCACCAGTCGGTGTGCGCGGCAAGGCCAATCAACTCTTGCAGGACCGCGTCCAGGCTGTCTCGGTTCAGCCCTTTATTTCCTACAGTTTTTTTAATATTTTCAATAGCGGCCTCAATGCCCGCCTGATTTGGATGTGCGTTGTTCACCTTGCTTTTCCCTCTTGGTGCATGAGTTATTGGGATTACTGTATCGTCGGGAACGGGCACCAACAATTTAACTTGCCTTAACATCTCATTAGCATCGCTAATACGTTGAGGGCACCATGCGCAATCTGGATCTGGATCTGCTTCGCACACTGACTGCTATCGCCCAGCACAGCACCTTTTCTGAGGCGGCCAACCGGCTGCACAAGACGCAGTCGGCCATCACACAGCAGATGCAGCGGCTGGAATCCACCATCGGGCTGCCGTTGTTTGAAAAGCAGGGGCGCAACAAGGTGCTGTCATCGCATGGGCGGCGGCTGGTGGAATACGCGCGCCACATGCTGGCCATCAACGATGAGGCTCTGCGCGCGTTGCAGGACGGCCCACTGGAAGGAGACCTGCGCCTGGGGGCGCCGCTGGATGTGGCGGACACCATCCTGCCGACGCTGTTGACGCACATCGCCCGGTCGGCGCCGCGGGTGAAGCTGGAGATTCGGGTGGATCGCAGCCCTTTCCTGATGGACGCACTGCGCGCCGGCGAGATCGACCTGACGATTTCGACGCGGTTTGATCAGGACTTCGAAGGCGTCGCACTGCGTACATCTCCCACGGTATGGTTGGCGTCCGCCGACTATGTGCATGACCCGCACGCGCCCGTCCCGCTGGTGCTGGCCGATGAGCCCAGCATTTTTCGCCGCTTGGCCTTGAACGCGTTGGAACAGGCGCGCGTACGCTGGCATACCAATTACGTGGCGCCGAATCTGGTGGGGATCAAGGCGGCGTTGCGTGCCGGGCTGGGCGTGACGGCACGCAGCGTAGAGCTGTTGGGGCCTGAAATGCGCGTGCTGGGCGAAAAGGAAGGCTTGCCGCCCTTGCCGGACGTGACCTATTTCCTGTGGATAAGACGCGATCTGATCAATCCGCTGACGCGGCAGGTCTACGACATGTTGCGCAGCAACCTGGGGTTGGCGCAGCAGCCCGACGCGGCGGCGCAAGTGCCGCGCGCGTCGTAGCTATCGCGCTTTTAGTAGCGGTCGAAGATGGTCTGGATCTGCGTCGCGTCGCGCGTGACGGACAAGGCCAGCATCAACAGGATGCGCGCCTTTTGCGGGTTCAAGTCGCGTGCAGCGATGAAGCCCAGCAGCCCGTCGTCCAATTCGACATCGCGGGCCACGAAACCGCTGCCGGTGCGGCTGGACCGCACCACCGCCACGCCGTCGGCCACGGCACGACCCAGCGCACCGATGGCCAGATCAGTCGCATTGCCATCGCCCACGCCGGCCAGCACGATGCCGTCGGCGGCTCGCGCAACAAAGTCGATCACGTCGCCTTGCATATCGGCATGGGCGTAAACCACGTCCACGCGCGGCCAGCCGGACTTTTCCAGTAATGCGAGTGAAAACTCGCTTTGTGCGGAATGAACGGTGGTGTTGCGAGAATAAAAACATGGCTCGCCACCATGCATCACGCCGGCAAGACCACGATTGGGCGACGCAAAGGCGCACAGTCCCGCACTGGCGGTCTTCTGGATTTCACGTGCGTAATGCACGTCTTCATTCATGACGACCAGCGGCCCACGGCCGCGCGCATCGGGGTGGCGCGCCAGCGCCACTGCGTTGTAGAGATTGGCCGGGCCTTCGGCGCCCAGGGCCGTGGCCGGGCGCATGGCGCCGACCAGCACCACGGGCTTGTCGTGTTGAATGATCAGGCTGAGAAAGTAAGCCGTTTCTTCAAGCGTATCGGTGCCGTGCGTAATGACGATGCCGGCCACCGAGGCATCCTGGCAAAGCGCGTCAACGCGCGCAGCGAGCGCATGCCAGACCGCGTGCGTCATGTTCTGGCTGCCTACGTTGGCGATTTGTTCCGCGCGGATATCCGCAATGCGGGCCAGCTGCGGCACCGCGCCCAGCAGGTCATTGACCGAAAACGAACCGGCCTTGTAGCCGGCCGACGTCGCGTCGGATTGAGCGCCCGCGATGGTGCCGCCCGTGGCCAATACGGCAATGACCGGCAACGCGTGCTCAGGCATCCACGACCCCGGACAAGCCCTGGCGTTCCAGCAGCGAATTCAGGTGTTCCCAACCATGGAAGTCGATGACGATCTGGCCTTTTTCCTTGGCGCCCACCTTCAAGGCAACGCGCGTGCCCAGATGGTCGGACAGCGCTTCTTCAAGACGCGTCAGGTCGCGCGAGGCGCCGTTGGCCTTCTTGCGCGGCGACGAGGCAGACTCGGCGTCCTTGGCGGTCTTGGCGACCAACTTTTCGGCCTCGCGCACCGACAGGCGGCGCGCGATGATCTGGTTGGCCAACTGGATCTGCGTGGCCGCATCCACCGCCAGCAGCGCACGCGCGTGGCCCATGTCTACGTCGCCGGCCAGCAGCATCGTTTGCACCGGCGCCGCCAGGTTCAACAGGCGCAGCAGGTTGCTGGTGGCCGAACGCGAACGCCCGATTGCCTGCGCGGCCTGCTCGTGCGTCAGACCAAATTCGTCCAGCAGACGGCGCACGCCATGCGCCTCTTCAAGCGGATTCAGGTCTTCGCGCTGGATGTTTTCGATCAGCGCCATGACGGCCGCATTTTCGTCGGCCACCTCGCGCACCAGCACAGGCACTTCCTTCAAGCCGGCCAGCTGCGCGGCGCGAAAACGGCGTTCGCCCGCGATGATCTCGTAATGGCCAGGCGCGGAATCGCCCAGCCCGCGTACCAGAATGGGCTGCATGATGCCTTGCGTGCGGATCGATTCGGCCAGCTCACCCAGGGCGCCCTCGTCCATGCGCGTACGCGGCTGATACTTGCCGGCGCGCATCTTCGAGATGGGCAAGGTGGATGGCGGACCCTCGGGCTTGGCCGCGGCGGCCTTGCCGATGTTGTCGATCGCAGGCGCGTCCGCGCCAAGCAAGGCGTCCAGTCCGCGACCCAATCCCTTGGGTTTCTTGGTGGCCATAGTTAAATCCTCTTTCCTTCTGTTTTTGTATCCTGGGCCGAAGCTCAGGCGTGCCGCTGCTCGGCGGGCAAGCGGTACCAATACGCGTAACAGTCTTTGAAACCGTAGCGGCCATACAGGGCGCGCGCGGCGGTATTGTCCGGCTCGACTTGCAAATATGCCGTCGTGGCGCCGCCGCAGGCGCCCTGGCTCAGTAGGTGATCCATCAAGGCATCGGCATAGCCTTTACGCCGTTGCGCGGGATCGGTGACGATGTCGAACAGACCCACCAAGTCGTCGTCGCGGACTGCCAGGCCTGCGGCGACGCATTGCCCGGCGGCATCGAATGCCAGCACGGGCAGCTTATCCACAGCCAGTCCTTGCAGCCGCGCCTGGTGTTCGACGATGTGCTCCGGCGTAGACCCACGCATGGCGCCGACCGCTTGCGCGAAGCGATCGGTGTCGACGTTCCTGAAAGACAGGCCGCCCCGGGCGCTGAGTCTGGGGGCGAGCGACATGCTCATGACTCGGGTCTCACCGGTGTAGGTATAGCCTCGGGCCTCCAGCTCGGCATCCAGCGAGAAATCGGGGCCGATGGAGGTTATGCGCAGCACCATGGGCAAGCCCTGGCGCGCATACAACGAAGAACAATACGCCAGCCGCTCGTCCAGCGGACGTGTGGATAACCCCAGCACGTTGACGCTGCGCACCCGCTTGGCGGGCGACGCTGCAAAACGCACGAGCCAGCCATCATAGAGCAGCTGCGCGCGCACCGCCGTGGCATTCAACGCGGCCTCTTCCAGGCGCACGCGCAGGCGGTCGCGCTCGTCGGCAGGCGGCGGGCGAAACGTGGGCGATACGGGGCGGGAAAAGAGCGCGGTGACGGACATGGCGAAAGGCTTAATCCAGATCCTTTCTGACGCGCTCGATCATTTCGGCGCCGAACGAGATATAGGCTTGCGCGCCGCGTGACGCGCGGTCATACACGACACCCGGCATGCCGTAACTGGGTGCTTCGGCCAAGCGCACGTTGCGGGGCACGACCGTCTTGAACACCTTGTCTCCAAAGTGCGCTTCAAGTTGCGCGGACACTTGCTGTTGCAACGTCATGCGCGGATCGAACATGACGCGCAACAATCCGATCACGCGCAAATCATCGTTGATGTTGCGGTGAACGCGCTTGATGGTGTTGACCAGATCGGACAAGCCTTCAAGGGCGAAGTATTCGCACTGCATCGGGATGATGACGCCGTGCGCCGCGGCCAGGCCGTTAAGTGTCAGCAGCGACAACGTGGGCGGGCAATCGATCAATACAAAATCGTACTGGCCCGAAACAGTATCGATCGCCCTTTTCAGCTGGCGCTCGCGCTCTTCCATCTGAACCAGGTCGATCTCGGCGCCGGAAAGTTCGCGATTGGCCGGCAGCACGTCATAGCCGCCGGATTCGGACTTCACGCGGGCCTGTTCAATGGTGGCCTCGCCAATCAGCACTTGGTACAGATTCGATTCCAGCGCATTCTTATCGATGCCGCTGCCCATCGTGGCATTGCCCTGCGGGTCCAGGTCCACCAGCAGCACGCGCTGATTGTGCGTGGCAAGGCCCGCCGCCAGATTGATGGCGGTCGTCGTCTTGCCCACACCGCCCTTTTGATTGGCGATGCAGAAGACGCGGGCGGCTGTGCTGGGGGGTAAGTTCTTCATAGGGTTCCTTGACTGCGTCCTTCGCCGCGCCCTTCATTGCGGCGCATCCAGATCAGGCAGCGTTCTGCTTGCAGCTCCGGCACGCGAAGCGGCTCAATGTGATCGACCTGCCAGTCCCCGCGCGCGTGCAGCGCAAGAATTTCTTCTTCGGGGACCTTGCCCTTCATCGCGACGAGGGTACCATCGTTGCGCACGTGGCGACCTGCAAGCTGCGCAAAATCGTCCAGCGACGCAAAGGCCCGCGAGGTCACGATGTGACACTCGGCGGGCTCCAGCGTTTCGATGCGTGCATGCAGTGCGTGCAGATTCGGCAGGCTGAGCGCGCCGCTCATCTGACGCACGAATGCGGTTTTCTTTTCAACGGCGTCGATGCAGGTCACCGACCATGCCGGCTGCATGATGGCCAGAACGACGCCTGGCAAGCCGCCGCCCGATCCCACGTCGTAGACCTTGGCCGATATGCCCGCGTCGCCCAGCGCCTTGTGGAACGGCGCCACGGCCGACAAGCTATCGAACAGATGCTGGATCAACATCTGTTGCGGATCGCGGATGGCGGTGAGGTTGTACGTGCGGTTCCAGCGCTGCATCTGCGCCATGTAGTTCAGCAGCTTGGCTTGCTGATCTGCATCGGCAGGCAGCCCCAGCTGCTCGCACGCACGAGACAGGCGGCCGGCCATGTCAGCGCCGGCCTGATCGGTGTGGGCGGTCATGCGGCTTGCTTGCGCGAGCCGTAGTGCAGGCGCTTCAGGTGTATGAGCAGCAGCGAGATCGCGGCCGGGGTCACGCCCGAGATACGCGCGGCCTGGCCGACGGTTTCGGGGCGATGCGTCTTGAGCTTCTGGCGCACTTCGAACGACAGGCTGGTCACGGCGTCGTAATCGACGTCCGCCGGAATGGGCTGCAGCTCGTGCGAGATCTGCTTCTGGACTTCATCTTGCTGCCGCGCGATGTAGCCGGCGTACTTCACCTGGATTTCGACCTGTTCGGCCAGGATGTCGTCAGCGACCACGCCGGGGCCGGCCAACAATGAGCCGTCGGCGTTTTGCACGGCCATCAATGCTTCATAGGAAACATTCGGGCGCTTCAACAGATCAGCTAGTGAGTACTCACGTTCAATTGCCTTGCCCAACAACGGCTCGGCAATCTCTACCGGCATGACTCGCGGATTTACCCACGAGGACTTTAGCCGTTCCACTTCCGCCGCCACAGCGTCCCGCTTGCGGTTGAAGGCGTCCCAACGGGCGTCGTCAACAATACCCAGCTGTCGGCCGATTTCGGTCAGACGCAGGTCGGCGTTGTCTTCGCGCAGGCTTAGCCGGTATTCCGCACGCGAGGTGAACATGCGATAAGGCTCGGTCACGCCGCGCGTGACCAGGTCATCCACCAGCACACCCAGATAGGCTTCGTCGCGGCGCGGCGTCCACTGGTCCCGGCCAAGGGAAAGCAGCGCGGCGTTGACGCCTGCCAGCAGGCCTTGCGCGGCAGCTTCTTCGTACCCAGTCGTACCGTTGATCTGACCCGCGAAAAACAGACCGCCAATCGCTTTGGTCTCAAGGGTGCTCTTCAATCCACGTGGATCAAAGTAGTCGTATTCGATCGCGTAGCCCGGGCGCATGATGTGCGCGTTTTCCAGCCCCCGCAGAGAGTGGATCAGCTCTAGCTGCACATCGAACGGCAGGCTGGTGGAGACGCCGTTGGGATAGACCTCGTGCGTATCCAACCCTTCGGGTTCCAGGAAGACCTGGTGCGATTCCTTGTCGGCGAAACGATGGATCTTGTCTTCGATGGACGGGCAGTATCGCGGGCCCACCCCTTCGATGACGCCGCTGTACATCGGGGAACGGTCCAGGCCACCGCGGATGATGTCGTGGGTACGCGCGTTGGTATGCGTAATCCAGCAGGGAAGCTGGCGGGGGTGCATGGACACATTGCCCATGTAAGAGAACACGGGGACCGGGTCCAGGTCACCGGGTTGCTCTTCCAGGATGCTGGTGTTGATGGTCCGCCCGTCGATGCGCGGGGGCGTTCCGGTCTTCAGGCGCCCCTGCGGCAGCTTCAGTTCTTTCAGTCGCTGGCCCAGGGAAATGGCGGGAGGATCACCCGCCCGGCCGCCCGAATAGTTTTGCAGTCCCACGTGAATCAGGCCGTTCAGAAAGGTACCGGCCGTCAGGACGACGGTCTTTGCACGAAACTTCAGGCCGACCTGCGTCACAGCGCCAACGACACGGTCCCCTTCCACCATCAGGTCTTCCACCGCTTGCTGGAACAGCCAGAGATTCGGCTGATTCTCCAGGCGGCCCCGGATCGCTTGACGGTACAGGACTCGGTCGGCCTGGGCGCGCGTGGCGCGCACAGCCGGCCCCTTCGAGCCGTTGAGAATGCGGAATTGAATCCCCGCTTCGTCCGTGGCCAAAGCCATCGCGCCACCCAGGGCGTCGACTTCTTTAACCAGATGGCCCTTGCCAATCCCGCCAATGGAGGGATTGCAAGACATTTGGCCTAGGGTTTCGATGTTGTGCGTCAACAGCAACGTGCGCGCGCCAGCGCGGGCAGCAGCCAGTGCCGCTTCAGTGCCGGCGTGGCCGCCACCAACGACGATGACATCGAATTCGCGGGGATAGTCCATGATGGGAAGGAAAGATAAGAAGGCGTTCGGTGCTCATTATAGAGGCAGGGATTGCATGTTTCACGTGAAACATTCCGGCACTCAGATTGAGCGTGCTGTTGCAGCTGCGGCGTCTGTTATTGACAACGCGCGGTGAGGCGCGATCGACGAATATGTCGGCAAGTGCCGGCGTCCCGTTCAATGTTTCACGTGGAACATATCGCCGAATGTGAAGAACGAAAAGCACGCTGGCAAGCTGACGGGGGGTCGGCGTGGAGGTTCCTCGCCCTTGATCCTGAACCCACCCCGATGTTTCACGTGGAACAACCGGGCGTCCGCGATGTTTCACGTGAAACATCGAACCATGCCGAACGTAGTGGGCAGAAAAGACAGCGACTCCTTTTCCGTGGAATGGTTGCCCTGTATCCACGGTCCGATAGAGTAGTAGCGGGCGACGTTTCACGTGAAACATCGGTTGAGCGCCCGAGGGGGAAAGGACCACAATCTCTTCAATAACGCCTGGGGTATTTGTTCCACGTGAAACACCCCCCTCCTTGTCGCGTAATCGCCATAGCGCGGGTGTTTCACGTGGAACATCCTCGCGTGTAGGCCGAGGTCTATCCAGACTTGCGACGGTGCATCGACCTGATTGGCCTCGAGCGCGCGATGACTCAGCCAATTAACTGCAAAGAAAACGCAACGCCCATACCTAAAAAAAAAGCGTTTTTTACCCCCTACCCTACCCCTTACCCAGAACAAGCCGTTATTTTTTTATTTAGGGAAACCGTCCACCGACGAGACCACGGGGAGTGCGAAGGCAAACTTTTCTGTACAGCAAAAATTGAGCCCAGGAAATATCACCGCTTGCATCACCACGCAAGAAGCCCGACAGAGCATTTATGTACTGCTCCCGAATTTGAACTCTCACAGTCGCGCCAGCGTCGAACTTCCGAGAACGAGCCAATCAGACGGAGGCCACCTAATGGCTCCAGGTTATGCACACCGTCATGTGAGTAAGTCGACTCCATTCCCGAAACCCAGACGAACGACTTATCGACAACCGGCGAGCTGAAGACCTAATAACCGCAGGCGAATTCACGTGGAACAACTTTGGGGATAACTTGTTGGGCCGACGACAACCAAGCGGCCTTACCGTGATTCAAACCAGCCAGTCCGCGACGGCAACATCAGCATTGGCATTTAAATTACTAGAGCGGGCTTCATAGGAGAACCCGCTTCAAATCAGAGGAATTCCCCGTCAGACGCGCGAGTAATCTGGCATTAAGCCAAACCCAAGCGAACGCTATTTTTCACGTGGACAACTTTGTGGATAAGATGCCAATCCGCACGCAATACCGCCCACAAGTCCTGCCAACTTTTAATTTGAAGCGATCGCCATTGCTGGGAACTAGATCCGCAGCGGCAAGTCAAATTGCGACGAAAACTCGCGCACGGTTTATCCACAAACTTGTGCAGACTTACCGTTTTTGTCACGCGTATTTTCCGCAAGCACGGGCGCAGCAATTATTGATTGCACAAGTATCTTGCCCGGCGGAAACGCCGTGCGCCATCATCCATTTGGAGGAGAGGCGGCGGTTTCATGTGAACCCTGTGGAAAACTCGCTCGGCCGGCTTCGCAGAGTTCTTCCGCACTTGGAGAGAACCTGTTTCGCGATTGACGCGGCCTGGGCAGAAAACTCCCACAGCGAACAGCGAAAGCACAATCTGGCGGGCTGGACGCGATGCCAAAACGGGCCGGCCCGCGTTCCTATCCCCAATTCTATCCACAGGCTGAGCAGGCTATTTCGGCGGCTTTCGGGCAAGAATCTGTGCATAACCGGGATGGGGATATCTTTGTGAACAACCGCGCCGAAATGAAAAAAAGGCCGGTCTAAACGGCCGCTAAACCCCTCACCGACGGCGGCCCCATCCGAAAGACGGCCCCATTGAAAAGTGCCGCCAAGCGCCCATTTTCCCTGGGGAAATGCTGGTTTTCTTCTGATACGAGGGCATGGCAGGCCGCCATTTGAGCCTTGCTTGGCCGGCGCCATCGAGTAAATGGTAAAAACCAAAAATCTGTGCAAAACCCCGTATATGCCGAGCACGGTGCTTCATTAATGAGCACCCAAACCTCGATGCTCAAAAATAATTATCCACAGAGTTATCCAAGGTTTGAGAACATGTTAGTGGACACTAACATCAAGCTATCGCTGACCCACAGGCGTTGCTGACCATAAGGCCGCACAAATGAAACAACGCCCCAGATCCGGAGATCTTGGGGCGTTGTAGCCAGGTTTGGACCTGGCAGACGGGAAAAGGGATTTCCCGATTTAGAGCGGGCGAATTTCGGCCGCTTGAGGTCCTTTCGGACCATCCTTAACTTCGAATTCGACTTCCTGCCCTTCGTTCAGGCTGCGATAGCCGCGGCCCTGGATGGCGGAAAAGTGTGCGAAAACTTCGGTTCCGCCAACATCCGGGGTGATGAAGCCATAACCCTTGTCAGCGTTGAACCACTTAACTTTGCCCTTCTGAGCCATTTTCTCTAGCGTCCTGTAATTAACTTGAAATGCAATGAATCAAGGGGGACGCCGTGAGAACTGAACGACCGGTATAAAACCCTGCGTTGCCGCTGTGTTCTCGCTCGTCGCCAAGCAACAGAACGAGTCCGCGCGCTGCTTGAATCAACTGCGGAATCAGCATACTCATCCGGCATCGGCGACTCATATTGTTGTTTACCCCAATGTCGCATTTTTCAGACTCGGCCCAAGGCCCGCACTGCGGAATTAGGCTTGCCGCCGCGCAAGAACGGCGTAAATCGGCCCCGTCACAGTCACGACGAAAACCATGCGCGTAACGTGAAACGCGGTGACCACCGGCACGCCTAGTTGCAGCACCTTGGCCGTGATGGCCATTTCAGCAATGCCCCCCGGCGTCGTCCCCAATATCAGCGTCGGGGCCGGGGCTGCCGACCAATACGACAGCAGTGCGCCCAAACCAAAAGCCAGCACCAGGGCGCCCAGCGTGAAGGCGGCCACCACCGCAATAAAACGCGGCGCCGCGCGAAAGAAATCCGGGCGGTAACGGTCTCCCAGCGACCAGCCGATCAGCAGCTGTCCCGCCTTGGGCACGTAGTCGGGCAGCGCGGACAGTTCAATGCCGAAAACAGTTAACAGCATTGCCACCACCATGGGCCCCAGCACCCACGGATTTGGCAAGCGCAGCTTCATGAATGCCAGCCCGCCCAGGCACGTCAGCAGCACCAATGCGGCCAGGCCCGAGCCGTGCACCCTCTGGGGTCCAGGCACCGTCGGATCCAGGCCGGCCACGCCCCACCACTGGAAGATAAACGGCACCGTTATCACCACCAGCAGGACGCGCACGCTATGAGCTGTGGCAACGCGGTCAATGCGCGCGCCGTGGCGTTCCGCCAGGCTGGCCATTTCGCTGGCCCCGCCGATGGCCGATGCAAACCAGGCAGTCTTAAAGTCGGCATCCGTATAGCGGCGAAGCATCGCGGTACCCATGAACGCCAGCCCCAGGGCGAACACCATGCCGACGATGATGGGGCCGGCGTTGCTGCCGATGTGTTCCACCACCTGCGGCGTGAAATACAAACCCAGCGACGTGCCGATCACCCACTGGCCCCCATTGCGCGCCGGGCGCGGGCAGGCGGTTCCCACGCCGGCAATGCGCGTTGCAGCCGTCGCCAGCAAGGCGCCCAGCATCCAAGGCAAGGGCATATGCGCCCACACCGCCAACAGCGCGCCCACCGACGCAATCGACAATCCCCCCGCCACCCTCAACAACATGTTCCGCCGCACGATCCCATCCACGTTTATCGCTTTCGCTCATTGCGAAAAAAACGAATTATGAGTTAGTGGGATACTTACGAAAACTCTCTTCGCCCATCGCGCATTCCCTCGCATCCACCATGATCCGATCCAAACTTCCCGACGTTGGCACCACCATCTTCACCGTCATGAGCCGCCTGGCCATCGAGCACAAGGCCATCAACCTGGGTCAGGGCTTTCCCGACTTTGATCCCGACCCAGCGCTGTGCGCGCTGGTCACGCAGGCCATGGCGAACGGGCATAACCAGTATCCGTACATGCCCGGCGTGGCGCCCTTGCGCGAAGCCATCGCGGCAAAGACCCAGGCCCTGTATGGCCACGCCTACGACCCGGAAACCGAGATCACGGTGACCAGCGGCGCCACCGAAGCCCTCATGGCCACCGTGCTGGCCGCCGTCGGCAGCGGCGACGAAGTGGTGGTCATCGAGCCCTGCTATGACTCGTACCTGCCCGCGATCCGTCTGGCCGGCGGCACCGCGGTACCGGTGCCGCTGCGCGCGCCCACCGAAGCCGACCCCTACTACCGCATCGATTGGCAGCGCGTGCGTGACGCCATCACGTCCAAGACGCGCCTGTTGATGCTGAACTTTCCGCACAACCCCACGGGCGCCGTGCTCGATGACAGCGACCTGGATGCGCTGGAAGCCATCGTTCGGGACACCGGCGTTTTGCTGGTGTCAGACGAGGTCTACGAACACATCGTGTTTGACGGCAAGCCGCACGCCAGCGTCGCGCGTCGTCCGTTGCTGGCCGAACACGCATTCGTGATTTCTTCTTTCGGTAAGACTTATCACACCACCGGCTGGAAAATCGGCTACTGCTGCGCGCCGCGCCAACTTAGCGCCGAACTGCGCAAGGTGCATCAATTCATGGTGTTCACGGTGCCCTCGCCGATGCAGTTCGCGCTGGCCGAGTTCATGCGTGATCCCAAGCCTTATCTGGATCTGCCGGCGTTCTACCAAGCCAAGCGCGATCGTTTGTCGGAAGGCCTGGCCAAGACGCGTTTCCGGCCGTTGCCCAGCCCGGGCACGTTCTTTTTGCTGGCGGACTACAGCCAGATTTCCAAGCAGAACGAAGCCGACTTCGCCCGCGACCTGACCGTCAACCACGGCGTGACCGTGATTCCCGTTTCGGCTTTCTATCGCCAACCCGACGCGGCGGAATCCAACCACCATATCGTCCGTTTCTGCTTTGCAAAGAAAGACGCGACCTTGGACGCCGCCTTGGAACGATTGGCGCAAGTCTAGCCAGAGGCCAAACCAAAACCAAAACCAAAACAAAAACCAAAGCACCGGAATATGAGCGATTACTCATATTCATAAATCAAACAACAGGGGCGCTTAAAAGCGCCCCTGTTGCCTACGTCAAGCCGCGTTCTCCGCCGCTTTTCGCGCACGCCGCACGCGGCGAAGAACCTGCGGAACTACGACGACCGCAACCGCCGCCGCCCACATCGACATCGACACTGGACTGGCGAACAACACTCGCACATCGCCATCGGTCATCGACAAGGCACGGCGCAGGTTCTGTTCCATCATGTTGCCCAGCACGACGCCCAGCACCAGCGGCGCCATCGGCACGCCAAACTTGCGCAGGAAGTATCCCAGCGCGCCGATGCCAGCCACGAGCAGCAAGTCGAACGTGCCGGCGTTGATGGCATAGACGCCGATATAGCTGATGCACAAAATGCCCGGCACCATCAGCCACCCCGGCACCGACAGTACCTTCGAGAACAGGCGCACCAGCGGCACATTCATGACGAAGAGCAGCACGTTTGCCACGAACAACGACGCGATCAGGCCCCACACGAGTTCGGGCTTGGTATCGAACAGCACCGGCCCCGGCGTGATGTTGTAGAGCGTCAGCGCCCCCATCATGACCGCCGTCGTGCCCGACCCGGGCACGCCCAGCGTCAGCATCGGCACAAAAGAACCGATCGCTGATGCGGTGGCGGCCGCCTCCGGCGCGACCAAGCCGCGCATGTCGCCCTTGCCGAACTTGGCATCGGGATCCTTGGCTTCGATGATGCGTTTTTCTTGCGAATACGCGACCGCCGCGGCCACGCTTGCGCCCGCCCCCGGCAACACCCCCACGCCGAAGCCCACCAGCGCACTGCGCACCACGCTCCACCACGTGAACGCCAGCTCTTTCAGATTGAAAAGCTTGCGCCCACTGGGCGTGACCTCGACGCTATGCCCAGCCATCACCTTTTCCAACATTTCCAGCATCTCGCTGACCGCGAACAACGCAATAACCACCACCACGAAATCAATACCGTCAGCCAAGTGCACCGATTCAAACGTGTAGCGATATACGCCCGAGTTCGCATCCACGCCGACCACCGAAATCGACAGGCCGATCATCGCCGCCAGCACGCCTTTGACCGGCTGTTTTCCCAGCAAGCTGGTCAGACAACAGAAGGCGAAGATCATCAGCACGAAGTACTCGGCCGGCCCGAACGCCAACGCCCATTTGGCCAACAACGGCGCCAGCAGGATGATGCCCACCACCGACACGATGGCGCCGAAAAACGCCGACCATGCCGACAGCGACAACGCCACGTTGGCCATGCCTTGTCGCGCCAGCGGGTAACCATCAAGCGTCGTCATGATGGCGCTTGCCTCGCCCGGTACGTTCAGCAAAATTGCCGTGATACGGCCGCCATACTCCGCACCCACGTACACCGCGGCCAAGAGGATCAACGCGGTTTCCGGCGGCAGGTTCATCGCGAACGCGATGGGAATCAGCATCGCCACGCCGTTGACGGGCCCCAGGCCGGGCAGCACGCCCACCAGGGTGCCGATGAACGAACCGATCATGGCAACCAAAATGTTGGTCAGCGAAAACGCAACGCCGAATCCGATCGAAAGATGATCAAGAATGCTGCTCATAGCAGGGTCTCCAGCAAGCCGCCCGGCAGGACGACGTCCAGCACTTTGTCGAACAACACAAAAAAGAGAAGACTCATGACGATGCCGCCGATGGCGCATTTGATCCAGCTGCCGGCAAACAGGCGGCCGACGAAGATCGTCATCAGGGTGGTCGCGACGATGAATCCCAGCCACTGGAACAGGAACGCGTAGGCGACCGTAAACGCCATCATCAGCGCGATGCGCCCGTTGGCGCCCGGCGGGTTTGATTCAACGGGGTGGCCGCCCTTGTAGATCAGCCAGAGGCCACACAGGCCGATCATGGCCGCCACCAACAGGGGAAAGGCGCGCGGGCCGACCGGTTCGTAGGCGAATGGGGCTTCGATGCCCCATCCGGCTGATGTCATGAAGGCGGCCAGCGCCAGTGCGCCGATGCCCAGGATTCGATCGTTCATGATCCACTTTCCGTTGTGAATGAATGCGCGGACGCAGCCGCCCCCGCGCGCCACCGACAAACGCGGCGGCGCGGGGGCGCCGGCAAGGCGCGATCGGTGGGAAGGCCTTGCGGCCGGCTTACTTCTTGATCAGGCCGAACGAATCCGCCAGTTCGCCATAGACCTTGACCTGGCTCTTAACGTAGGCATCCAGGTCGGGCCCGGTCTTGTTGAAGGGGAACAGGCCCTGTTGCTGGCGCAGCTTGTCAAACTCAGGCGAGGCAGTCGCCTTGTTGAACGCGTCGACCCAGAACTGATAGTCGCTGTCGGACACCTTCGGACCCACGTAGAAGCCCCGGATGATGGGCCAGACGATGTCGTAGCCCTGTTCCTTGGCCGTGGGCACCGTGCCCAACTTGCCGGGCAGGCGCTGGTCGTTGAACACGGCCAGCACGCGGATCGGTGCGCCGCCTTCCAGCATGGTGAACGCTTCGGCCGCGTCGCCCATGTACGCCTGGATATGCCCGCCACGCAGCGCGGTGACCGCTTCGCCGCCGCCTTCGAATGCGACGAAGCGCATCTTCTTGAAGTCCACGCCCGCCGCCTTGGCGGTCAACGCCGCCTTCATCCAGTCCTGGCTGCCCACCGTGCCGCCGGCGCCCAGCACGATCTTGGTGGGATCCTGCTTGAACGCGTCCATCAGGCTTTTCAGGTCCGTATACGGAGAATCGTTGCGCACCACAGCCACGCCGTAGTCGGTGCCGATGGCCGCCAGCCAGCGCACGTCGTCGACGTTGTACTTGCCAAACTTGCCCTGCGCCAGGTTCAGCAGCGAACCCCCGGAGAACGCGACGATGGTGCCGGGTTCATTGGGGTGCTGCGCCACGATGTTGTTGTAGGCCACCGCGCCGATGCCGCCCGGCATGTAGACGATACGCATCGTGTTCTTGATCGCGCCGCTTTGCTTCAAGCCCTCGGTCGCCAGGCGGCAGGTCAGGTCAAAGCCGCCGCCCGGCTGGGCCGGTGCGATGCATTCGGGGCGGCGCGGCTCGTCGGCGGCGTGGGCGGCGCCCAGGGACAGGGTCATCGCGCCAAGTGCGGCCACGGCGGCCAGGCGCAGCTTCAGGCTGGTCTGCATTTGTCTCTTCTCCAGGTTTTATAGGTCTAGGTATGGCTGATGCCGCCAGGCCGGCGATGCCTTGCCTGCATGGGCCCAGCGAACCCTACCGTACAAAATCGAAGCTTTCCAAACCCTTTCAATTTCGCGCGATTTCGTGACGCGGCGCAGCATCGGGATCGCGGTTGCGGGCGGGCGCCAGGGAAAACACCAGGGCCGCACGCAAGCCCGGCAAGGGCTTGCGGTTTTCCAGGACGAGGGTGGCGCCCAGTATTCCGGCAATGGTGCCCACAATGGCCAAGCCCAGGCCCGCCCCCGACGTGTTCTTGCCTGCCGCACCCCGGCGAAAACGCACGCAGGCGCGCGCGATGTCGTCCGCGGACATCCCCGGGCCGTCGTCCTCGACGGCCAGACGCGCTTGGCTCCCTTCCACGTGCACCGTCACGGTGACCTCGCCGGCCGGCCGCGCATAGCGGATGGCGTTATCGACCAGGTTCGTGACGGCCTCGCGCAGTAGCCACTCCGCGCCGCTGACGCATACCGGCCGACTTTCCGCTTCCAGCCCGATGTCCAGCTGACGCGCTCGCGCGGCGGGCAGCAGGCTTCGGATGACGGCGTCGGCCAGCTCGACCAGATCCACCGGTTCCGCAGTAAACCCCCCTTCGGCCACGGAAGCGTCCTTAGCGCGCGCCAGGGCGAGCATTTGGTTGGTGGCGCGCACGGCCCTGTCCAGGCCCTCCTGCATCGCCAGAAGGGCTGTACGGACCTCCTGGGGGTCTGTTTCGCGCAGGGCATAGGCCGTTTGGGTACGCAAAACCGACAAGGGCGTGCGCAATTGGTGCGAGGCGTCGTCAAGGAACTGGCTCTGCACCCTCGCCTGGGCCGCAAAACGGGCCATGTGGAGGTTTACAGCCGAAACCAGGGGCAGGACCTCACCCGGCATCTCGGATGCGCTGACGGGGCTTAAATCGTCTCCAGAACGCCCTTCCACCTCCTGCCTTAGTCGAACCAAGGGGCGCAGCGCCATGAAAACCCCCAGGATGATGACCAGAACGCTGATCAGAATCACGGCCAGGTCCCGTTCCACCGAGCGCAACAGCACCTGGTGCATGAACGCCTGGCGGCTTTCCAGCCCCTCGGCCACCTGCACGATTACCCGTCCCCCTTTGTTTGCATACAGGGGCGGATCCATCGGCCGGGCCAGCGCGGCGACGCGCACCGGGGCGCCCTGGTAGGTCGCGTAAAAAAAACGCGGTTCGCCCGATTCCAGCGGCTGCTCGGGCAACGGCAAGCCGGGATGCCCGATTTCGGCCAGCCCGTCTTCGGTTGCCACGCGATAGAAAACGCTGCCATTGGCCGTCAGCTCAAAAAATTCAAGCATCAGGTAAGGCTGTTCCATGGCTAATCCACCGCTGGCTGTGGATATGTTGTGGTCAATCGCGCGAAGCGCGCCAGCCAGCGATCGGTCATAGGCAATGTCGACCTGGTTGCGCAGTTGATGGTTCGACAGCCACAGCGCGCCCATCATCACCAGGACCAACGTGGGGATAAGCCACCAGAGCAACTGCGTTTTCAGGGTGCGATTACGTTTTTTTCCCGCGAAAAAACCCGTTTTTCTCGGATTTCTAGTTGTCAACAAGGTTCTCCAGGCAGTAGCCCATGCCCCGCATGGTCACGATCTGCACACCGGTATCCGCCAATTTCTTGCGCAGGCGGTGTACCAGCACTTCGATGGCTTCCAGGTTGATGTCCGCATCGTCCGTCACGATGCGGTCAAGAATTTGCTGCTTGTTGATGGGCTCGCCACTTTTCTGAATCAACACCCGAAGTACGGCATGTTCACGTGGGGATAACTGCAAAGTCTGTCCCGAGACCATGAATTTTTGAGCCGCAGTCTCAAAAACCAGGTTTCCCAGAGACAGACGCGGGTGTTCGCGTCCCCGGCTGCGCCGAATCAGTGCGATCAAACGCGCTTCCAACTCTTCCACAACAAACGGTTTCGGCAGGAAATCGTCTGCACCCAGATGCAGCGTTCCAATTTTTTCGGCCAAGGAATCGCGCGCGGTCAAGACCAACACCGGCGTTCGATCGTCTCGCGCGCGAATTTTTGCCAGCAAGGCATGGCCGTCCATACCGGGAAGTCCCAGATCCAGGACGACCGCATCGAATTCTTCGATTGCCAACCGTCTTTCGGCGACCAATCCGTCGTCAGCCCATTCGACGACAAAGCCTGCGTGTCGAGCCAGGCTTCTTGAAAGCCAGCGAGCAAGTTCGGCTTCGTCTTCTATCAGAAGGATGCGCATGGACGGAGTCCGGGGGGGAGTGGCTGGGCGGAATGGGAAAGCATGTTTGGCTTTTCCTTTATTTCTCTTTATATAAAGACTAATGATTAATAAGGCCTGTGGATAACTACCTTAACCTTGAAAACCTCATTCTTTTCATCAGCTTGCAGCGGTTTTTGCCTGTGCAAGAACTCTGTGTGGGAAAAAAGTTGAAGTTGGACAACATTTCGGCCACCCCCAAAAACACCACCTTGTTCAACTTGCCTCCACACAATGTGCACAACCTGGCTACTTAGGAGTTATCCACAGGGTCGGCCATGGGAATTGGGGTGGAAAGCGGCACTTTTACCCCGAAAAACCGGCCGTTGCCTACCGGGTTTTTCGCTCTTGCAGGGGGTCAAAATCGCCTTTTGAGGCACTTGGGCGACCGGGCATTCGAGGGGGCGCGCCGGCGCTTTCTTGACAGGGGACTGAACAAAAAGTGAGCAGCTTCCGCCGTAAAATCCGGCGATGGCTATAGAAAAAAGCATCATGAAATCCAGGGCGAAACACGGCTTGGTTTACCGGTTAAGGGCCCGCTTGGTGGCCGACAATCTGCCCGCCACCTTGTGCGCGGCGGCGCTGATGGGGCTGTTCGGCGCCCTGGCAACCGTGGTGTTTCGCGAACTGCTGGGCTGGACGCAGATGTTGCTGGGCGGCGAAGAGGTTCCGCGCGGCATGGTGTCGCTGGCGCGGGGGCTGGACCCTTGGCAACGGTTCCTGCTGCCCGCTGCGGGGGGCGCCGTCGCCGGTCTCGTCCTGCAAATGGCTGCCCGGTGGCTGCCAAAGCGGGGCGCAGCCGACTATATGGAAGCCATTTCCATTGGCCGCGGCGTCATTGGCCTGCGCCAGACACTCGCGCGCAGCCTGTCGTCCATTTTTTCAATCGGCTCCGGGGCGTCGATCGGGCGCGAAGGTCCGATGGTCCAGCTGGCCGCCATGTTTTCATCGCTGACCGGCCGATTCCTGCTGCTGCCGCCCCGCCATCTGCGCCTATTGGTCGCCTGTGGGGCCACGGCAGGCATCACGTCCGCCTATAACGCGCCCATTGCGGGCGCCTTGTTCATATCCGAGATCGTCTTTGGCGTAATTTCGTCCGCCACGCTGGTGCCGCTTGTGGTGTCGTCAGTGGTGGCCAACATCGTCACGCGCCAGATCCTGCACTACGACGCTGTCTTCCATATGCCGCATTTTGAATTTGTGTCGGGGTGGGAAGTGATCAATTACCTGGGTCTGGGCGTCGCCGCTGGCCTGGTCGCGCCTCAATTCCTGCGATTTCTGGATCTGTCGCGCGCCACGTTTTCGCGGCTGCCCTTCCCGCTCTGGCTCCGGATGGCATTGGGCGGACTGGTGGTCGGTGCCTTATCGGTCGTCAACCCCCAGGTCTGGGGCAATGGTTACAGCGTGGTCAACAGCATGCTGCATACGCAATGGGCCTGGCAGGCCGTGGCGGCCATCTTGCTGATGAAGATAGTGGCCACGGGCGCCAGCGTGGGGTCGGGCGCGGTCGGCGGCGTGTTCACGCCGACGCTGTTTGTGGGAGCGGCCTTGGGTGCGCTGTATGCGAGCGGGTTGCAAGCGCTGTTGCCGGCGGGTGATGTGTCGGCAATTTCCAGCTATGCCGTTGTCGGCATGGGGGCGTTGCTGGCCGCCACCACGTCCGCGCCGCTGATGTCGACGCTGATGATTTTTGAGATGACGCTGAGCTATGAAGTGATGCTGCCGCTGATGTTGGCCTGCATTACGGGATACGTCATTGCACATCGGATACGGCCGGAGTCGGTGTATGCGAAATCACTGGCGAACAACGAGCGCGCGCAGCGTGCGGTGTGGAAAGTAGCGGCGAAAACTGACGTCGAGAGGTGACGCCGAAAGGTGAAATTTAGCAAGGAATATTGAAAAGAAAGCTGAATGGATAACGTGAGCAAAAGCTCAGTTTGTTCAGTCGGACCTCAGATTTCCTTGTCTGTCATACGCCCGGCAGCACTTCATGGATCAATGCGTTCTCCGTTTACGCGGATCACCGGCTTGCGCTTCTCACCGAAGCCGCACAACTTATCGATTTCCTTGGGGAACGGCGTGTACGGCACGTTGTACTGGATGAAGGCTTCAACGCTGTCCGGAAATGCGTTGATGAGCAGCCAGCCCAGCCAGAGCGGGATGGTGAGGGGAGCCTTGAACATCCCATAGGGCGTCGCCAGCCGGCCTCGTAACCCTGCATACCAGTCCCGGTATGGTTGCAGGGTCTCTTGCCAGCGGCTTTGTCGCGGCGGCAGCGGCGCGGGCTTGGAGTAACCGCCAGATGGTGGCTGTGGGCAAGTCAGATGGTGAGGGCATGGCGTGCTCTTGGGGACGACCCACTTTGGTAGTCGTCGATGGCGTCAATTAGCGATGACCACTTTTAGAAGCAACTGCCAGACCCGGTAAATAAGAACAGTCCGATAAGCGCGTGAGGTAGATCCTGTTTTCTTGACGAGGCGTAGGGACGCGCATCGAGGAGCAGATCGGGAAAGCGATCTGCTATATGGCCTTTCAAATCAGGCCCTTGTCCGGTTACTTACCGATGCAAAAGCGGGAGAAAATCTCGCCCAGCAAATCATCGCTGGTGAATTTTCCGGTGATGCTCGTCAGGCTTTCATGCGCCAGCCGCAGCTCTTCCGCAAACAGGTCCAGCACCCGGTCGTCCTGACCCGCGTGTTCGCCGGCCAATTCCAAATGTTCAGCCGCCTGTTGCAAGGCGTGCAGGTGACGTTCGCGCGCCAGCCAGGGTGATTCGGCGCCGGGGTTCCAGCCTGCGATGTTCAAGAGTTCGGCGCGCAGCGCGTCCAGGCCGGCCCCGCGCTTGGCTGAGATACCCAGTTCACCCGCGCCCGGCGTGAACGCTGTGGATAACAGGTCCACCTTGTTGAACACCTTCAACACCGGGGTACGGGGCGGCAGGCGCGCGGTGATCTGCGCGTCCAGTTCATCGCCCGGCTGCGTTGCATCCTGCAGATGCAAAATAACGTCAGCCCGTTCGATTTCCTGCCAGGTGCGCGCGATGCCGATGCTCTCAACCGTGTCCTCGGTTTCGCGCAATCCGGCCGTGTCCACAATGTGCAATGGCACGCCGTCGATATGGATTTCCTGCACCACTTTGTCGCGTGTCGTGCCCGCAATGGGGGTGACGATGGCGATGTCGTCGCCTGCCAGCGCGTTGAGCAGGCTTGATTTACCGACGTTGGGTTGGCCGGCCAGCACCACATGCAGGCCCTCGCGCAGGATGACGCCCTGGCGGGCTTGCGCGATCAGTTTGGACAGGTCCGCCGTCAGCGCGTCCAAGGTGGGACGCGCCTGATACTTTTCAAGGAAGTCGATTTCTTCTTCAGGGAAATCCAGCGTCGCCTCGACCAGCATGCGCAGGTGAATGATGCGGTCGGACAGGTCGTTCACGCGCGATGAAAATTCGCCGGACAACGACGCCATGGCGCCTCGCGCGGCCGCCACGGAAGACGCATCGATCAGGTCCGCCACGGCTTCGGCCTGCGCCAGATCCATGCGGTCGTTCAGAAAGGCGCGACGCGTGAATTCACCGGGTTCGGCCAGGCGCACGCCCAGGTCGCGCCCGGCCGCCAGGCAGCTTTCCAGCACGCGCCGCAACACGGCGGGGCCACCGTGGCCTTGCAGCTCAAGCACGTCTTCACCGGTATAGGAATGCGGTGCGCGAAAGTAGAGGGCGATGCCTTCGTCCAGCAGTTCGCCGTCGATGGATTTGAACGGCAGATAGTGCGCGTGGCGCGGCGTGAGTTCGCGTTGGAAAATGCGCCGCACCAATTCGGACAGGTCCGCACCAGAAACGCGCACGACGCCGATGCCACCTCTTCCGGGGGCGGTGGCAATGGCGGCAATAGGGGCGTAAGCGGACATATCTGAGAGGCGGGGAAGCGAGAACAATAGGGGAATATAACTGTTGCGCGGCTCCTTGTTTGCTGGTTAATGTGGCCCCGAGGTTCAAAACCCGAAACAACTCTGGGAGATCACGATGGCATCTCGGTTTTCGCGTGTCTTGGCCTGCGGCTCGGCCGCGGTGATGTTGGCCTTTGGCACATTCAGTTCCGCTATGGCTCGCGATCTGGTGATCGCTTTGAAGACCGAGCCCTCATCGATGGATCCGCAGTACCACGCGTTGACGCCCAACACGCAAATCTCCCAAACCATCTTCGACACCCTGGTTGCTACCGACGCCCAGTTGAAACCGAAGGCCGCGTTGGCCGAATCGTGGACGGTTGACGGCAAGGTATGGACGTTCAAGCTGCGTCCCAACGTCAAGTTTTCGGACGGCACGCCGTTCACCGCGGAAGACGTCGTATTTACCTACGACCGAGTCCCCAAAGTACCCAACAGCCCCTCGCCCTTCACGCTGTATCTTGGCTCGGTGGCGAAGACCGAAGCGGTCGATCCCATGACCGTACGCATCACCACGAAGGAAGTCGCGCCCAACCTGCTGGTGAACCTTGCGCAGTTGCCCATCATGTCGAAAAAGGCCGCGTCGGGCCCGGCGGCTGAAGGCAAGACCACCACCGAATTGAATAGCGGCGATGGCCTGGTGGGCACGGGTCCGTACAAGTTCGTGTCATGGAAACGCGGCGCCGAATTCGTGCTGGCGCGCAATGAGAATTACTGGGGCAAGAAGCCCGAGTGGGACCGTGTGGTGTATCGCCCGATCAGCAATGCCGCCGCGCGCGTGGCCGCATTGCTTGCCGGCGACGTCGACATGATCGAGGACCCCCCCACCGACGATCTGCCCAAGCTCAAGGCGGACAAAAAGCTCTTTGTGGAAGAGACGCCGTCGGTGCGCGTCGTGTACGTGGCGCTGGACCAGTACGCCGAGCCGTCACCCGGTATCCAGGGCACCGATAAGAACCCCATGAAGGACAAGCGCGTGCGTGAAGCGCTGTCGCTGGCCATCAATCGCGATGCCCTGGTGGAACGCGTGATGGGGGGCGTGGCGCTGCCCGCCGGCAACCTGCTGCCCTACCCCATGTTCGGCTCCAGCAAAGAGCATTCGAAGGCACCCAAGGCCGATGTGGAAAAGGCCAAGGCCCTGCTTAAGGAAGCCGGTTATCCCAACGGCTTTTCGATCACGCTGGGGTCGCCGTCGGGCCGCTACGTGAACGATTCGAAGGTGGCGCAAGCCATCGCATCGATGTGGACGCGCATCGGCGTGAAGACCAGCGTGGACGCGATGGCGCCGCCGGTGTTCTTCAAGAATCGCGACAGCTATCAGTTCTCGGCGTATCTGGCAGGGTGGTCCGTGACCAGCGGTGAAATGTCCAACGCGCTGACGTCCTTGCTGGTCACGCGCAACCCGGAAGCGGGTCTGGGCACGACCAACCGCAGCCGCTATTCCAATCCCAAGATGGACGAGCTGGGCAAGGAAGCGTCTTCCACCATGGATGATGCCAAGCGCGCCGAGTTGCTGTCCAAGGCCAGCAACATGGCCATGGACGATTACGCCATGCTGCCGGTGCACTTTGAACTGTCGGTATGGGCGATGAAGGGCGACATCCGCTACCAGGGCCGCCCCGACCAGGTCACGCTTGCGCAGTTCGCAACCCTGAAGAAGTAACGCGCAACGCGGGCGGTCTCCAGTGCTGGCAACAATCGTAAGAAGACTGCTGCAAACCATCGTCGTCATGCTGGTCATGTCGGCGTTGGTCTTTGCGGGCATCTACATGGTGGGCGATCCGGTCTCGATGCTGGCCAGCCCGGAAGCCACCGAGGCGCAGCGCGCCGCCATCAGCGCATCGCTGGGTTTGGATCTGCCGCTGTGGCGGCAATATCTGATCTTCATGGGCCAGGCGGTGCGCGGCGATTTCGGCAACAGCTTCCTGACGGGCGAGCCCGCCATGCACCTCATCCTTGAGCGCATGCCGGCCACCGTGGAATTGGCCTGTGTGGCCATGCTGCTGTCCGTGCTGATCGGCGTGCCGCTGGGCATCCTGGCGGGCTTGAAGCCGCAAGCGCCCGGCTCGCGCGCCATCATGACGGGATCGGTGCTGGGCTTTTCCTTGCCCAACTTCTGGGTCGGCCTGATGCTCATCATGGTGTTCGCCGTGATGCTGGGGTGGGTGCCTGCGGGTGGGCGCGGCAAGACCGTCAGCATCGGCTCGTTGCAGCTCAGCGTGTTGACCTTAAGCGGGTGGATGAGCCTGGCGCTGCCCGCCGCAACGATCGCCATCGCCAAGTGCGCCATGATCATCCGCGTGACGCGGGCCGCCACGCGCGAAGCGCTGCCGATGGACTACATCAAGTTCGCGCGCGCCAAGGGCCTGTCGGAAAAACGCGTGCTGGGCGTGCATCTGTTAAAGAACATCCTGATCCCCGTCGTGACCGTCGCGGGCCTGGAATTTGGCCAGGTGATGGCGTTTGCCGTGGTCACCGAAACGGTCTTTTCGTGGCCCGGCATGGGCAAGCTGCTGATCGATTCCATCATCAACCTGGACCGCCCCGTGGTCGTGGCCTACCTGCTCTTGATCGTGTTCTTTCTGGTCATGTTGAACCTGGTGGTGGACATCATCTACACGGTGCTGGACCCCCGCGTACGCTTGGATAGCCGCCGATGAATAGTCCCGTCAGCCCCGCCAGCCCCGCCGTGCCCATCGCTGCCAAAAAAGAACAAACGCCCTGGCGCCGCTTCGTCTCTGATTTTTTCGCCAGCAAGCTTGCCACCCTGGGCCTGGTGATGCTGCTGGTCATCGTCGGCGCGGCGGTGTTGGCACCGTGGATCGCGCCGCAGAACCCGTACGACCTGGCATCGCTGGACATCATGGATTCCAAGCTCAAGCCCGGCAGCGAAAGCAGTGACGGGTCCATGCATCACTGGCTGGGCACGGATGGCCAAGCGCGAGACTTGCTGTCGGCCATCCTGTACGGCATGCGCACAAGCTTGATGGTGGCCACGATCTCGGTGCTGGCAGCGTTTGGCATCGGTGCGACGGTGGGCCTGATCGCCGCCTATTTTGGCGGCCGCATCGATGCGTTGCTCATGCGGATTGTGGATATCCAGTTGTCCTTCCCCGCCATCCTCGTTGCGCTGATGCTGTTGGCGATTCTGGGCAAGGGTGTGGATAAGGTGATCATCGCGCTGATTGTTGTGCAGTGGGCGTACTTCGCGCGCGCCGCGCGCGGCGCGGCGCTGGTGGAACGCGGCAAGGAATATGTGGAAGCGGCGCGCTGCATGTCCTTGTCGTGGGGCCGCGTGCTGTTTCGCCATGTGCTGCCCAACTGCATGCCTCCCCTGATCGTCATCGCCACCATCGACCTGGCGCACGCCATCGCGCTGGAAGCCACGTTGTCGTTCCTGGGCGTTGGCGTGCCGGTGACCGAGCCGTCGTTGGGCATGCTGATCTATAACGGCTTTGAATACCTGTTGTCCGGCCAGTACTGGATATCGTTTTTTCCCGGCATCGCGCTGGCGCTGGCCATCATCGCCATCAACCTGGTGGGCGACCACCTGCGCGACGTGCTTAACCCGCGTCACGCAAATTAAGGGCGAACGCGATGCAGACAAACGCCGTGCAATCGCCCCTGGCCGTGGCCCGGCCTGTACTTGAGGTCCAGGGACTTAAAACGCATTTCTTCACGCGCAATGGCGTGGTGAAAGCCGTTGACGGCGTGGACCTGACCTTGGCTGAAGGTGAGATCCTGGGGCTGGTCGGCGAATCGGGATCGGGCAAGAGCATCACGGGCTTCTCGTTGATGGGCCTGCTGGATGAGCCCGGCCGCATCGTTGAAGGCCACCTGCGCCTGAATGGGGAAGACCTGCGCGGCGCGACGCCCGCGCGCTGGCGTCAACTGCGCGGCGAAGAGATCGCGATGATCTTCCAAGACCCGATGATGACGCTGAACCCTGTTCTGCGCGTGGATACGCAAATGATCGAGGCCGTGCGCGCGCATCACAACGTGTCGCGCGAGCAGGCGCGCGCGCGGGCCTTGCAGACGCTGACGATGGTGGGCATTCCGTCGCCGCAAGAGCGCCTGCGCGCCTATCCGCATCAGTTGTCGGGCGGCATGCGCCAGCGTGTCGCGATTGCCATCGCGCTGCTTAATTCCCCGCGCCTGATCATCGCCGACGAGCCCACCACCGCGCTGGACGTCACCATTCAGGGGCAGATTCTTTTTGAAGTGCAGAAGCTGTGCCGCGAGACCGGCACCGGCCTGATCTGGATTACGCACGACCTGGCGGTGGTGGCCGGCCTGGCGGACCGCGTGTCCGTAATGTACGCGGGGCGCGTCGTGGAAACGGGCAGCACGCACGACGTCATCACGCATCCCATGCATCCGTACACGCATGGCTTGATCGCATCCATCCCCACGCCGGAATCGCGTGGCAAGCCGTTGGTGCCGATTCCTGGCATGACCCCCTCGCTGTTGAACCTGCCGCAAGGCTGTGCGTTCCGGGGGCGCTGTCCGCGCGCTACCGACGCCTGTCTGATCGAACCGCAGCCCGTTGAAGTTCGCCCGGCGCAATGGGTGCGCTGCTGGCATGCCGGAGACCCAGACCCCAAATGAGCGAAGCACAACGCGACGCCGCCACCCCCATCCTGTCCCTGCGCGACGTAGCGCTGCGCTTTGTGCAGCCCGTGGACCTGGCCGGCCGCATCGCCAACCTGCTGGGCGCGGGCTTGAAGACGCAAGTGGTGCATGCCGTGGCCGGCGTGGACCTGGACGTGCAGCCGGGTGAAGTCATCGGCATTGTGGGGGAGTCGGGCTGCGGGAAATCCACGCTGGGCCGTGTCGTGTCCGGCATTTTGCCGCCCACTTCCGGCGACGTGCACTATCAGGGCAAAGCCGTGAAGTCCATGACGGGCACACAGCGGCGCGCCTATGAGCTTGGCGTGCAGATGATTTTCCAAGACCCCTACGCATCACTTAACCCACGCATGCGCGTGCGCGAGATCATCGGCGAGGCGCCCGTTGCGCACGGCTTGATTCGATCCCGCGACAAGGCCGACTACGTGGCGGGATTGATGCGGCAGGTGGGCTTGGACCCATCCTTCGCGCAACGCTATCCGCATCAGTTTTCGGGCGGGCAGCGCCAGCGTATCGGGATTGCGCGGGCGCTGGCTTTAAAGCCATCCGTGATCGTGTGCGACGAAGCCGTCGCGGCGCTGGACGTGTCCATCCAGGCACAGGTGCTGAACCTGTTTGAACAGCTGCGCGATGACCTGGATTTGACGTATCTGTTCATCAGCCACAACCTGAGCGTCGTCAGTCACATCTCGGACCGCGTGGCCATCATGTATCTGGGCCGCGTGGTCGAGCTTGCCCCGACCGACACCGTTTTTCAACGCGCCAATCATCCGTACACGCAGGCCCTGTTGAAGGAGCTGCCGACGTTGACGCCCGGGCGGCGCACATATCAGCCGATCAAGGGCGAGCTGCCGTCTCCGCTGGATCCGCCCAGCGGTTGCGCGTTTCATCCGCGTTGCCCGCATGCGATGCCGCGCTGCAAAGAAGAGCGCCCCCTGTTGCGCGAGATATCGCCGGGCCAGTACAGCGCCTGTCACTTGAACGATATGGCCTAGCCCACATGCATGGCCGTACTGGACGTGAACGAGGCGAAGCGCGAGAATCCTTCAATGAAAACGCGTGTTTGCATTGCGCGCCCGCGATTGAGCGATTGAAAGCCGTATCTGAATCTCCTAATTCCTAATTCCAACGCCATGAAAACCATAGACGAAATCGAACGCGCGCACGGCGAGTTGACTGCCTTGCGACGGGACATCCACGCCCATCCCGAACTGGCCTTCCAAGAGACGCGCACGTCCAATCTGGTAGCCGAACGCTTGCGTGCGTGGGGTCTGGAAGTGCATACGGGCTTGGGCAAGACCGGTGTGGTCGGCGTGTTGCGCGGCGGCAGCGGCAAGAAGACGATCGGCTTGCGCGCCGACATGGACGCGCTGCCCATGCCCGAGCACAACCGCTTTGCGCACAAGTCCACCATCAGCGGCCGCATGCACGGCTGTGGCCATGACGGGCATACCGCCATGCTGCTGGGTGCGGCGCAATACCTGTCCACCCATCGCAATTTCGACGGCACCGTCGTGTTCATTTTTCAGCCGGCCGAAGAAGGCGGCAACGCCGGCGCGCGCGCCATGATGCAGGACGGGCTGTTCGACAAGTTTCCGTGCGACGCGGTATTCGGCATCCACAACATGCCGGGCATGCCGGTCAACCAGTTTGGCTTTCGGGCCGGCCCCACGATGGCCTCCAGCAACCGGTGGGACATCGTCATCAAGGGCGTGGGCGGCCACGCCGCGCAACCGCATGCGTCGGTCGACCCCATCATCGTGGCGGCCGACATGGTGCACGCCTTGCAGACGGTGATCTCGCGCAGCAAGAACCCCTTGGAACAGGCCGTGCTGTCGATCACGCAGATTCACGCGGGCGATGCCTACAACGTGATTCCCGGAGAGGCCGTGCTGCGCGGCACCGTGCGCACGTATTCGGTGGAAACGCTGGATAAGATCGAGGCCGACATGCGCCGCATCGCCACGACCTTGCCGCAGGTTTATGGCGGCACGGGCGAGCTGGATTTCGTGCGCGCCTATCCGCCGCTGGTGAACTGGGAAAACGAAACGGCCTTTGCGGCCAAGGTCGCTGAAGACGCGTTCGGCGCGGAAAACGTGTTGCGCGACATGCCGCCTTTCATGGGCGCGGAAGATTTTTCTTTCTTCCTGGAAGCGATCCCCGGCGCGTACCTGTTCCTGGGCAATGGCGATGGCGATCACCGCATGGAAAGCTATCACGGCATGGGTCCGTGCCAGCTGCACAACCCGAACTATGACTTCAACGACGCGTTGTTGCCGGTGGGCGCCACGTATTGGGTGAAGCTGGTCGAGGCCTATTTGCCGGCTGCGTAACGCCCGCCAATAACCGATCGGCTATTTGCTAATACGCGACAGGCATGAAGCCGCGAGCCTTTGTCTCGCGGCTTTTTCTATATGACGTGCAGCTTTGATCAAACGCCGATAACTTCGTTTGAGATACAAGGCGAGGTTTCCATAATCGATCGTTCCAGATAGGCCGCAAGGCAACACGGAGCGATCGATGTCCCAGAGCAACGCCCTGCGGCGCGAAGTAGACGCCGCCCCCGCCCTTCGGGCGCAGTCATTTGATATCAAGCCCCTGCCCGGCCCCGTCGGCGCGGAGCTCATTGGCCTGGATCTGTCTCAGGCGCTGACCACGGCGGACTTCTCTCGCGTGCATCAGGCGCATCTGGACCACCACCTGTTGGTGTTCCGCGACCAACGGATCACGCCGCAACAGCATATCGATTTCAGCCGCCGCTTTGGTCCGCTGATGATCCATGTGCTGCATCAGTTTCATCTGCCTGGCCATCCCGAAATCCTTACCGTGTCCAACATCGTGGAAGACGGCAAGCCCATCGGCTTGGGCGACGCCGGCAAGTACTGGCATTCGGATATTTCATACAAGGAATTGCCCAGCCTGGGCTCGTTGCTGCACGCGCAGGAACTGCCCTCCGAAGGCGGCGATACCTTGTTCGCCAACATGCACCTGGCGTATGACACGCTGCCCGCGGCGTTGCGCAATGCCATCGTCGGCAAGCGGGCCGTGCACTCGTACCTGGCGCAGTACGGGCAGCTGCAAAAAGAAGGCAACTGGCGGCCTAACCTCAGCGCGCAACAGATTGCGCAGGTGCAAGAGGTGGTGCATCCGGTCGTGCGCACGCATCCCGAAAACGGCCGTCGCGCGTTGTTCGTCAGCGAAGGATTCACGACGCGCATCGTCGGACTGCCCGAAGACGAAAGCCGCGCGTTGCTGGCGGAACTGTTCGCGCATAGCGTGCGCCCCGAACACATCTATCGCCACCGTTGGCAGCCGCACGATCTGGTGTTCTGGGACAACCGCTCGCTGATCCATCTGGCGGGCGGCACGCCGGACCACCTGCGCCGAAAGCTGTACCGCACGACCATCGAAGGCGATGTGCCGTTCTGAAAACGCGCCGGCGCCGACACAAAGCACTTATCCACAGGGAACACCATGCGCATGTCATCTGCACTTCGGGATCGTCTGATCCAAACCGCTACCGGCGCGGGTCTGGCGTTGGTCTTGGCGGTGTTGGCGCTGGCCTCGCCCACGCCGGCCATGGCCGAAGGGCGCATCCGCATCGCGGAACAATACGGCATCGTGTACCTGCTGCTGAATGTGGCGCGCGACCAGCAACTGATCGAAAAGCACGGCAAGGCCGAAGGTGTGGATATCTCGGTTGAATGGGCAAAGCTGTCGGGCGGCTCGGCTGTGAACGACGCGCTGTTGTCCGGGGCGGTGGATATCGCGGGCGCAGGCGTGGGACCGCTGCTGACGATTTGGGACCGCACGCGCGGCAAGCAGAACGTGAAGGGCGTGGCGTCGCTGGGCAATTTTCCCTATTACCTGGTCACCAACAACCCCAATGTGAAAACCATTGCCGACTTCACCGACAAGGACCGCATCGCGGTGCCCGCGGTGGGCGTATCGGTGCAGTCGCGGGTATTGCAGCTGGCGTCGGCCAAGCTCTGGGGCGACGCGCAATTCAACAAGCTGGACAAGATTTCCGTGGCGTTGCCGCACCCGGATGCCGCCGCCGCCATCATTGCGGGCGGCACCGAAATCACCGGGCATTTCGGCAACCCGCCCTTCCAGGAACAAGAGCTGGCCGAAAACCCCAACGCGCGCATCGTGCTCAATTCCTATGACGTGCTGGGCGGGCCCAGTTCGTCCACCGTGTTGTTCGCCACCGAGAAATTCCGCCGCGACAACCCCAAGACGTACAAGGCGTTCCAGGCGGCATTGAAAGAAGCGGCCGCGTTCGCCGCCGCCAATCCCGAGAAGGCCGCCGACACGTATTTGCGCGTGACCGGCGCCAAACAGGACCGCGAGTTCTTGATCAAGGTCATCAAGAATCCGGACGTGCAATTCAAGCTGGAACCGCAGAACACGTACGCGCTGGCGCAATTCATGCATCAGGTGGGCGCCATCAAGAACGCGCCGGCCAGCTGGCGTGACTACTTCTTCGACGACGCGGTGACCGCGCAAGGAAGCTGACATGTCATCGATCGCGCCCGGCCCTGTGGATAACGTTCAAAAAGCGTCGCCCTTGCTGGCTGTGGATAAGGTGACGATCGAATATAAGACGCGTGAAAGGCGCGTGCGCGCCACGCACGAGGTCAGTTTTGACGTGCATGCAGCGGATCGATTCATTCTGTTGGGGCCGTCGGGTTGCGGCAAATCGACGCTGCTCAAGGCCGTGGCCGGCTTCATCCCACCCACGGATGGCCGCATCGCGATTGATGGGCAGGCCGTGACGGGGCCCGGGCCCGACCGCATTGTCGTCTTCCAGGAATTCGATCAGTTGCCACCTTGGAAAACCTTGCGTCAGAACGTGGCGTTTCCGCTGGTGGCGTCGCGCAGGCTGGGGCGGCGCGAAGCGGATGAACGCGCCATGCACTATCTGGACAAGGTGGGTCTGGCCGCGTTTGCCGACGCCTATCCGCACACGCTGTCGGGCGGCATGAAGCAACGAGTGGCGATTGCACGGGCGTTGGCCATGCAACCGCGAGTACTGCTGATGGACGAGCCCTTTGCCGCGCTGGACGCCCTGACGCGTCGACGCATGCAGGAAGAACTGATGGCGCTATGGGATGACGTGCGCTTTACCTTGCTGTTCGTCACGCATTCGATCGAAGAGGCGCTGGTATTGGGCAGCCGGGTGCTGTTGCTGTCACCCCATCCGGGTCGGGTGCGGGCGGAACTGAATGCGCATGCCTATGGCTTGCAGACGCAGGGCTCCGCCGGCTTTCAGGCTGCCGCGCGCCGCATCCACGACCTGTTGTTCGAATCGCCGGCGGCTTCCCCTGCGGTGGCCGAGCGCGCGGCGGCTTAAGGCTGGGGCGACCGATGAATACGCTACACGCCGCCACGCCCCCGATCCGCGCCGAGGTGGAATACGACCTGCCGCCCTTGCCCGCGCAGACCGCCCAGACGCCCCTGCCCTGGCAAGAGCGGCTGTGGCAGCACGCCGCCTTGCGCAAAACGTTCATCCTGGTGTTGCTGGCCTGCGTGTGGGAGCTGGCGGCGCGCTATACCGATAACGACCTGCTGCTGCCCGGCGCGTGGCAGACCGCGCAGGCGTTCACCCAGGGCATTGCCAACGGCGAGCTATTGGCGCGCGCCGGCCAGTCGTTGCGCGTCTTGGTGCAGGGTTATCTGGCGGGGGTGGTGCTGGCCTTCGTGCTGACCACGCTGGCCGTGTCGACGCGCTTTGGCCGCGATCTGCTTTCCACCTTGACGGCCATGTTCAACCCGCTGCCGGCTATTGCCCTGCTGCCCCTGGCGCTGCTGTGGTTCGGCCTGGGCGAAGGCAGCCTGGTGTTCGTGCTGATCCATTCCGTGCTGTGGGCGCTGGCGCTGAACATGTATGCCGGCTTTCTGGGCGTATCCGAAACGCTGCGCATGGCAGGCCGCAATTACGGGCTGACGGGGCTGCGCTATGTGTTGCAGATTCTGGTGCCGGCTGCGCTGCCGGCGATCCTGGCCGGGCTGAAGATTGGCTGGGCATTCGCATGGCGCACGTTGATTGCCGCGGAACTGGTCTTTGGCGCGTCCAGCGGCAAGGGCGGCCTGGGCTGGTACATCTTTCAGAACCGCAACGAGTTATACACAGATCGCGTGTTCGCCGGGCTGGCCGCGGTGGTGGTTATCGGCCTGCTTGTGGAAAACCTGGCGTTCGACACGTTGGAGCGTTTGACGGTGCGGCGCTGGGGCATGCAGCGTTAAATAAAAAGGGCGATTCCATGTGGAACCGCCCTTTTTTCTCGTGCCACGGGATGGCAGCTTGCCGGGCTTACAGGCTTATCGCCCTATCGCCCTATCGCCCTATCGCCTTATAGGGTTACAGCGTCAGCCCCAGCGCCTTGGCCACGCCCGCCGCGTAGGCCGGATCGGCCTTCTTGAAGTGTTCCAGCTGACGGCGCTGGATTTCTTCCGGCACGCCCGCCATGTGGCGGCCGATGTTGCCGAACAGCAGCTCCTGCTTTTCCGGCGTCATCAGGCGGAACAGATTGCCCGGCTGCGAGTAGTAGTCGTCATCCACGCGATGGTTCCAACGTGCCGCGGCCTGGCCGTCCAGTGCCAGCGGCGGTTCGCCGGCGGACGGCGTTTCCTTCCACTCGCCGGCGCTGTTGGGCTCGTAGTTCAGCGTGCCGCCCACGTTGCCGTCGACACGGCCCGCGCCGTCGCGGTGAAAGCTGTGGAACGGGCAGCGCGGTGCGTTCACCGGAATCTGGTGGTGATTGATCCCCAAGCGGTAGCGGTGCGTGTCGCCGTAGGAAAACAGGCGTCCCTGCAACATCTTGTCCGGCGAAAAATCGATGCCCGGCACGACGTTGGCCGGCGTGAAGGCGGCCTGCTCCACTTCCGCGAAATAGTTTTCGGGGTTCTTGTTCAGTTCCAGCACGCCCACTTCAATCAGCGGGTAGTCGCCATGCGGCCAGACCTTGGTCAGGTCGAACGGGTTGATGTGGTACGTCGCGGCTTCCGCCTCGGGCATGATCTGCACCTTCAGCGTCCACTTCGGGAAGTTCTTGTTTTCGATGTTCTCGAACAGATCGCGCTGCGAGCTTTCGCGGTCATGCGCAACGACCTGGGCGGCTTCTTCGTCGCTCATACAGACCACGCCCTGCTGCGACTTGAAGTGGAACTTCACGTAGAAGCGTTCGCCGTCCTTGTTGACGAAGCTGAACGTGTGCGAGCCAAAGCCGTGCTGCTGGCGCAGGTTGGCGGGAATGCCGCGGTCGCTCATCAGGATGGTGACCTGGTGCAGCGATTCGGGGCTGAGCGACCAGAAATCCCAGGCGGCGGTGGCGCTGCGCAGGTTGGTCTTGGGATCGCGCTTTTGCGTGTGGATAAAGTCGGGAAACTTCAGCGGGTCGCGGATGAAGAAGACCGGAGTGTTGTTGCCAACCAGATCCCAGTTGCCTTCGTCGGTGTAGAACTTGATGGCAAAGCCGCGCACGTCGCGTTCGGCGTCCGCCGCGCCGCGTTCGCCGGCCACGGTCGAAAAGCGCAGGAACAACGGAGTTTGCTTGCCGACCTGCGAAAAGATGCTGGCGCGCGTGTAGCGCGAAATGTCGTGCGTGACGGTGAAGGTGCCATAGGCGCCGGAGCCCTTGGCGTGAACCACGCGTTCGGGGATGCGTTCGCGGTCGAAGTGGGCCAGTTTCTCAATCAGCCAGAAGTCCTGCAACAGCGCGGGGCCGCGCGGGCCGGCGGTGAGCGTGTTGTTATTGTCTGCCACCGGGGCGCCTGAGGCGGTGGTCAGATTCTTCTTGTCGGTCATAGCACACTCCGTACGTAATTCTGGGAGGCGCGAGCCGGTGCGGGCCCGTGCCGTGTTGTGGATACCGCCCGGCGCGGGGGCGCAGGGCAGTATGTGGGACACATCATAGGGGCCAAGGTTGCGTTTGTGAAGTTGATTGAAACAGCATTGTCGATTATTAAAACCTATCGACTATGGACTCATCTCCAGGAACAGTCTGTAGCGTCGGGACGCCCGGCGCGCATAAAAAAAACCGGCCACAAGGACCGGTTTTTTTGAGACTTCATAGGTCAGGCAGATCGGATTTACCGGTTTGCCGCCGCTTCGGTCTTGCGCTGCATGGAGCGGGTGATGGACCACTGCTGCGCGATCGACAAGGTGTTGTTCACGCACCAGTACAGCACCAGGCCGGCCGGGAAGAAGAACATCATCCCGCCAAACACCAGCGGCATGATCATCATGACCTTGGCCTGGATGGGGTCCGGCGGCGTGGGGTTCAGTTTGATCTGCAGGAACATGGTGGCCATCATGATGGCGGGCAGAATGAAGTACGGGTCACGGATCGACAGGTCATGGACCCACAGAATCCACGGCGCGCCGCGCATTTCTACGCTGGCCAGCAGCACCCAGTACAGCGAGATGAACACCGGGATCTGCACCACCATCGGCAAGCAGCCGCCCAGCGGGTTGATCTTTTCGGTGCGGTACATCTCCATCATGGCGGCGTTCAGCTTCTGCTTGTCGTCGCCGTACTTTTCCTTCAGGGCTTGCAGGCGCGGAGCCACTTGCTTCATGCGAGCCATCGAGCGGTAGCTTGCGGCGGCCAGCGGGAAGAAGATGGCCTTGATCAGCACGGTCAGCGCCACGATCGTCCAGCCCCAATTGCCCAGCAACGAGTGCAGCCAGGTCATCAGCGTGAACAGCGGCTTGGCGATGATGGTCAGCCAACCGTAGTCGACCACCAGTTCCAGGCCGGGGGCGAGCGCCGCCATGGCTTTCTGGTCTTGCGGACCGACCCACAGGTGCGAGTCCACGCGCGAGGCCGAACCGGGGGCGATTTCGCCAACGGCTTCAATGCTGCGGGCGGCGTACAGGTTCTTCTGGACTTCCAGCAGTTCGTTCGTACGCGGCTTGCCTTGCGGCGGCACCCAGGCAGTGGCGAAGTAGTGCTGCACCACGGCGATCCAGCCGTTGTCCGCCTGCTTGATGTAGTTGGCCTTTTTCTTCTCGATGTCGCTGAACGTGCTCTTCTGGAACTTGTCCTGCTCGGAGTAGACGGCGAAACCGGTGAACGTGTGATAGAAGCTGGACGTGTCGGCCGGGTCGTTGCCGTCGCGTTCCAGCTGCAGGTACAGCGCGGGCGTGACGGGGGCGGACCCGACGTTGGCCAGGTCGTGGCGTACGTCGATGTCGTAGCGGCCCTTGTGCAGGGTGAACGTCTTGGTGACCTTCACGCCACCCGATTCACCTTCGAACGACACGACCAGGTTGTCGCCGGTCATCTGGCGTTCGGTGGACGTGACGCGGAAAGGCGTCTGGTGCGTGGGGAAGCTCTGGCCATTGGGCGCGCCGACCACGCCGGACTGCACGACGTAGTTCAAGCCAGCCGAACGGTCCAGCAGCACGGTGGGCTTGTCGGCCTGGCCGGTTGCCGGGTACTTCAGCAGCTCGGCGCGCACCAACTGGGCGCCCATGGTGTCGAACGTCAGGCGCAGCACGTCCGTAGTGATGACGACTTCTTCCGAACGCGCGGCAGCGGGTGCGGTGGCGCCGGGCACGGCCGACGGCGCGGTGGCCGTGGATGTGGGGGCGCTGGGCACCGAAGGCGTGGCGTTATTGGCGCCGGCCTGCGGTTCAGCCGTGCTGGCCGCGGGCGTCGGGCCCCCGAACAGGGACGGCTTGCCGTTATGGATTTGCCAGTTGTTCCAGAGGAGCAACAGCGAAAAGGAAAAAATCATCCAGAGGACGGTTCGTCGGATATCCATGGTGCCTACTGAAGTGAATACGGGCCAGCAAAGCCCGCCAGTTTAGCGTCAATCGTGCTCGGTGCGGTGGCTGTGGGAGCAGCACGGGGGGCCATTGGTTCCCTTGGATTGCGGAACCGGATCCCAGCCGCCGGGCGACCACGGATGGCAACGGCCTATGCGCCGGACCGCCAACCAAAAGCCGCGCCAGGCGCCATGGCGTTCGATTGCTTCAATCGCGTACGCCGAGCAAGTGGGGGTAAAGCGGCACTGCCTGCCGATCCAGGGACTCAGGAAGAACCTGTAGAACCGGATCGGAAGAATGAGCAGTGCTTTGAAAATCATCGCAGGATCCGCTCAAAGTGAGCGTCCACTTCGGCTCTGACCAAGCGTTTTAGCGAGGTAAGCGAAGTGGGCGCGACTTTGCTATGCAAACGCACGACGTAGTCCTTGGCCGGCAACGCCAGACGCCGGTGGCGGAACGCTTCGCGGATGACCCGCTTGATGGCGTTGCGCGTACTGGCGTGGGCGGCGAAGCGCTTGGCGATGATCAGCCCCAGTCGTGCACAGGCATCCTGGCCGGGGGGCAGATCATTGGGAGCCGAAGTCACAATGAATAACGCCCCTCGAGCAAGACGCCGGCCTTTCAGGGCAGCGGCGAACTCGGAGGGGCGATGCAGCCGCGCCTCCGGGGGAAGCGTGGAGCGCGGCATGGACTGCGGGTCAGGCGTTTGCGCGGAACCAGAACGAGATTGCGAGAGGTCTTGCAATATGGCCGGTCCGTGCAAATAGTCAGGTTTTTCCGGAAAGGAACCGGAAAACCAGAACTTAGACAGCCAGACGCTTGCGGCCCTTGGCGCGGCGGGCGTTCAGGATGGCGCGGCCAGCGCGGGTTTTCATGCGCACGCGAAAGCCATGGGTGCGCTTGCGGCGGGTGACGGAAGGTTGGTAGGTACGTTTCATGGACGATCCACAAAAAGAACAAAAGTCAGAAGGGACCTGCCCGGAGGGTTCCAGGTCGCGGATTCAGAAGCGGGTATCTAGTGAGCATTTTTGCAACATGTGCAAAAAACAACGCATAGACGGGGCTCTGGACAAGGGATTTCTCCCCAGGCGACCTATTCAGCAAAGCTAAAAACCGGACAGTGCAGTAAGCGCCCAAACCTATGAAAGGAGGGTACTTGCCACAACTCCGGCTAAGCTCTCTGTGAAACCTTCTGACAGACAGAATTCGGAAAAGCCCACCATTTCAGCAAGTTTTCCCTGTCTTGTCAAACAGTTAAGCCAGGGCAGTGTAGACGCTTATGTCCTACCCTGTGGATAACCCCAGCCCAGGCAAGGTAGAATCGAGGTTTGAATAAGAGCGACATGAAAGAATTCTGGCAGACCTGCGTCAGTCGTCTTGAGCAGGAACTCCCCCCCCAACAAATCAGCGCGTGGATACGACCGCTGGTCCCGCTTGCGTACGACGAAACGCAGGCGGTGCTGCGCGTTGCCGCGCCCAACCGCTTCAAGCTGGATTGGGTGCGCAAGAATTTTTCCCACCAGATCGAAGCGTTGGCCGCGGAGTGGTTCAAGCGACCGGTACAGGTCTTGTTCGAGTTGCCTTCTCATGGAGCCGCCCCGCGCATGCCGGTCGCGCCCGTGCGTGCACCGCAGCCCGACCAATCGCACCTGTCCGCTGCACAGCCCGCGGGCGGCGCGCCGCCCATGCAGGCCCCGGCTACGGCCGCCCCTCCCCCCCCCGCCACCACGGTGGCTGCGCAAGCGGTCAACGCCGACGCGGCCAACATCGTGTACGAGCGTTCGCGCCTGAATACGGATCTCACGTTCGAGAACTTCGTGACGGGTAAGGCGAACCAGCTCGCGCGCGCCGCGGCGTTGCAGGTGGCCGAGAACCCCGGCACGTCCTATAACCCGCTGTTCCTGTATGGCGGCGTGGGCCTGGGCAAGACGCACTTGATCCACGCCATCGGCAACGCGATGGTCGCTGCCGGTACCGGCGTGCGGGTGCGCTATGTGCATGCCGACCAATACGTGTCCGACGTGGTGAAGGCGTACCAGCGCAAGGCGTTCGATGACTTCAAGCGCTACTACCATTCGCTGGACTTGCTGCTGATCGATGACATCCAGTTCTTCTCCGGCAAGAACCGCACGCAGGAAGAATTCTTCTACGCGTTCGAAGCAATGGTCGCGCAGCGCAAGCAGATCATCATCACCAGCGATACGTACCCCAAGGAACTGTCGGGCATCGACAGCCGCCTGATCTCGCGCTTTGACTCCGGCCTGACGGTGGCGATCGAGCCGCCGGAGCTGGAAATGCGCGTGGCGATTCTGCTGCGCAAGGCCGAGTCCGAAGGCGTGCCCATGCCCGAGGAAGTGGCGTTCTTCATTGCCAAGCATCTGCGCAGCAACGTGCGCGAGCTGGAAGGCGCGCTGCGCAAGGTTCTGGCCTACGCCCGCTTCCACGGCCGCGACGTGCTGACGGTGGATGTCTGCAAGGAAGCCCTGAAGGACCTGCTGTCCGTGTCCAACGGCCAGATCACGGTGGAAAACATCCAGAAGACGGTGGCGGATTTCTACAAGATCAAGGTCGCGGACATGTACTCGAAACGCCGGCCCGCCAATATCGCCTTGCCGCGTCAGGTTGCGATGTACCTGGCCAAGGAGCTGACGCAGAAAAGCCTGCCGGAAATCGGTGATCTGTTCGGGGGGCGCGATCACACCACCGTACTGCATGCCGTACGCAAGATTTCCGACGCCCGCGCAAAACAAGCGGAGCTCAACCATACCCTGCACGTGTTGGAACAAACTCTAAAAGGATGAACATGCAACTCGTACAAACCACACGCGATGCATTGCTGAAACCGCTGTCGACTGTGGCGGGCATCGTCGAAAGACGCCATACCCTGCCCATTCTTGCGAACATCCTGATGCGCAAGGAAGGCAACAAGGTTGCCTTCATTGCGACCGACCTGGAAGTACAGATCACCACGCACGCCGACTTCGGCGTGGGCCAGGACAACGAGTCCACCACGGTTGCCGCGCGCAAGTTGCTCGACATCCTGAAAGCGCTGCCGGATACCGGCGACGTGCGCCTGGCGCTGGCCAGCAACAAGCTGTCGGTGCAGTCGGCCAAGAGCCGCTTCGCGCTGCAGACGCTGGCCGCCAGCGAGTTCCCCACCGTGGCTCAGCCCGAGCAATGGGACGTCTCGCTGACGATGCCGCAACGCACGCTGCGCCATCTGTTCAACATGGTGCACTTTGCCATGGCGCAACAAGACATCCGTTACTACCTGAACGGCATGCTGCTGGTGTTTGAACCGGGTCGTGTGCGCGCCGTCGCCACCGATGGTCACCGTCTGGCGCATTGCTCGACGGAAGCCGATGGCATCGCCGAACGCCACGAAGTGATCGTGCCGCGCAAGACCGTGCTGGAAATGCAGCGCCTGCTGGAAGACTCCGACGAAGTGGTCTCCATTGATGTGGCGCCGGGCCAGATCCGCTTTCGCTTCGGCGACGTGGAACTGGTGTCCAAGCTGGTCGAAGGCAAGTTCCCCGATTTCACGCGTGTGATTCCCACGAACTACACGCGCCACTTCATGGTGGGCCGCGAAGCGCTTCAGGGCAGCCTGCAGCGTGCCGCCATCCTGACCACCGACAAGTTCAAGGGCGTGCGCCTGCAACTTGCGCAGAACCAGATGAAGATCTCGTCTTCCAACGCCGAGCAGGAAGAAGCGCAGGAAGAAATCGACATCGACTACGGCCATGAAGCATTGGACGTGGGCTTTAACGTGGGCTATTTGCTTGATGTGCTGGCCAACGTGAAAGTCGACAACATCCAGTGGTCGGTCATGCCCGATGCCAATGCATCGGCGCTCATCACCCTGCCCGAAGACGACCAGTTCAAGTACGTCGTCATGCCCATGCGGATTTGATCCGCACCCCTCTTGTGGGTTTGTGCCGCTTGCGGGCCTGAGGGCTCGCGGGCGGTCCGGCCGCCAGGCCGTTCTTTAAAGCGTTATCGAACCAGACATGTCAGATCAGCAGAACACCACTCCCGAGACCAGCGGCTACGGCGCTGACTCGATCAAGATGCTCAAGGGGCTGGAGGCCGTGCGCAAGCGCCCCGGCATGTATATCGGCGACACGTCCGACGGCACCGGCCTGCACCATATGGTGTTCGAGGTGGTGGACAACGCCATCGACGAAGCCCTGGCCGGCCATTGCGACGACATCGTCGTCACGATCCACACCGACAACTCGATCTCGGTCACGGACAACGGCCGCGGCATCCCGACGGACATCCACAAGGACGACGAATTCCACCGCAGCGCGGCCGAAATCGTCATGACCGAGCTGCACGCCGGCGGCAAGTTCGACCAGAACTCGTACAAGGTGTCCGGCGGCCTGCACGGCGTGGGCGTGTCTTGCGTGAACGCTCTGTCCGAGTGGCTGCGCCTGACCATCCGCCGCAACGGCCAGGTCCACCAGATGGAATTCCGCCAAGGCGCGCGGGTCGCGCCCCTGGCCGTGACGGGCACGACGGACATGCGCGGCACGGAAGTGCGCTTCCTGGCCGACCCGGTCATCTTCAACAACATCGAATACCACTACGAGATCCTTTCCAAGCGCCTGCGCGAGCTCTCGTTCCTGAACAACGGCGTGAAGATCCGCCTGGTGGATCAGCGTCAGGGCAAGGAAGAGAACTTTGCGTTCTCGGGCGGCGTGAAGGGCTTTGTTGAATACATCAACCGCGCCAAGACCGTGCTGCACCCGAACGTGTTTTCGGTCAGCACCGAGTCGGCCGCCGGCGGCGTGTCGGTGGGCGTGGAAGTGGCGATGCAGTGGAACGACAGCTACAGCGAAAGCGTGCTGTGCTTCACCAACAACATCCCGCAGCGCGACGGCGGCTCGCACCTGACCGGCCTGCGCGCGGCAATGACCCGCATCATCAACAAGTACATTGCCGACAACGAACTGGCCAAGAAAGCCAAGGTTGAAACGTCCGGCGACGACATGCGCGAAGGCCTGGCCTGCGTGCTGTCGGTGAAGGTGCCCGAGCCCAAGTTCAGCAGCCAGACCAAGGACAAGCTGGTCTCCAGCGAAGTGCGTCCGGCCGTTGAAGAAGCCGTGGCCCGTACGCTGGAATCCTGGCTGCTTGAAAACCCGAACGACGCCAAGGCGCTGTGCAACAAGATCGTCGAAGCCGCCCGCGCGCGTGAAGCCGCGCGCAAGGCGCGCGAAATGACGCGTCGCAAGAGCGTGCTGGAAGGCGCGGGCCTGCCCGGCAAGCTGGCGGACTGCCAGGAAAAAGATCCGGCGCTGTGCGAGCTGTACATCGTCGAGGGTGACTCCGCAGGCGGCTCGGCCAAGCAAGGCCGCGACCGCAAGTTCCAGGCCATCCTGCCGCTGCGCGGCAAGGTGCTGAACGTGGAAAAGGCGCGCTTTGACCGCCTGATCGCCAGCGAACAGATCGCGACGCTGATCACGGCGCTGGGCACCAGCATTGGCCCCGATTTCAACGTGGAAAAGCTGCGCTACCACCGCCTCATCATCATGACTGACGCGGACGTTGACGGCGCGCACATCCGCACCCTGCTGCTGACGCTGCTGTATCGCCAGATGCCCGAGCTGGTGCAGCGCGGCTATGTGTATATCGCCCAACCGCCGCTGTACAAGGTGAAGGTTGGCCGCGAAGAACGCTATCTGAAGGACGACCAGGAAGAAGCGCAGTTCATGCTGCAACTGGCGTTGAAGGATGCGGAGATCATCTCGGGCGGCAACATCATCCGTGGCGACGAGCTCACCGACCTGGCCAGCCAGTACGTGGCGGCCGACGGCGTTATCGCACGTTTGTCGAAGGTGTTCGACGTGGGCGCGCTGTCGGCCATGGCCGAAGGCGTGGAGATCAACCTGGAAACGGCCGAATCCACCGCCGATTCCGCCAAGCGCCTGGCCGACGCCATGCGCGACCCGGTCAGCGGCAACGGCGTGGAAGTGGTGCCGCAATTTGACGAAGCCACCGAACGCCATCGCCTGTCGGTGCAGCGCATGCACCACGGCAACGTGCGCGTCAGCATCATCGACGCCGACTTCATCAACGGCTCGGACTACGCCATCCTGTCCAAGGCCGCCAAGAGCTTCCTGGGCAAGGTCGGTTCGCGTTCGCTGGCCGCGCGCGGTGAAGGCGACAAGCGCAAGGAACAGACCGTGTCTGACTTCCGCGAAGCCATGCAATGGCTGCGCAGCGAAGCCGACCGCAGCATCTCGAAGCAGCGCTACAAGGGTCTGGGCGAAATGAACCCGGAACAGCTGTGGGAAACCACGATGGATCCGAAGGTGCGCCGCCTGTTGCGCGTGCAGATCGAAGACGCCATCGCGGCGGACGAGGTCTTCACGACCCTGATGGGCGACGACGTGGAACCGCGCCGGGCGTTCATCGAACGCAATGCGCTGTCGGCAGGCAACATCGACGCGTAAGCGTTTGCCAGCGGCAGTCCAAGGCCAGCCTGAAAGGGCTGGCCTTTCTTTTTGACGGGTCGCGCGCGGACGGTGCGCGGCCGATGTGCTTGAAGGATGCAGGTATGGGTAATCGCGCGTGGTTGTCGTTGCAGGCGGACCGGGATGGTCGCACGGTGTCATCAGAAGCGCTTGCCGGTGCCAACGGCAGTCTGCCGACCTTGTGGCAGGTGTTGCTGGCCGAGGGCACCTTGCGGGCCGCCGATGCGTCCCAGCGCGTGTTTGGCGATGCGGGCACGGCGGCGTTGGCGGCCCCCGCGCAGGCCGGGCTTGATCGCTTGCGCCTGGTGGCGGACTTCGTGCGGGGCCACGCGGCAAGCGGCGATGCGCCCCATTGTGTGCAGCTGGATGCGGCGGTGGCGTACCTGGTCGAACGGATCGATGCGCGGCTTGCCAAGGCGGTCCGGGCTGCCGGGGCCGCGCCAGGCGACGTGGCCGGCTTGTGGATAAGCGCCAATCTTGATGAGCTGGCATGGCTGCATGCGGATGGCGCGGATGCGTACCTGGCGCACGCGCGGACGGTGTGCGCGGATCGTTGGCAGGCTTTGCAGGACGGCATGCGGGCGGACGATATCGCGGCAGTGTTGCGCTTGCTGGGCGTAACGGGCGCCGACGATGAATCCGGATGGGCCTGGCGTGTCGGCTTGGGCGGCTTGGCGCATCCCTACTTTGACCTGCAAGAGCCCGCCCGGCGGGTGCGCTATGAAGATTTCGATGAGGACGAGGACGAGGACGAGGGCGCGGACGACGGCGACGATGAAGCCAGCGCTAGTGACGCACACGATCCCAACGACAACGACAACGACAACGATAACGACAACGACAACGACAACGACAACAACAACAACGACAAAGGGGCCGTCAATGGCTCCCCGGCCAAGCGGCATGACACCCACCTTGGCGATGGCCTGCATCGCTTTGCTGTGGACAACTTATGGGGCGTGCGTGAAGGACGCGGCGAGAACGGGCGCGTGGTGGTGCCACCGCAATTCGATTCCATCTGGCGTTTTGAAGACGGCGTTGCCGCCGTTCTCAAGGACGACAAGCTGGGTCTGATCGACACTAGCGGCCGCCTGTTGATGCCGTGCCAGCTGGACGAGGTATGGAGTTATTCACAGGGCTTGGCGATGGCGCGGATAGGCGAGCAGATCGGCTTTGTGGATAGGTCGGGGGCGTGGGCGATACCCGCCGCTTTCGAATCAGCCGGCGACTTTTCCCCAGGGGGGCTGGCGCCCGCCTTTCAAGCCGAATGCTGGGGCCTGATCGACCGGCGCGGGGCCTGGGCCAGCCCGCCCGTGTGGGACGACATCAACTGGGACGACGCGCTGCACGCCTACGTGATGCAACGCGGCGACCTGTGCGGTCTGATCGACGCCCAAGGCGGCCTGGTGCTCGACGCCCAGTACGCCGGGTTGGCGCCCGTGGATTCGGAGTCCGATCCTGCCGGCTTGTGGATAAGCGGCAAGATGCGCATACGCGTCCTGACCCATGACGATCGTCGCGGCGTCGTGGACGGCCAGGGCGATGTCGTCGTTCCCGTGGCGTATACCGATCTGGCCGACATCATCTGGCTGCCCGCGCCCGACCCCGCCGACATCACGCCACCCCCCGCAGGCCAGGTCGGCCGCTATGTACGCGTGCTGCAGTGCGTGGATCACGGCGAATGGAATGAATGGTTCCAGGGCGTTTACGACACGGCCGAGCGGCGCGAGACACTGCCCTGCACGCAGCAGATGCTGTTCGGCCTGATGTGGAACGGCAGCTACGGCTGGCTGTGCGCCGTAGCGCCGGAACACACCTGCGAACACGCCAACGAACTCGCCAGCGAGCACAGCCCGGATGGCCTGCACATCGGCATCGCCGACGCGAACGGTGCGTGGCTGCATGAACCGGTGTATGCGTGGATCGGCGTGCCGGCGGCCCTGCATACGGGGGACGGCGTGCATGGCGTGCCATCCGCGATTGCGCAATGCTGGAGCCAGGGTCAGGCCGTGCCTGCCATGCATGCCGACGGTACGATGCGTTATCTGCACGCGGACGGTCGAGTCCAAGCAGCGCCGCGGTAGCACTCAGCCGCCCACCGCGCGTCCCCGCGCGTCCCCCATGCAGCCGCACGCGGCCGCATGCCGCACGCTGCACGCCGCTAGTGGCCGCACGCCGCACGCTGCTAGCCGCACGCCGCTGGCCGCGCGCTGCTAGCCGCACGCCGCTAGCCGCGCGCGTCGCTCCACAGCCCCTACTACCGCGCCGGCCGCGCCTTCAGATCCGCCATCTCTTCCTGCATCAACTGATGCGCATACCGTGAGAACACGCTGACCAGCCGCGTTCGCGTGTGATACGGCGGGTACAGCAGCGCCACCGTCACCGGCACCGACGGGCTGAACGGGCGCACTTCCACGCCGTTGGCCTCGTACTCTTCGCGCGCGGCCAAGGGGTTGATCAGCGCCACGCCCAGCCCCGCGCCCACCAGCGCGCATACCGACGAGCCCAGCCCCGCTTCGGCCACGGTCTGCCGTTCCACCTTGGCGGCCTTGAAGACGGCGTCGATCTTCTCGCGCAGCGGCGTGGCGCTGGGAAAGGCGATGAAGGGCTCGCCCGCGAAGTCGGCGGGTTTCAGCTTTTTCAGCTTGGTCAGCCGGTGCCCCTTGGGCAGCACCGCCACGCAGCTCATCGTCAGCACGGGTTCGACCTGGATGCCCGGGCTGTCGCCCGACAACATCGCCAGCCCCGTGTCGCAAAAGCCCGAGCTGATCCAGTTATGCACCGCGCTGGCGCTGCCCGAATGGATGGACACCATCACGTCCGGGTACTCGGTCTTGAAGGCGGCGACGATGCGCGCCAGCATGCCGCCGGCCAGCCGGGGCATGGCCGCCACGCTCAGGCGGCTGGCGCTGAACGAGCGGATGCTGGCTGCCGCCGACTCCAGCCCGGCCAGGCCGATAAAGGTTTTTTCCACCTCCTGAAAGAAGCGCGAGCCGTCTTGCGTAGGGCTCAGGCGGCTGCCATTGCGGTCGAACAAGGGAAACTGGGTGATCGCTTCCAATTGCGCTATTAAGCGGCTAACGTGCGGCTGCGAGGTGTGCACGCGCCGTGCCGCGGCCGTCATCGAGCCGGTCATCATGACGGCTCGGAAGGCCTCGATGTGTCTTAAGCCCATCCGTGGAATGGCCATATCAAATCCGTATAGAGGAATACCTGATTGGAACTGGATAAAACCATACTGCTAGTTGATACTTTTTGCCAGCCGCGGGGCTCATCGCGGGACGTGGCGGACGCCGGCCAAACCGGTGCCGCCGATCGTGAATACAAATACGCGCCGATTGCACGGCGCCAAGGGAATCAGATGAAAGCATTTGCCGCGATCTCCGTCGCTGCCGCCCTGTTGGGCAGCGCGGCCACCGCCCACGCCGAAGGCCCCAGCCGTCTGGACAAGATCCGCGAAACCGGCGTGATCACCCTGGGCCACCCCGAGACCTCGGTGCCGTTTGCGTATCTGGACGGCAACCAGAAGCCGATCGGCTACACGGTGGAGATCTGCCAGGAAGTGGCCAAGCATATCCAGGCCGCGTTGAAGCTGCCCAAGCTGGACGTGCGCTACAACCCGACGACCTCGGCCACGCGCATCCCGCTGCTGGCCAACGGCACCATCGACCTGGAATGCGGCAACACCACCAACAACCTGGACCGCCACAAGCTGGTGTCGTTCGCGCCCACGACCTTCGTGGCGCAGGTGGTGCTGGTGGCGCGCAAGGATGGCGGCGTCGATCCCAACAACCTGGAATCGTTTCGCGGCAAGACCATCGCCGCCCAGGCCGGTGGCCAGACCTTCCGCCTGATCTCCGGGCTGAACGCCAAGGGCAATCTGGGCATCACGATGGCGCCCACCAAGGACACCGCCGAAACCATCCTGATGGTGGAATCGGGCCGTGCCGCGGGTTCTGCCAACGATGACGGCATCGCGTACGGCGCCGTGGCTTCGTCCAAGAACCCCGACGCGTTCGTGATCGGCAAGAAGGGCCTGGAAATGGCGCCCTACGGCATCATGGAACCCAAGGACGACCCCGCCTTCAAGAAGGTGGTGGACGATGCCGTGCTCGACCTGATCAAGACCGGCAAGGTCGCCGCCATCTACGACAAGTACTTCAATTCGCCGATTCCCCCGAAGCAGATCAACCTGAAGTACCCGATGAGCGACGCGCTCAAGCGCGCGCTGGCCAACCCGACCGATTCGGGTGACCCCAAGGCGTACGAGTAAACAGCAGGTAGTCCGCGGGACGCCCAGGCGTCCCGCGGCGGTTTTGGGGCAAGGCGCCGTGACCGGCGCCGCCATCTAGGGCACGGGCATGAACTACAACTGGAGTTGGAGCGTCTTCCTGGAGATGTCGCCGGACGGCGTGCACACCTTCCTGGAAACCATCCTGATCGGGGTGGGCTGGACGCTGGCGCTGGCGCTGACGGCGTGGGTCTTTTCGCTGTTGCTGGGGTCCTGGCTGGGCGTGATGCGCACGGCGCAATCGCGCGTGATGAATGTGTTGGGCGCGACCTACGTCGAGCTGTTTCGCAACGTGCCGCTGCTGGTGCAGATGTTCCTGTGGTACTTCGTGCTGCCTGAATTGCTGCCGCATGCCTGGGGCTTGGCGATCAAGCAGATGCCGCAACCCTGGGGGCAATTTGTGCCCGCCGTGCTGTGCCTGGGTTTCTATGGGTCGGCTCGTGTGGCCGAGCAGCTGCGCGCCGGCATCCAGTCGTTGCCGCGCGGCCAGTTCCAGGCGGGTACCGCGCTGGGGCTGACCGAGGTGCAGGTGTACCGCTACATCATCCTGCCCGAGGCGTTCCGTATCGTGCTGCCGCCGTTGACCTCGGAATTCATGGGCACCATCAAGTATTCGTCGGTGGCCTTGACCATCGGCCTGCTGGAGCTGACCGGCCAGGCGCGGTCCATGCAGGAATTCACCTTCCACATCTTCGAGGCGTTTTCCGCCGCGACGGTGATCTACCTGATCCTCAACGGCATGGTCGTGCTGGGCATGCGCCAGCTTGAGCGGCATATCGCGGTGCCCGGATTGATCGGCGCGGCCAGCAAGAGCGGCCCGGTCGCCGTCAATACCGCCGGCCTGGGCCGGTAGGGGATCGCGATGGGTAAATTTGATTTCGACGTCATCGGGACCGCACTGCCCTACCTGTTCCAGACGGGCATGACGTTCACCTTGACGCTGACGGCGCTGGCCGCCGTGATGGGCCTGGCGCTGGGCACGGTGCTGGCGATGATGCGGCTGTCGCGCTTCAAGCTGCTGTCGGTACCGGCGGGCATCTACGTCAATGTGATGCGTTCCATCCCGCTCTTGCTGGTGATCTTCTGGTTCTATTTCCTGGTGCCGTACATGGCGGCGTGGGTGGTCGGGTCGCCGACGCCGCTGCGCGTGGGGGCGTTCAATTCCGCGGTCATCACGTTCACGATGTTCGAGGCCGCGTACTTCTGCGAAATCATGCGCGCGGGCATCCAGTCCATTGCGCGTGGCCAGGTCTCGGCCAGCATGGCCATCGGACTTACGCCGTGGCAAGGCATGCGTTATGTGGTGCTGCCGCAGGCGTTTCGCAACATGGTGCCGGCGCTGCTGACCCGCGTGATCATCCTGTTCCAGGACACCTCGCTGGTCTACGTGCTGTCGCTGACCGACTTCCTGGGCGCGGCCTCCAAGATCGGCCAGCGCGATGGCCGCCTGGTCGAGCTCTACCTGTTCGTGGCGGTGGTGTATTTCGTGATCTGCTTCACGGCGTCCCGCCTGGTCAAACTGCTGGAAAAGCGCACCCGCGTGCTGCGATAGGGTTTAACGATGCAACTGTTTCCGAATACCCCGATGATCGAGATCAACCAGGTCAGCAAGTGGTACGGCTCCTTTCAGGTGCTGGATGAATGCACGACGAAAGTCGGCAAGGGCGAGGTCGTGGTGGTGTGCGGGCCGTCCGGCTCGGGCAAGTCCACGCTGATCAAGACCGTGAACGCGCTTGAACCCTTTCAAAAGGGCGACATCGTGGTCAACGGCATTTCGGTGGGCGACCCGCGCACCAACCTGCCCAAGCTGCGTTCGGTGGCCGGCATGGTGTTCCAGCACTTTGAGTTGTTCCCGCATCTGTCGGTGACCGAAAACCTGTGCCTGGGCCAGACCAAAGTGCTGGGGCGCGGCAAGCAAGAGGCCCGCGCGCGGGCGCTGACGCTGCTGGAACGCGTGGGCCTGTCGGCGCACAAGGACAAGCATCCCGGCGAACTGTCGGGCGGCCAGCAACAACGGGTGGCGATTGCGCGTGCGTTGTCGATGGACCCGGTCGTCATGTTGTTCGACGAACCCACCTCGGCGCTGGACCCCGAGATGGTCAACGAAGTGTTGGACGTCATGACGGACCTGGCCAGCGAAGGCATGACGATGATGGTGGTGACCCACGAAATGGGGTTTGCCCGCCGCGTTGCCGACCGTGTGATTTTCATGGACGGCGGCAAGATTGTCGAAGACTGCGTCAAGGACGAATTCTTCGGCAATGTCGAGGAGCGTGCCCCGCGCACGCGCCAATTTCTTTCCAAAATTTTGCAGCATTGATTCCCATGACCCAGCGGACTCCCGCCGACAATCAGACCGTGCCTGTCGACCTGCGCAGCGACACCGTCACCCACCCCACCGCGGCTATGTACGAGCGCATGCGTACCGCGCCGATTGGCGATGACGGCCTGGATGGCGACCCGTCGGTGCGCGCGCTGGAAGCGCACGTAGCGGCACTCCTGGGCAAGGAGGCCGGGCTGTTCGTGCCCAGCTGCACCATGGCCAACCTGCTGGCGGTGCTGGCGCAGACCCAGCGCAACGAACAGGTGGTGCTGGAATCGTCGGCCCACATGTACACGTCGGAGCGCGGCGCGGCCACCTTCACCGGCTTGTTCTATCAAGGCGTGTCCGGCACGGACGGCGCGATGGACCTGAACCGTGTGGAAGAGGCGTTGCTGTCGGGCGGCCACCGCTTGAAGACGTCGTTGGTGGCGATGGAAACATCGCACAACAACGCCGGCGGCACGGTGCTGCCGCTGGACCATATGCGCACGGTGCATGGCATGGCGCAGGCGGGCGGTATCCCCGTGCACCTGGACGGTGCGCGCCTGTTCAATGCGTCCGTGGCGCTGGGCGTTCCCGCCGACGAGATCACGCAGTACGCCGACACGGTGTCGCTGTGCCTGTCCAAGGGTCTGAGCGCGCCGGTGGGTGCGGTGCTGGCGGGCAGCAAGGCCGTGATCGCCAAATCGCGCACGCTGCGCCGCATGCTGGGCGGCACGCAGCGCCAGTCGGGCATCATGGCGGCGGCCGGCCTGGAAGGGGTGCAGACGATGACGGGGCGGCTGGTTGAAGACCACGTGCGCGCGCGCCGCTTGAGCGACGGCATCAACCGCCTGGCGCCGGCCCTGTCGGCTACGGTGCCGCAAACCAACATCGTGCAGGTCGAGACGGCAGATTCCGGCATGACCAATACGCAGTGGGTCGCCGCCTTGCAGGCCGAAGGGCTGCTGACGCGCCCGTGGGGCCGCACGCGGCTGCGTTGCGTGACGCATCGCCACATCGAGGACGAGGACATCGACACCGCGGTGCAAGCCTTTGCGGCAGTGCTGAAAAAACGCTGAAAAGGCGCTGAAAAAACCCCACGGTCCGGCGCTGAAAATTGCGCTGGAAAACTCGTGTTTATCGACGCCGCCGGCACCTTCCGGCGGTGCGATAATGCCGCATGTCCACGACTCATCTCACCCGAAAAGACTATTTCTGCGCACTGGCGGTCGTGGTCATCTGGGGTCTTAATTTTGTTGTCATGAAGGTCGGCATGCGGGGCTTGTCCCCCATGATGCTGGGCGCGCTTCGGTTCGCGCTGGCCGCCTTCCCCCTGATCCTTTTCGTGCGCCGGCCACAGCTGCCGTGGCACTGGATCGCCGCCTACGGGCTGGTGCAGGGGCTGGGCCAATTCGGCCTGTTGTTCACCGCGCTGAAATTCGGCATGCCGGCCGGCATGGCTTCGCTGGTCATCCAGACGCAGGCGTTCTTCACCTTGCTGCTGGCTGCGCCCGTGCTGGGCGAGCGGGCGCGGCGGCATCACTGGATCGGGTTGGGCGTGGCCGCGTTGGGGCTGGCCGTGATCGCCGGCGGGCGCGGCGAGGGGCCGGGCCAGATGACGATGCTGGGCTTTGCGCTGACGCTGGGGGGCGCGTTCATGTGGGCGGCGTCCAACATGATCGTGCGGCTGGCCAGCCGCAAGGCGCCCGGCTACGACCCCTTTGCGTTCATCGCCTGGAGCAGCGCCGCGCCGGTGCTGCCGTTCCTGTTGCTGGCCGTGCTGATCGACGGCTGGGAGCCGGTGGTGGGCATGATTACCGGCATGGGCTGGGGCGAGGCGCTGTCGGTGCTGTACCTGGCGGTGCTGGCCACGCTGGTGGCCTACACGCTGTGGACCCGCCTTCTGACCCGCCACCCCGCCGCCAAGATCGCGCCATTTTCGCTGCTGGTGCCCGTAGTGGGCCTGTGGGCGGCGTCGATGGCCTTTGGCGAGCAGTTGCAGCCGTTGCAATGGCTGGGGGCGGCCGGCGTGCTGACCGGGCTGATCATTAACCAGGTGGGCGGGCGCTGGCTGCGGAACCGGTGATCGAAACCCGTGACCGGAACGGGTCACAACCCCGCCCCTCCGGCCTGCCAAACCCGGTAATGCAACACTCATCCCTCGGCCGGCCGGACTAGCCCTTCACGGCGACCCGGATTTGTTGCCTACACCTGCTCAAAACGGATGTAACGCTTGTCGGTGTACTCGCGGCGCGTCGTGATTTCTTCTACCGAGGCGCCCGGCGGGCCGCGCCGCAGCCACTCAAGCATGTGGTCCACCTGGTCGGGCGTGCCCTGCACCAGGGCTTCGACCGTGCCGTCCAGCAGGTTCTGCACCCAGCCCGTCACACCCAGCATATGAGCGCGCCGCACGGTCGCGTGGCGATACCCCACGCCTTGCACCGTGCCGCTGACTGACACAAGAACGGTTTCGATATGGGGGTCGGTTTTAGGGTCTTGCATGGATTTTCCTTCGGATGATGCGCCGCCAATGGGATGAATAGGCGGATATGGCTACAGCGGATGGTCTATAGGCCCCATGGGCATCGAAGCGATACGTTAGTGCTCATGTCAAAACGTGCCAACGGGAACACCCGCTACCAGAGCTTGGAGAAGCCATTATGGAAGAGACCAGTTTGTTGTCGGAAGCTGAGACAGCGCGCTACAGGGATCAGGGTTACCTGGCCCTGAAGGACATGTGTCCGCAGGACGAGGTGGGCTATATCCGCCGCACCCTGCTGGACCTGTTCGCCAACAAGACGGGATACAACGAGGGTGCGCAGTACGACTTTGTGAGCCGGGACGACCCGTCCAAGCCCGCCAAGTTTCCCAGCCTGCACGATCCGCGTCATTATGCCCCCGGTCTGCTCAAGACGACTTACCACGAGCGCACGCTGGACCTGGCGCGGCAACTGCTGGGCGAAGAGGCGGCGCTGTATGGCGAGCACGCCCTGCTCAAGCCCGGCCCGTTCGGCCCCGAGACGCCGTGGCACCAGGACGAGGCGTTCCGTTCGCCCGACTTTGTCTACAACGAACTGAGCATCTGGCTGGCGCTGCAACCGGCAACCGTGGAAAACGGCTGCATGCAATTCATCCCCGGGTCCAACAAATGGGATGTGCTGGAACACCGCTCGCCCGGCGGCGACAAGAGCCTGCATCCACTGGAATGCTGCGGCGACTTTCGCCGCGACCAGGCCGTGGCCGAACCGCTGGACCCGGGCGGCATCACCGTGCATGACGCGCGCACCTTGCATTTCACGGGGCCGAATACGTCGCCGTCGCCGCGTCTGGCGTACATCCTGATCTACAACACGCCGCCGGTCTACAAGCCGGGCCGCCGTGAATTTCCGTGGCTGGAAGGCCGCTGGACCGACAGCCAGACGCGTAAAAAACAATGGCACAAGCGCGGCGGTCTGGCCGTGGATGTGATGCGCCGGCTGCCGGGCGCGCGGCTGACCAGCCCGCGTTGGGTGGCGTGGGCAACGATCCGCGCGGTCAGCAAGGTCTGGCCGCGATAGCTTGGGTGGACAGGGGGCCGAAAGAGCCCCGGTCAGAGGGGGGGCGAACGGGGCCGGCAAGCAGCGCTTGCCGGCCTCGGCGCGTATACTGGGCGGCGCCGCAGGTCCTGTTACCCAGGCGTTGCGGCGAGGCCGCCCGCAGCCGGCGGCTCCAGATTCTAAAAATACGAAACGCAGCTGGCGCACCTCTATCACTCCTCAGACCTCTCATGACCGCTAACCTTTCTACGATCACCTGCATCGAAGATTTGCGCGCCATTGCGCAACAGCGCGTGCCGCGCATGTTCTACGACTACGCCGATTCCGGCGCCTGGACCGAAGGCACCTACCGCGCCAATGAAAGCGATTTTCACAAGATCAAGCTGCGCCAGCGCGTAGCGGTGAACATGGAAGGCCGGTCGTTGCGCACCACGATGGTGGGCCATGACGTGGTGATGCCGCTGGCGATTTCGCCCACCGGCCTGACCGGCATGCAGCATGCCGACGGCGAGATCCTGGCGGCCAAGGCGGCGGCGGATTTCGGCGTGCCGTTCACCTTGTCCACGATGAGCATCTGCTCGTTGGAAGACGTGGCAGAGGCCACCAAAAAGCCGTTCTGGTTCCAGCTGTACGTGATGCGCGACCGCGAATTCGTGGCCAACCTGATCGACCGCGCCAAGGCCGCCGGCTGCACCGCGCTGGTGCTGACGCTGGACTTGCAGATCCTGGGCCAGCGCCACAAGGACATCAAGAATGGCCTGTCGACGCCGCCCAAGCCCACGCTGCGCAACCTGATCAACCTGGCGACCAAACCGCGCTGGTGCATGGGCATGCTGGGCACCAAGCGCCGCACGTTCGGCAACATCGTCGGCCACGCCAAGGGCGTCAGCGACCTGTCGTCGCTGTCCTCCTGGACGGCCGAGCAATTCGACCCGCGCCTGAGCTGGGACGATGTGGAATGGATCAAGCAGCGCTGGGGCGGCAAGCTCATCATCAAGGGCATCCTGGATGTGGAAGATGCGCACCTGGCCGCCAATAGCGGGGCCGATGCGCTGATCGTCAGCAACCACGGCGGGCGCCAGCTGGACGGCGCCATGTCGTCGATCGCGGCGTTGCCGTCGATTGCCGATGCGGTGGGCTCGAAGATCGAAGTCTGGATGGACGGCGGCATCCGTTCCGGCCAGGACATCCTGAAGGCGGTGGCGCTGGGCGCGCGCGGCACAATGATCGGCCGCGCCTTCCTGTACGGCCTGGGCGCGTACGGCCAGGCGGGCGTGACCCGCGTGCTGGAGCTGCTTTACAAGGAAATGGATACGACGATGGCGCTGTGCGGCCGCCGTAATCTTGAAGTGGGCGACCGCAGCATCCTGCTGCCCGGCACGTACCCGACCTGAGACGCGGCGCCTGTGCGCGCCATGCGATGTGATTGAACCGCCGTTCGCGGCGGCCCCCTACCTACATACCCGGCACCTCGCGCACCCCGCACACCAAGCGCACCGCGCACGACGCGGACTACGCGCCGTTGCCGGCGCCCAGGTACTGGCTGGGCCGCCGCAACGCCGGGTCGAAGGGATTGATCTGGGCGCCCACTGCGTCGGCCTCCCGGCGCAGCATCTCAACGATCAGCGGCAGGCGCTCGTCGTTGATGCGTTCGATGGGGGCGGCCACGCTCAGCGCCGCCACCGTGACGCCGTTGCGGTCTTGGACCGGCACCGCCAGCCCCGCGATATTCGGAAACACGCCCTGCCCCTGGCTGCGCGCGTACTGCAATTGCTGGCATTCCTGGATGCGCACCCGCATCGAGATTTCATCGACGAAACCCAGATGGTGCAGCCGGGGAATGTTGAAGCGGATGACCTCTTCGCGTTCCGCCTCCGGCAAGCTGGCCAGCAGCACCAGGCCGCCCTGGCCCATGCCCAGCGGCACGCGCCCGCCGATGTCGCCGGTATGCGAACGCACCGGAAAAGCCCCGTCCACCCGGTCCACGCAGACCGCGTCAAAGCCGCTGCGCACCAGCAGAAAAATGGTGTCGTTCAGCATGCCCGACAGCCGCAGCATCGCCGGGCGATACAGCGTGCGCAAGCTGGATTGATGCGTGCCTGCTGCCGCTGCCAGTGCAAAGAAAGCCACGCTCAGCTGATAGCCCTTGCTTTGCGCGGGCTGCTCCACCACGCCTTCCTGCATCAAGCCTTGCAGCACGCGATGCACCGTGGCCTGCGCCTGGCCGGTACGCGCGGCGATGTCGGTCAGCCGCAGCTTTTCACCCTTGGCATCGGCCAACACGCGCAGCACCGCAAACGCACGTTGCAAGACCCCCTGGCCGCTGGAATCGTCCGCTGTCTCAGTTTTCTTCATTATTGAATTCCGATAAACAAAATATCCAGCATCATTTGTAGCAGTAAATTCTTATGAACGGAAATAACAGCCGATAAATTCGATTGTTCGGAAAACCCTAATTGACCATGTATTTTGGCAACTCCTAGACTGCCCCATCGATAAGCCGCTAACGCGCCGGGTAACCGGGCCAACGCGCGGCACAACGCCCGCATCGGGCGACGGGGTTTGGAAAATGTCATTTTTGCGGCTGGACAACGTCTCGAAGAACTACGGCGACCTGCGCGTCGTTTCCGACCTGAACCTGACCGTTGAAAAGGGCGAGTTCGTCTCACTGCTCGGCCCCTCGGGTTGCGGCAAGACCACCACCTTGCAGATGATCGCCGGCTTTGCCGACGTGACCCAGGGCGTCATCACGCTGGATGGGCGCGACATCACCCATGCCAAGCCCAACACGCGCGGCCTGGGCATCGTGTTCCAAAGCTACGCCCTGTTTCCGCACCTGACCGTGGCCGACAACGTGGCCTTCGGCTTGAAGATGCGCAAAGTGGAACGCGCCGAGCGCGCGGAACGCGTGCGCGAGGCGCTGGCGCTGGTCAAGCTGGACAAGCACGCAGACCGCTATCCGCGCGAGCTTTCGGGCGGCCAACGCCAGCGCGTGGCGCTCTCCCGCGCGCTGGTCATCCGCCCGCCCGTGCTGCTGCTGGACGAGCCGCTGTCCAACCTGGATGCCAAGCTGCGCGAAGACATGCAGTTTGAATTGCGCGGCATCCAGAAGAAGATCGGCACCACCACCGTGATGGTCACGCACGACCAGGCCGAAGCCCTGTCGATCAGCGATCGCGTCGTGGTCATGCAGGACGGCCGCGCCACACAGGTGGACGCGCCGTTTCGCATGTACGAACATCCGCAAACCGAATTCATTTCGCGCTTTGTCGGCAAGACCAACCTGTTGCCTGGCCGCGTCACGCGTTGCGGCGCGCAAGCCGAAATCGAAACTGGCGCGCTGCGGGTGCTGGTCGACGGCGAAGGCCTGCGCCACGGCGACAACGTGCAGCTGTCGCTGCGCCCCGAAAAACTGGTGCCGGTGCCCGCCGGCCAGGGCAAGCTGGCCTGTGTGGTCAGCACGCGCTACTTCCTGGGCAGCCAGTGGATGTACGACCTGGATTCTCCGGTGGGGGCGCTGACCGTGCTGACGCCCAACGACGGCCGCCGCCCGCATGACGATGGCGAGGCCATCGGGCTGGACTGGGCCGAGGGCGTACTGCGCGTGTTGCGCGCGCCTGCCGTGGAAAAGGCAGCCTGACATGGCGACGCTGACTCAAGCCGCCACCGGCCCCAAGCCGCGCAATGATGGCCTGCTGGCCATTCTGGGCTCCATCCCGCTGGCCATTGTTTTTCTGACGCTGGTGCTGACGCCGCTGGCGCTGACCTTCGTGCTGTCGTTTCGGCCGTTCGACTACGGCGCGGGCATCTTGCCCGGCCACACGTTCGAACACTATCTGGCCGTGGTCACCGACAGCTACTTCCTGGAGATCTTCTGGCGCACTTTCTGGATCGCCGGCGTCACCACGCTGATCTGCGTGCTGATCGGCGCGCCCGAAGCCTACATCCTGTCCCGCATGGGCAAGCCGTGGCGGTCCATCTTTTTGCTGGTCGTGCTGTCGCCCCTGTTGATATCGCTGGTGGTGCGGGCGTTCGGCTGGAGCATGCTGTTGGGACCAGGCGGCGCCATCGGTCGCGCGGCCGCCGCCCTGGGCATGGGGCCGCTGCTGTACACGCCCACCGCCGTCATCATCGGCCTGGTGCACGTGATGCTGCCCTTCATGGTCATCCCCGTGTGGACGTCGCTGCAAAAGCTGGATCCCACCGTCGAGCACGCCGCGCTGTCGCTGAACGCATCGCGCTTTCAGACGCTGACGCGCATCGTGCTGCCGCAAGCCATGCCCGGCATCCTGTCGGGCAGCCTGATCGTGTTCGGCCTGTCGGCCAGCTCGTTCGCCATCCCCGCGCTGCTGGGCGGACGACGGCTGAAGATGGTCGCCACCGTCGTGTACGACGAATTCCTGACCGAGCTGAACTGGCCGCTGGGCGCGGCCATCGCCATCGTGCTGCTGGTGCTCAACGTCATCATCATGATGGCGTACAACCGCGTTGTCGAACGCTCTTACCGACGCAGCCTGGGCTAGCCGACAAGGAACCAACATGCAGAAAAACGGCCCTTTCGCGCTGGCGTTCAACTTCCTGGTGGTGGCCTTCGTGCTGGCGCCGCTGGTCATCGTGTGCCTGGTGGCGTTCACGCCCGACTCCACGCTGACGGTGCCCACCACGCAATTTTCGCTGCGCTGGTTCCGGGCGGTGTTCGAACATCCCAACTTCATGCAGGCGTTTCAGAACAGCCTGTGGCTGGCCTTTCTGTCGGCCACCATCGCCGTGTGCCTGGCCGTGCCGGCCGCCATCGCCATTACGCGTTACCGCTTCCCGGGCCGCGATGTGCTGAATGGCCTGTTCCTGTCGCCGCTGATGATTCCGCACCTGGTGCTGGGCGTGGCGCTGCTGCGCTTTTTCGCGCTGATGGGCATGGCCGGCAGCTTTTCTTGGCTGGTCGCCGCGCACGTCGTCGTCATCACGCCGTATGTGATGCGGCTGGTGATCGGCGCGCTGGTCGGCTTTGACCGCTCCATCGAACACGCCGCGCTGTCGCTGGGCGCCAGCCGCGCCACCGTGTTCTTCCAGATGACCCTGCCGCTGATCATTCCCGGCGTGTCCGGCGGCTGGCTGCTGGCCTTCATCAACAGCTTCGATGAACTGACCATGTCCGTCTTCATCACCGCGCCGTCCACCATCACGCTGCCCGTGCGCATGTACATGTACGCCACGGAATCCATCGACCCGATGATGGCCGCCGTGTCGGCGCTGGTCATCCTGTTGACCGCCGTCACCATGCTGTTGCTGGACCGCGTGTACGGCCTGGACCGCGTGCTGGTGGGGCAGCAATGAAACGCTTGCCGTTGGCGAAAAGAGAGGCGCCGGCATCATGGCAATACTGAAACGCCTGGCGGAATCGGGCCGGCCCGCCGTCCCGTTCACCTTGAACGGGCAAGCCTGTACCGCGCTGGCCGGCGACACTGTCTTGACCGCCGTGCTGACCCAGGCCGACTGCGTGCGCCATTCCGAATTCAGCGGCGCCCCACGCGCCGGCTTCTGCATGATGGGCGCCTGCCAGGACTGCTGGATGCAGCTTGAAGACGGCTCGCGCCTGCGTGCCTGCTCAACGTTTGTCGAACCCGGCATGCGCCTTTTAAGTCTGCCCATGGCGCCCGCTGCCGTGCCCGGCACGCTGGCCGCGGCACCCTGGCCCGAGGACGACATCGCATGAGCATCGTGATGCCCGTCATCGTAGGCGCCGGCCCGGCCGGCGTGCGCGCCGCCCAGGCCCTGGTCGCGCACGGCCTGCGGCCCGTCATCCTGGACGAAGCGCCGCGCGCCGGTGGCCAGATCTATCGCCAGCCACCACCCGGATTCCAGCGCCCGAAGTCCGCGCTGTACGGCTTTGAACATCGCAAGGCCGATGCCGTGCATCGCGCCATGGCCGCCTTGCAGCCGCACGCCGACTATCGACCCGGCAGCCTGGTGTGGAACGTGGAAGGCAAGACGCTGGACGTGATGCAAGACGGCGTCAGCACCGCCGTGCCCTACACCCACCTGATCCTTGCCACCGGCGCCACCGACCGCGTGCTGCCCTTTCCCGGCTGGCTGACCCCCGGCGTCTACACCCTGGGCGGATCGCAGGTCGCGCTGAAATTCCAGGGCTGCGCCATCGGATCGCGCGTGGTCTTCATGGGTACCGGGCCGCTGCTTTACCTGGTGGCCTATCAATACGCCAAGGCCGGCGCGCAAGTGGCCGCCGTGCTGGACACCGCGCGCTTTACCGACCGCCTGGCCGCGCTGCCCGGCATGCTGCGCGCGCCCGGGCTGCTGGCCAAGGGGATGTACACCATGGCCTGGCTGCGCGCGCATGGCGTGCCGCTGCATCGCGGCGTGCGGCCCGTCGCCGTGCATGGCAAGGACCGCGTATCGGGCCTGACCTATCGCCAGGCCAAGCGCGAACACACCGTGCCCTGCGACGCCGTGGCCTACGGCCTGGCGCTGCGATCCGAAACCCAACTGGCCAGCCTGGTCGGCTGCGAATTCGAATTCAATGCGCGCGATAGAAACTGGACGCCACGCCGCGATACCGCCGGACGCGGCAGCGTGCCCGGCGTCTATGTCGCCGGTGACGGCGCCGCCATCGCCGGCGCCGACGCCGCCGAACTTGCGGGTGAACGCGCCGCGTTGGCGCTGCTGCAAGACATCGGCCAACCCATCGACACCGCGCGTGCCCGCCTGCTGGAAACGCGCCTGGCCGCCAACAGCCGAGTGCGCTCCGCGCTGGAACGCGCCTTTCCCTTTCCCGAGGACTGGGCCGCAACCATCGCCGACGACACCGTCATCTGCCGCTGCGAAGACGTGACGGCCGGCACGGTGCGACGCGCCGTCACCGACACGGGCGCGCAAGAACTGAACCGCCTCAAAGCGCTGACACGCGTCGGCATGGGCCGCTGCCAGGGCCGCATGTGCGGCGCGGCGGCAGCCGAGGTCCTGGCGCAAGCCTGCGGCCGCACGCCCGCCGACGTGGGCCGCTTGCGTAACCAGCCGCCCGTCAAACCGGTACCCGTGCGCGTGGTGTGCCTGGAACGTCAGGACAAGGTGTCGACATGACGCGGCGCATCGACACCGAAGTGGCCATCATCGGCGGCGGCATCGTCGGTGGCAGCGCCGCGCTGTTCCTGCGGCGCGCCGGCGTACCCGTCGTCTTGCTGGAAGCCGCCTTGTGCGGCGCGCGCGCCAGCGGCGTCAACTATGGCGGTGTGCGGCGGCAAGGGCGCGGGCTGGAACAGATGCCCCTGGCCCGACGCGCACATGAACTGTGGGGCCAGCTGCCGTCACTGATCGGCATCGATGGCGAATACGTGCGCTCTGGTCATTTGAAGCTGGCCGCGTCCAACGCCGACATGGTGCAGTTGGAAGCGTATCGCCAGCGCACGCGCGGCTTCGGCATGCACCTGCAAATGCTGGACCGCCGCGAGCTGGCGCGCCGCTTCGGCTGGCTGGGCCAGGACGTCGCGGGCGGATCCTTCTGCCCCGAAGACGGCCACGCCAACCCCCGGCTGGTGTCACCGGCTTTCGCGCGCGCGGCGGCGGCGCTGGGCGCCGACGTGCGCGAAGGCGTGAAGGTTACCCAGGCCGATCACGACGGCACGCACTTCCTCGTGCGCGCCGACGGCCTGGAAGTGCGCTCCCGCGTCCTGCTCAATTGCGCGGGCGCCTGGGCGGGCCGCTTTGCAGAGCACTTTGGCGAAGCCGTACCCGAAACGTCCATCCACCCTTTGATGATGGTCACCGAGCCGCTGCCCCTCTTCATGGACGTCAGCCTGGGCATACAAGGCGGTGGCATCTACGCACGACAGGTCGCGCGCGGCAATTGCGTCATCGGCGGTGGCCGTGGCGTGTCCACCGACCCCGACTACGCACGGCCCGGCCGCGCCGGCCTGGGCGCGCTGATGGCCAACGCTACCCGGCTGCTGCCCGTGCTGCGCGGCGCGCAGGTCATCCGCTTCTGGACCGGCGTGGAAGGCAACATGCCCGACCACAATCCCGTGCTGGGCCCCAGCGCCCGAGTCCCCGGCCTGTTCCACGCCTTCGGCCTGTCCGGCGCCGGTTTCCAGATCGGCCCCGCCGTGGGCGAAGTGCTTTCCGAACTGGTCCTGCGCGGCCAGTCCTCGATTCCTATCGATGCCTTTTGCATTGAACGATACGCGGCCGCCGCTCACGGCGCCGTGGCTCGGCCTGAACGTGTTCGTGAGCAAACGCAGGAGTCACCATGATGGATAAGAAACAGGGCGCATCGCGCCTGAGCAAGGGGAAGCGGCTGCTGGGCGCGGCAACGTTGGCGTTGCTGTCCGCAGGGGCCATGGCGCAGCAAAAGACCTTGTACGTCGGCATGAACGGCGGCGACATGGAACGCGCCTTCACGCAATACGTGTTCCCCGATTTCGAGAAAGCCAACAACGTGAAAATCGTCGTCGTGCCCGGCACGTCGACCGACGTACTGGCCAAGGCGCAAGCCTACAAAGACAACCCGCAGATGCACGTCATGTTCCTGGACGACGGCATCATGGCGCGCGCCATCTCCATGGGCCTGTGCCAACAGCTCAATGACGACCCCGTTCTGAAAGAGCTGTACCCCACCGCCGTGATGAAAGACCGCATGGCCGCCGGCATCGACATCGGCATGACCGGCCTGGGCTACAACACCAAGATGTTCGCCGACAAAGGCTGGGCACCGCCCACCTCCTGGATGGACCTGGCCGACCCCAAGTACAAAGGCAAGGTCGTATTCCAGTCCGCCGCCGGCAGCACCTTCGGCCTGCACGGCTTCCTGATGTTCAACCGCATCCAGGGCGGCGACGACAAGAACTATGAACCCGGCTTCAAGAAGTGGCCCGACACCATCGGCCCCAACGTGCTGGAATACATCCCCAACTCGGCCAAGCTGGCCGAAATGATCCAGTCCAACGAAGCCGCCATCTTCCCGCTGACCCCCACCGCCATCGCCCGCCTGAAAAAGCGCGACATCCCGGTGGAATACGCCCAGCCCAAGGAAGGCTCCGTCATCCTGATGGTGGGTGAATGCGTCATCGCCAAGAACAGCGAACCCGAACTCTCGCAAAAATTGGCGCTGTACCTCTTGTCCGCCAGCGCGCAGGCCAAGGCACTGGAAATGGGCGGCCACTTCCCATCCAACAAAAACGTCAAGGCGTCCGCCGCCAGCGCCGACGCGCTCAAGCGCTTCCAGGGCTACATGGAAAACGCCAAGATCCTGGATTGGGACCAGATCAACACTGCGCGCCCCGCCTTCAACGCCCGCTGGAATCGCACCGTCGAACGTTGATAAGATCTTGCAGCGCGCCTGTGGATAAACCGCAAGCGCGCTCGCAAGCAAGCGCCTGCCAGCGTACGGCCGGTACGCGCGTAGCAGACGCGCGTCTGCTAACACGCGTCTGCTAACGCGCGTCTGCTACGCCCGTCCGCCAACAAGGAACCTTTGCATGCGGCTCATCATCAATTCCGGCGGTCCCGCCGCCATCGACGCATGGCGCGCACAGTTCCACGCCTTCGCGCCGCAGTTGGACGTGGTCGGCTGGCATGAAGACGTCGCGCCCGACAGCGTCGATTACGCGCTGGTCTGGGCGCCCGACGCCGGCCGCCTCGCCACGTTCCCCAACCTGAAACTGATCATCAGCGCGGGCGCCGGCGTCGACCACATCCTGGCCGACCCCCAGCTACCCCGGCACTTGCGCATCGCCCGCATGGTCACCGCCCGCACCCAAACCGAAATGGCCGAATTCGTGCTGACGTCCGCGCTGATGCTCACGCGCGACATCAAGCGCGTGGTGAATAACCAGGCACGCCAACATTGGGAACTGTTCGACTCCCTGCGCGTTGCCGCGGACGTACGCGTCGGCATCATGGGCCTGGGCCACCTGGGCGTCGCCGCCGCGCAACTGCTGTCACGTGTCGGCTTCCCCGTCAGCGGCTGGTCACGCGGCGCCAGCCAACTCGACGGCCTGCCGTCCTATGCGGGCCAAGCCCAGTTCGGCCAATTCCTGGCCAACACCGACCTGCTGGTCTGCCTGCTGCCCGCCACCGAGGCCACCAAAGGCATCCTCAACGCCACCACGCTATCGCAGCTGCCGCGCGGCGCCAGCCTGATCAACGCCGGCCGTGGCACGCATATGGTCACGCAAGACGTCATCGCCGCGCTGGACAGCGGCCAATTGCACCAAGCGGTGCTGGACGTTTTCGAACAAGAGCCGCTACCGGCGGACTCCCCCTTGTGGACGCACCCGCAGATCATCATCACGCCCCATTGCGCGGCGATCCCCGACCGCAAGGAACGCGCCCGTCACACCGCATGGCTGATCGAAGCCAACGAGCGCGGCGATGCGCTACCCAACATCTACGATCCGCTGCGCGGATATTGAGCGCACTACCAAGAGGCGTCTATCCCGCCGGCAGGAATGAACATCAAGCTCTAGCATTGGCACTGGCGCCAGCAGCGGCAGCACCAGCACCCGCACCCGCACCAGCCCGCACCAGCACCCGCACCAGCATCAGCACCCGCACCAGCATCAGCACCCGCACCAGCATCAGCACCCGCACCAGCACCCGCACCAGCATCAGCACCCGCACCAGCATCAGCAACAGCACCAGCACCAGCATCAGCACCAGCACCAGCACCAGCATCAGCATCAGCAACAGCATCAAGCAGCAACAGCAGGCAGTAAGCACGGAGCAACACCAAGCACCAAGCACGGAGCAACACCAAGCACCAAGCACCCAGCACGCCACACCAATCAAGACGGCCCGGCACCAATCAAGACGACCCCGCACCAACGCGCGTAAGCCCCAAAAGGCCGCCCGCGCGGCCGGCCTGGGGCGGGCCCCGCAAGATCTTCCAGCCCACCACCACCCTCGCAAAAAAACGCCAAGCACTCCACCCTCCCCCCCTGACGTCAGCGCAAACTGACCGAGCATGGTGTGGCGGTGGCTGGTGGGAGGCGGGGAGTCGATAAGCCCGAGGGAATCCGAAGGCAGTCGCCGCAGGCGACAACGAGGATGACGACGGGGCAGTCCGGAGCGAAGGCTCCGGACCGCAATCGTTGACCCGCCTCCCACCAGCCGCCGCCACGCCGTGCGTCAAAAGAACCCTCCCCAACAAAAAAACCGCAAAATCCGCAAATCCCCCAAAGCTACATTGCCCTCCAAGGAGCAAGCATGAAGCCCGAAACCCGATCCCTCTACACCGACCGCCTGGACCCCGTCCTGCGCTGGCTCGCCGCCCACCCTGACGCCGACCCCGATCTGCACCAGCTGGCCGACCTGGCTTGCCTGTCGCCGTATCACTTTCACCGGGTCTACCGCGCCATGATGGGCGAAACGGTCAACGCCACCGTCCAACGCATCCGCATGCATCGCGCCGCCGCTGCCTTGGCCGATTCCCAGGCGCCGTTAAGAGCCATTGCACAACGCGCCGGTTACGACTCCGACGCCGCCTTCAATCGGGCGTTCGGCAACTTCTTCGGCACCCCGCCCGGCCGCTACCGCGCCGCGCGTTCCCAACCCTTAGCCCTTCAGGAGCCTGCCGTGTACCCCATCGCCATCGAACCCTTCCCCGGCGCCACCCTCGCCGTCCTGCCCCACCAAGGCAGCTACCAAGACATCGGCCCCGTCTTTACCCGCGCCTTCATGCTTGCCTACGGCCGTGGCATCGCCGACCCCGCAACGCCAGGCTTCGGCGTCTACTTCGACGACCCCGAACAAGTCCCCGAAAACAAGCTGCGATCCCTGGCCGGCATGGCCGTCAACGTTGACGCCGACTTGGGCGAAGAACTGCAACGCCACATCATCCCCGCCTGCCGCTGCGCCATCCTGACCTATACCGGCCCCTACAACGAAATGGCCAAACCCTACCAATGGATGTTCTCTGAATGGCTACCCGCCAGCGGCCACCTGCCCGCCGACATCCCCATGTTCGAGCAATACCTGAACGACCCCCGCAACACCCCGCCCGCCCAACTGCAAACCCGCATCTGCCTGCCCTTGAAATAAGGTCCGGCACGGCGCCACCCGCTACCCCAGCACGCCGGCCAGGTACTGCCTGAGCCACGCGTGCGCCGGGTCGTCCTGATAGCGCTCGTGCCAGTACAACGACACCGTAATCTGCGGCAACGTCAACGGCACCTTCTGCGTCACAATCCGCGCCGCGCCCGACATCGCGCGTGCAACGCTTACCGGCATCGTCGCAATCAAATCCGACCCTTCCACAATGAACGGGCACACCAGATAACTGGACAACGTCGCCACGATCTTGCGGCTGCGGTTCTGCCCCATCAAGATGCGATCAATCGCCGTACTGAAATAACGCGTGTGCGCCGCCAGATCCAGATGCCCATAGCTCAGGTACGCGTCCAGGTTCCAACGCTTGCGCAAACACGGATGCCCCTCGCGCACGATGCACACCGCCGGCTCCTGGTACAGAAAGCGTGTGCGCAGATCCGGCGCCGGGTCAGGAAAATAACCCGCGATCAACTCCACATGGTTCGTGTCCAGCATGCTCAAGCCATGTTGTGGCCGGGCCGGCACAATCTGCAATTGGAAGTGCGGCGCATCCACCGCCAGCCGCGGAATCAACTTCGGCAGCAACGTGTATTGCACATAGTCCGTTGCGTACAACGACAACGTGCGCGATGAATTCGCCGGGTCGAACGCCTCGCGGGTGCGAGTCGCGCGATGCCAGCTTTCCAGCAAGGGCTTGAAGTTCTGATGCAACTCCATCGCGCGCAACGTCGGCTGCCACGCACCGCCCTCGCGCACCAGCAACGGGTCGCCGAACAGCTGACGCAGCCGATTCATCGCCGCGCTCATCGCCGGCTGGCTGATGTTCATCGCCTCGGCCGCGCGCGACACGTTGCGGCACGCCATCAGCGCGTCAAAATGCAAAAGCAGATTCAGGTCCGGATTCTTCACGGCCATGCACCTATAAATAGCGTTTATACAAATATAAGCCCGCAGGGCTGCTGCCCTTGAAGCCAGAAGCCTAGGATGACCCTGTTGTTGCAGCGAACCAGGACCGGACACGCATGATCCGGCCACAAGGAAGTTCTATCAACAAGGGGAAACCAAGCCATGAACCAAGGGCTGATACGTCGTTGCTGTCGCATTGCCGCCGGACTCGTAATCTTCGCCACCGCCACCGCCAGCGCCGCGCAAGCGGCCTGGCCAGACAAAGTCATCCGCATCGTCGTGCCGTTCGCGGCGGGCGGGTCCACCGATTTGATCGCGCGCAAAATCGCCGAAGGACTCGGCCAGCGCCTTTCCGCCAACGTCATTGTTGAAAACCGGCCCGGCGCGGGCGGCACCGTCGGCACCGAATACGTCGCCCGCCAGCCGGCCGACGGCTACACCATCCTGATGGGATCGGTCAGCACGCACGGCAGCGCGCCCTGCGTGTATTCCAAGCTGCCGTACGACGCCGTCAAGGACTTCACGCCACTGACCGTGATCGCCACGATTCCGAATGTGATGTCGGTCAACCAGTCAGTGCCCGCCAACAACCTGCAAGAGTTCGTCGCGCTATTGAAGAAGGAACCCGAGAAGTATTCCTTCGCGTCCAACGGCCAGGGCACCTCCAACCACCTGGCTGCCGAACTCTTCAAGTCCACCGCCGGCGTCTCCATGGTGCACGTGCCGTATCGCGGCTCGGGTCCCGCGCTGATCGACCTGGTGGGCGGCCAGATCAACATGATGATGGACGTGGTGATGACGTCCTACCCCTACATCAAGGACGGCAAGATCAAGGCGCTGGCCGTCACCTCGCCACAGCGCTCCGCGCTGCTGCCCGATGTGCCGACCGTCGCGGAATCCGGCTACCCCGGCTACGAAGCCATGGTGTGGTTCGGCATGTTGGCGCCTGCCAACCTGCCCGAGCCGCTGCGCCAGAAACTTACGGACGGCCTGGTGCAGACCCTGCACGCGCCCGCCATGAAAACGTACCTGGAACAACAGGGCGCACAAGTGTCTGACGTGGCCGGCCCCGCCTTCGCCACGATGATCAAAAGCGAGATCAACAAATGGTGCGGCGTCGTCAAGCAAGCCGGCATTCGCCTGGACTGATCTTGCGCGCCTAGTCCTTTCTTTGGAATCAACGATATGTATCGCATAGGGATAGACGTCGGGGGCACGTTCACCGACTTCACGATGATCGACGAGGACGCGGGCGTCGTGCACTTTCACAAAGTGCCGTCCACCCCGCACGACCCGTCCGAGGCCATTGCCACGGGCATCGGCCAGATGTTGGCGGACCATGGCGTGCCGCCCTCGCAGGTGTCGCACGTGGGGCACGGCACCACGGTTGCCACCAACCTCATCATCGAACGCAAGGGCGCGCGCGTCGGCCTCATCACCACGCGCGGCTTTCGTGACGTGCTGGAGATCGGCCGCCAGACCCGCCCGCACCTGTACGACTACAGCGTCGGCAAACCGCCCGTGGCGGTGCCGCGCGAGTTTCGCATTGAAGTCAGCGAACGCGTCAGCGCATCGGGCGACGTGCTGACCCCGCTGGACGAGGACCAGGTGCTGGCGGCCGCGCGGCAGTTTGCCGCCGCCGGCATCGAGGCCGTCACCGTCTGCTTTCTGCATGCTTACCGCAATCCGGAGCATGAACGCCGCGCTGCAAAAATCGTGGCCGAGGCCATGCCGGGCGCCTACATCAGCCTGTCGTCCGACGTGCTGCCTGAATTCCGTGAATACGAACGCCTGTCCACCACCGTGCTGAACGCCGCCGTCGGCCCCAAGATGGCGCGCTACCTGGAACGCTTCATGCAGCGCGTGCGCGATCTGGACATCGGCCACGAGCCGCACACCATCCATTCCAACGGCGGCCTGATGTCGATCGGCACCGTGCGCCAGTACCCCGTGCGCACCTGCCTGTCCGGCCCGGCGGCCGGCGTGGTGGGCGCAGCGGCCGTGGGCCGCGCCATCGGCAGCCTGAACCTGGTTACGTTCGACGTCGGCGGCACCAGCACCGACGTGTCGCTGGTGTGCGAAGGCCGGCCGCTGTTCACCTCGCATCGGCATGTGGCCGGCTACCCCGTCAAGACCCCCATGGTCGATATTCACGTCATCGGCGCGGGCGGCGGCAGTATCGCGTGGCTGGACGATGCCGGCGCCCTGAAGGTGGGGCCGCACAGCGCGGGCGCGGTGCCTGGCCCGGTCGGCTACGGCCGTGGCGGCCAGGAGCCCACCATCACCGACGCCGAGATCGCGCTACAGCGCCTGAACCCCGTTGCCCTGCTGCGTGGCCGCATGCCCGTACACGCCGACGCCGCGCGCGATGTGATCGCGCAGCGCGTGGCGCAGCCGCTGGGCATGGACCTGGAAGCGGCGGCCGAAGGCATCCTGCGCATCGCGGCGGCCAACATGAGCCGCGCCATCCGCGCCGTGTCCACCGAGCGCGGCTACGACCTGTCCAATTTTGCGCTGTACGCCTACGGCGGCGCCGGGCCGCTGCACGCGGTCGAGGTCGCCGAGGAATGCGGCATCCCCGTCGTGATCGTGCCGCAGGAACCCGGCACCATGTGCGCGCGCGGCATCCTGCTCAGCGACATCTCGTTTGACTTCGTGCAAAGCGAAATCTCGTTGGCCAGCGAAGCCGGCTGGCCCGCCATTACCGCCATCTTCAATGGCTTGCGCGAGCAGGCCGAACGCTGGCTGGAACAAGAACGCGTGGACCCCGCGCTACGCGTCTGCCACAGCGCCATCGACGCCCGCTACGAAGGGCAGAACTTTGAAGTGCAGGTCAGCGTCGACGGCATGGGCGCGGGCGGCTACGCCGAATTCGCGCGCCGCTTTGCCGACGCGCACGAACGCGAATACGGCTACACGGTCGATGACCGCAAGGTGCAGATCATCAACTGCCGCATGCAGGCCGTGGGCCAGGTGGTGAAAGCGCCATTGGCGCCGCGTCACATCGGCGGCGCGTTGCAAGACGCCAGCCTGGGACGGCGCAAAGCCTACTTCGGCCCGGTGCACGGCTGGCTGGAAACACCCGTCTACGACCGCGACCTGGTGCCGACCGGCGCGCGCTTCACCGGCCCCGCCCTGCTTGAGGAAATGAGCTCGACCACGGTGGTGGGCGTGGGCCATGAGGCCAGCGTGGACGACTACGGCAACCTGATCATTCGTTTGCAAGGAGGCTTGCATGGCTAAGCCCGACAATTCCAAGCCCAACAATCCCGAGCCCGACAGTTCCGACGCCGGCATTGCGCTGGCCGACCCGATCGGCATGGAGGTATTTTGCAACCGCCTGCTGTCCATCACCGAGGACATGAACAATACGCTGGTGCGCGCGTCGTTCTCCACCAACATCAAGGAACGCAAGGACTGCTCGGTGGCGCTGTTCGACGCCACCGGGCGGCTGGTGGCGCAGGGCACGCAGATTCCGCTGCACCTGGGCTCGCTGGACGGCGCCATGGGCGCCATCCTGCGCGCGTATCCGGTCAACGAGATTCGTGAAGGCGACGTGTTCATCTGCAACGACCCTTACCTGGCCGACGGCAGCCACCTGCCCGACATCAACATCGTGACGCCCGTGTTCTGGGACGGCGTGCTGCGATTTTTCGCCGCCAACATCGCGCACCATTCCGACGTCGGCGGCGCGGTGCCGGGGTCCATCGCGGGCGGCTTGAAGTCCATCTTCGAAGAAGGCATACGCATCCCCGCCTGCCGCATCGCCCGGCACGGACAAACGGACGAAGACCTGCTGCGCCTGATCTGCGCCAACACCCGCGACCCCGAAGAACGCGTGCTGGACCTGCGCGTGCAGATGGCCACCAACCGCCGGGGCGCCGCCGCCGTGCAAGGCCTGATCCGCCAGATGGGGCTGGAGGCCGTGCTGCGTTCCGTGGATGACGTCATCACGTACACGCGCCGTCGCCTGCTCAACCGCATCGCCGAATTGCAGGAAGGCAGCTACACCTTCCGCAGCGATCTGGACGACGATGGCATGGGCGGCGATCCGGTGCCGATTCAGGTGACGCTGACCGTGCGGCGCGACAAGCTGCATTTCGATTTCGAAGGGTCCGGCAAACAGGCGCGAGGCGCGATGAACCTGCCGTTCAACGCGTTGCGCGCCTGCGTCTACTACGCCGTAAAGGCGTTGCTGGACCCTGACCTTGCGCCCAACGCGGGCCTGTTCGACCCCATCACCTTGTCGGCGCCCGTGGGCACCATCACCAACCCCGAGCATCCCGCCGCCGTCGGTGCGCGATCGATTACCGCGCAGAAAGTCGCGGGCGCGATATTCGGCGCGTTCCGAGGCCTGCTGCCGCCGCAGAAAACCATGGCGTCCAGCAACGATTGCTGCCCGGCCATTGTGTTTTCCGGCCGATGGCGCGAGCGCGCGGGCCACTTCGTCTATCTGGAAACGCTGGGCGGCGGCGCGGGCGCGCGCTTTGATACCGATGGCATGGATGCCGTGCACGTGCACATGACCAACACGTCGAACCTGCCCGTGGAAGCGCTGGAAAACGAGTACCCGCTGTTGATGGACGAGTACGCGATGATTCCGGATTCGGGTGGCGCGGGCCGCACGCGCGGCGGCATGGCGATTGCCAAACAGATACGCGCCGTGGGGCCGGGCATCGTGTTCTCGGCGCGGTCCGACAGCCACACGGTGGGCGTGGCGGCCGGCGTGGATGGCGGGGGTGACGGACGCCGCGCGCGGCTGGTGCGCAACTTCGGCACGCCGCAAGAGGAAGAACTGTTTTCCAAGACCGCCAATATCGCGCTGGCGTCCGGCGAAAGCGTGCGCATCGAAACGCCGGGCGGCGGCGGCTACGGGCCGCCCGCCGAACGGCCGCAGGCCCGCATCGAGCAGGACCTGGCCGACGGCAAGATCACGGCCGAGGCGGCGCGCACGGCCTATGGCGCGCGTGGCGCCAAGGCCGTCATCGCCACTAGCCAGCCTACGCCACGTTGAGCGTCATCGAGTACTTCATCTTGTCGTGCGGGAAGGTGGTGATGGTGGCCAGCAGCAACAGGCCGCCCTCACCGTAATAGCGGCGGGTAATGACAAAGCCCGCCGTCTTGGGCTCGACCTTGAGTTGCCTGGCCACCGTTGCATTGATGGGCGTGGCCGAGAACTCCTGGTTGACCTCGGTAATGCGGTCGCCGAAGTGATCCTCGATCAGCCGCAGCAGCGAGATGCGGGACTTGACCTCGACCTGCACGTTCGAATGTTCGGGATCGGCGTAGATCAGCGTGGTGGCGGCTGCCGTGTCGGCGTCGTCCAGCGTCTTGATGGAGTTGATATGCAGCCAGGTTTTATCGGCCGCGCAGCCCAGCGCTTCGGCCAGCCGCTTGGGCAGCTTGATGGTGCGCACGTCCTGCACCAGCAGCGCAGCGTTGCGGGCGTATTGCAGCAGGTCTGGAAACTGCGAGATGCGCTGCGTGAAGCGGGTGCTGGCGCGGGCGGTCTCAACGCGGGTGCCCACCCCCGGGCGGCGCGACACCATGCCGGCCACCGTCAACATGCGGATGGCTTCGCGAATGGTGTGGCGGCTGGCGTTGAACTGGTCGCACAGCTCGTGCTCGGTGGGCAGCAGCGTCATGACGGGGTAGCGGCCGGTGCTGATGTCGTGCGACAGCGCCTGAAAAATGCTCTTGTAGCGGGGGCCGCCGGCATCGCCCCCGGAGGCGGGCGATTCAGGCTTGCCACGCGCCTGCCGGGCTCCGGCGGGGCCGGCCGCGCGCTCGGAGGATCGGGTCATGGGGGGTGCTCCTTGAATTTTTATATGGGGTTTGTACGGACAATAACCGATTGACAACGATGTCTAGTCGGATTCATTATTTGTCCGGACATTCATGTACGGACAAAGTGTACCAACAATCGGGGGTTCTCATGGGCAAGGTACTTGCAGTGATCGCGGCGACGACGGTAGCCGTCGGACTCAGCGCAAACGCAGCAGCGCAGCAGAAGTTGGTGGTGGCCGGCTACGGCGGCTCGTTCGAAGACATCATGCGCAAGGACATCTTCCCGCCCTTCGCCAAGCAGCACGGTATTGAGCTGGACTACGTGGCCGGCAACTCCACCAACACGGTGGCGCGCTTGCAGGCGCAAAAGAGCAACCAGCAGATCGACGTGGCCATCATCGATGACGGCCCCATGTACCAGGCCATCGCGCTGGGCTTTTGCGAACCCATCAAGGGCCTGCCCGCCGACGATATCTACAGCACCGCGCGCTACAAGGACGACAAGGCCGTGGCTATCGGCATCGTGGCCACCGGCATCATGTACAACAAGAAGGTCTTCGACGAAAAGAAGTGGGCCGCGCCCACGTCGTGGAAAGACCTGAAGGACCCCAAGTACAAGAAGCAGCTGGTGGTGCCACCGCTGAACAATACCTACGGCCTGCACGCGCTGGTGGAATATGCGCGTGAAGGCGGCGGCGGCGAAAAGAAGATCGACGCGGGCTTTACCACCTTCAAGAATGAGGTCGGCCCGAACGTGCTGGTGTACGAGCCCTCGCCGGGCAAGATGACGGAACTGTTCTCGTCGGGCCAAGCCGTGATTTCCGTGTGGGGCAGCGGCCGCGCCAAATCGTTTGCCGACACCGGCTTCCCGGTGGGCTTCGTGTATCCGCAGGAAGGCGCCTATGCGCTGCTGTCCTCGGTATGCCCGGTCGCCAAGCCGAAGACCAATCCCATGGCGCAGGCGTTTGTGCAGTATCTGGTGACGCCCGAAGTGCAGGAAAAGCTGGCCAACGCGTACGGCTACGGGCCGGTCAACAAGAAGGCCAAGGTCACCGATGACCCGCGCGTGCCGCTGCCTATCGGCAAGCGCGCCGCCGACCTGATCGTGATCGACTGGGACACGGTGAACCAGAACCGAGACGATTGGAACAAGCGCTGGACGCGGGAAATCGAGCGCTGACACGCATCGCCGATCGTGCAATACGGGGCGGCGCGGCGCGTCGCCCACGGGAGCCTTCATGAGTTATCTAGTGCTGAACCGCCTGTGCAAGCGCTATGGCGAAACGACCGCCGTGGAAGAACTGAGCCTGTCCGTCAATCGCGGCGAGTTCATTTCCCTGCTGGGGCCTTCGGGTTGCGGCAAGACCACCACGCTGCAAATGATCGCGGGCTTTGTCGAACCCACCAGCGGCAGCATTGTGCTGGACGGGCGCGACGTCAGCCGCGTCCCGGCCAACAAGCGCGGGCTGGGGCTGGTGTTCCAGAACTATGCCCTGTTCCCGCACATGACCGCGTTTGAAAACGTGTCGTTCGGCCTGGAGATGCAGCGGATCAAGAAGGAAGAACGCGAAGCGCGCGTGGCCGATGCCTTGAAGCTGGTCGGGCTGGCGCATCTGGCGGACCGGCATCCGGCTCGCATGTCGGGCGGGCAGCAGCAGCGCGTCGCCTTGGCGCGCGCGCTGGTGATCCGGCCCAGCGTGCTGCTGCTGGACGAGCCACTGTCGAACCTGGACGCCAAGCTGCGCGAGGAAATGCAGCTGGAACTGCGCAGCATCCAGCGCACGATCGGCACCACCACCATTCTGGTCACCCACGATCAGTCGGAGGCGCTGGCGCTGTCGGATCGCATCGTGGTGATGAACCAGGGCCGGGTCGAACAAGTGGCCGAGCCCTTTCAAGCCTACGAAGGGCCGGCCAGCCACTTCGTCGGCGGCTTCCTGGGCAAGGCGAATGTGTTCACGCCCACGGCCGAACAATACGAAAACGAGACGCGCGCGCGCATCGGCGAAGCGCATATCCCCATGGCCGGCGCACCCGTGCCGCAAGGCGCGGTGATCGTCCGCCCCGAAAAAATCCTGTTCTCGGAGCCTGCCGCCTGTGCGTTGCCCGGACGCATGAAAACGCGCGTATTCCAGGGCAACCATTGGCTGTGCCAGGTCGACACATCGGTGGGCGAAGTGATGGTGATCCGTCAGAACGACGGCGTGGCTGTGCCCGCCGAGGGCGAGCCCGTGCACTTGCGCTGGCGCGCGCAGGACATGTGCGAAGTCGCGGCCGCGCCCAAGGGCCTGGCGTCATGAGCGCGCGCGCCAACCCGTGGGTGTTGAGCGCGCCGGCGCTGGTGGTCTACGCCACGTTCCTGGTGGTGCCGATGGCGCTGGTGTTCCTGATCAGCTTCTTCGATTTCCAGTTTTATGGCGGCATGCAGGTGACCTTCACCTGGAAGAACTACGTCGAGATTTTCAGCGACGGCTACTACTACGAAATCTACGCGCGCACCTTCGGCGTGGCGGCGGCCGTGACCGTTGCCTGCCTGGTGTTGGGCACCGCCGAGGCCTACGTGCTGTCGCGCATGGCCAACCCATGGAAAGGCTTGTTCCTGATGGTGGTGTTGGGGCCCTTGTTGATTTCAGTGGTGGTGCGCACGCTGGGCTGGGCGCTGCTGTTCGGGTCCACCGGACTTATCAACAAGGCGCTGATGGGCATCGGGCTGATCAGCACGCCCGTGGACCTGATGTACAGCAATCTGGGCGTGGGCATCGCGCTGACGCACGTGCTGGTGCCCTTCATGGTGATCTCGGTGTGGGCGTCGTTGCAACGGATCAATCCCGCCACCGAAGCGGCCGCCCTGTCGTTGGGCGCGTCCCAGTTCACGGTGATCCGACGCGTGATCGTGCCGCAGGTGATGCCCGGCATTTTGTCGGGCGCGATCATGGTGTTCGCGATGGCGGCCAGCTCGTTCGCCACGCCGGCCATCATTGGCGGCCGGCGCTTGAAGAACGTGGCCACGGCGGCCTACGACGAATTCCTGAACACACTGAACTGGCCGCTGGGCGCGGCGCTGGCCGTGGTGCTGTTGCTGGCCACCGTCGTCGTGCTGCTGTCCGCCAACCGGATCATTGAACGCAAGTACGGTGCCGTCTTCAACCAGGCAGGAGGCTGACATGCAATTTCGTAACGGCCCCATCGGCCTGGTCTTTCACACGATCTTCATCCTGTTCATCCTGGCGCCCATCGTCATGGTGTGCGCGGTGGCGTTCACGTCCGAGGGCTTTATTTCCTTGCCCACGGGCGGGCTGTCGTTGCGCTGGTTCCGCGCCATCCTGGACAACCCGCGTTTTATCGAGGCGTTCTGGTTCAGCCTTGGCCTGGGCACCCTGTCCGCCACGCTGGCCATCGGGCTGGCCGTGCCCAGCGCGCTGGCCCTGGCCCGCAACCGCTTTCGTGGCCGCGAGGCGTTGGTGGCGTTCTTCCTGTCGCCGCTGATGATTCCGCATGTGGTGCTTGGCCTGGCATTCCTGAAGTTCTTCACCACCGTGGATCTGGCCGGCACCTATGTGGGCCTGGTGGTGGCGCATGTCATCCTGGTGATGCCTTACGCGCTGCGCCTGGTGCTGGCGTCGGCCACCGGTATCGACCCCGCGCTGGAGCGCGCCGCGCAATCGCTGGGCGCGTCCAACTGGACGGCATTCCGGCGCGTGGTGCTGCCGCTGCTGCTGCCGGGCGTGGTCAGCGGCTGGGTCATCGCCTTCATTACCAGCTTTGACGAACTGACCATGTCGATCTTCATCGCCTCGCCGTCCACGACGACGCTGCCGGTGCGCATCTTCCTGCATATCGAAGACACCATCGATCCGCTCGTGACCGCCGTGTCGGCCGTGCTGATCTACGTGACGATCATCGCCATTTTCATTCTGGACCGCGTGGTCGGCCTGGAAAAGCTGTTTGTAGGAAAGGGACGCTAATGACGGACGAGAAAGAACTGGCGCCCCGCGCGCCCGTGCATCGCGGCATTTATGACGCCGCGGTGATCGGCGGCGGGCTGGTGGGATCAGCCATTGCCTATGGCTTGCGGCGCGAGCTGGACCATGTGGCCGTGCTGGACGAAGGCGACGTGGCCTACCGCGCGTCGCGCGGCAACTTCGGGCTGGTGTGGGTGCAAAGCAAGGGCATGGGCCTGCCGCGCTACGGCGTGTGGACGATGACGTCCGCGTCCGGCTGGCCGCGTCTGGCCGCGCAACTGCTGGATGAAACCGGCGTGGACGTGCACCTGGAACAGCGCGGTGGGCTGCATGCGCTGCTAAGCGACGAAGAGGTGGAAGCGCGCGGCACGTTCATGAAGACCTTGCTGGCGCAGCCGGGCATGGCGCAATACGACTGGAAGCTGCTGGACCGCGCCGAAGTGGCCGACCTGGTGCCGGGCATCGGCCCCGATGTGCGCGGCGCGACGTGGACGCCGGTCGATGGCATTGCCAACCCGCTCAAGCTGCTGCGCGCCTTGCATGCGAGTTTTGCACAGCGGGTTGTGGATTACCTGCCGCGCCGTCCGGCGCAAAGCATCAAGCAGCGCGACGGCGTGTTTGAGATCGCGACGCCCTCGGGCACGGTGCGCGCGCGCAAGGTGGTGCTGGCATCGGGCTTGTCCAACAAGGACCTGGGTGCGCAGGTGGGTCTGGATGTGCCGGTGCGCCCGCAACGCGGCCAGATCGTGGTGCTGGAACGCACGCGCCGCCTGTTGGAAACACCGTTGTCCACCTTGCGCCAAACCGATGAAGGCACGTGGTTGATCGGCGATTCGCAGGAAGAAGCCGGCTATGTGGATAACCTGGTGGGGCTGCCGATCCTGGGCACGCTGGCCGACCGCGCCGTACGCACGCTGCCTGCATTGCGCGACGTGCGCGTGGTGCGTAGCTGGGCGGCGCTGCGCGTGATGTCCAAGGACGGCTTTCCGATCTATCAGCAATCCGAAACGTGCCCGGGCGCCTTTGTCGCGACCTGTCATAGCGGCGTGACGCTGGCCGCCGCGCACGCCCTCAATCTGGCGCCCATGATCGTGGCCGGCAAGCTTGCCGACGACATGGCGCCCTTCTCGACCCGGAGGTTTCATGTTCAAGAGGCTTGATGAGGCGCAGCGCCAGGCGCAAGGCGCGCCCGTGCGCGTGACGGTCAACGGGGCCGAGCTGCAATGCCGCCAGGGCGACAGCGTGGCGGCCGCCTTGTTCGCGGGCGGTGTGTCGGCCTGTCGCGACACCGCCGTGAACGAAGTGCCGCGCGGGCCCTATTGCATGATGGGCGTGTGCTACGACTGCCTGGTCACCATTGACGGCCAGGCGAACCAGCAGGGCTGCATGACGGCCGTGCGCGAAGGCATGAAGATCGAGCGCCAGCTGGGCGCGCGCAAGGTGCAGGCATGATCGAAACAACGCAATGCGATTTGCTGGTGGTGGGCGCGGGTCCGGCCGGGTTGGCGGCGGCGACGGTGGCGGCCGGGCTGGGCGTGGATACCGTGCTGCTGGACGAACAGCCGGCGCCGGGCGGACAGATCTATCGCGCCATCACGACCACGCCGGTGACCGACCGCGGCATCCTGGGCGAGGACTACTGGCATGGTGCGTCGCTGATTGCGCCCTTCAAACAATCGGGCGCGCGCTACGTGCCGGGCGCCACGGTGTGGGCGGTGGCCGAGCGCACCGCGCCGCATCCCGAAAAGGGCTTTGAAGTGGCGTATTCCGTGGCGGGCGAAGCGCGCATCATCCATGCGCGCCGCTTGCTGCTGGCAACGGGCGCGCAAGAGCGCCCCTTCCCCATTCCGGGCTGGACGCTGCCGGGCGTGATCACGGCGGGTGCCGCGCAGATTCTGTTGAAGTCGGCCGGTGTGGTGCCGGCGGATCGCACGGTGCTGGCGGGCAGCGGCCCGCTGCTGTATCTGGTGGCGTGGCAATACCTGAACGCGGGCGTGAAGATCGACGCGCTCTTGGAAACCACGCCGCCAGGACGCATGGGCCAGGCGCTGCCCAAGGTCTGGGGCTTTCTGCGGTCGCCGTATCTGGGCAAGGGCTTGAAGCTGCTGCGGGCTGTCAAGGCCGCGGTGCCGATCACACGCGGCGTGACCGCGTTGGAGGCCGTTGGCGACGGCAAGCTGCAAAGCGTGCGCTACACGGCGGGCGGCGTCACCAAGACCTTGCCGGCCGAACAACTGATGCTGCATCAGGGCGTGGTGCCCAACGTGAACCTGTCGCGCGCCGTGGGTGCCGAGCATCGTTGGAACGACGCCCTGGACTGTTGGGAGCCGCAGGTCGACGAGTGGGGCCTGACGACGGTGGACGGCATCGGCATGGCCGGTGACGGCGCGGGTATCGCGGGCGCGTTGGCGGCGGAACACCGGGGCCGGCTGGCCGCCCTGCAAGCCGCGCATCTGTTGGGCCGTATCGACGCTGCCAAGCGCGATAGCCAGGCCGTGGCGCCGCGCGAGGCGCTTGCCCGTGCCGTGAGAGGCCGCGAGTTCTTCGATACGCTCTACAAGGCGCCTGATGCGTTCCGGCGGCCCACCGGCGACACCATCGTGTGCCGCTGCGAGGAAGTCACCGCCGCGCAGGTGCGCGAAACGGTCAAGCTCGGGTGCAGCGGACCCAACCAGATGAAGGCGTTTCTGCGCTGCGGCATGGGGCCGTGCCAGGGGCGCTTCTGCGGGTTGACGGTGGCCGAGATCATCGCCGAAGAGCGCGGCGTGCCGACGCAGGAAGTGGGCTATTACCGGCTGCGCTTTCCGACCAAGCCGCTGACGCTGGGCGAGCTGGCGTCGCTGCCGCAGACGGACGATTCCCGCCAAGCCGTTGTCCGCCTCAAAAAGTAATGCCATGACCGGTTCAACGCGGTCGGCGGCGGTCATCATCATTGGCGGGGGCCTGCACGGCAGCTCGGCCGCGCTGCATCTGGCGCGTGCGGGCGTGCCCGCCCTGGTGATCGAAAAGAATTACGTGGGTCGGCATGCGTCGGGCGTGAACGCGGGCGGCGTGCGGACCTTGTCGCGGCATCTGGCCGAAGTGCCGCTGGCGCTGGCCTCGCGCGAACTTTGGGTTCGCATCGGCGACCTGGTGGACGACGATTGTGGTTTCGAGCAGCACGGGCAGGTGCGCGTGGCCGAGAACGCCGCCGACGCCGACACGTTGCGGCAACGCCTGCGCACGATGACGGACCACGGCTACACGCACGAAGCATGGATCAGCGCCGAGGACCTGCGCGACATGATCCCCGCCATCGCGCCAACCATCCAGGGCGGGCTGATCGCGCGCGAGGACGGCGCGGCCGACCCGTATCGCACAACGCTGGCGTTTCGTACCAAGGCCGCGAGCCTGGGTGCGCGTTTTCTGGAAGGCGTGCGCGTGCATGGCGTGACGCACGACGGCACGCAGTGGCGCGTGGACACTGATGCCGGCGCCTACACCGCGCCGCAAGTGTTGAACTGCGCGGGCGCCTGGGCCGACCGTATCGCGGCGCAGTGGGGTGAGCCGGTGCCGCTCCTGGCCATCAGCCCGATGATGTTGGTGACGTTGCGCATGGATCACTTTCTGGACCCCGTCGTGCTGGGCACCGGGCGCGCGCTATCGTTCAAGCAGCGCGGCAACGGCACGGTGCTGATCGGTGGCGGGCGGCGGGCCTGGGTGGATCGCGACGCCGAATGGACCGAGCTGGATTTCCGCTCGTTGGCGGAAGGCGCGCGTACGGTGTGTGACTTATTCCCCCACATGCGCCACGCCATCGTGAACCGGGGTTGGGCGGGCATCGAAGCGGCCATGCCGGACGAGATCCCCGTGATCGGTCGCAGCAGCCGCCACGAGACCGCGTTCCATGCGTTCGGCTTTTCGGCGCATGGCTTTGAACTAGGCCCCATCGTGGGCCGCATCATGGCCGATTTGATTACCACCGGCGCGACGGACATGCCGATTGCGCCCTTCCGGATTGACCGTTTTTCGGACGCGGCCAAGGCGTCCACCCCATCAGAAAAGGAGCAAGACGAATGAACGACGACATCGTGCGCAAGCAAACCAACCAGCGCCTGAGCCGCATCGTGATCCATGGCGATACGGTCTATGTGGCGGGCGTGACGTCAGCGGCCGAAGGCGGCATCGTGGCGCAGACGCGCGACGCGCTGGCCAAGATCGACGGCTATCTGGCCGAGGCCGGCACCGACAAGTCGCGACTGCTGTCGGTGCAGATCTGGCTGAAGGATATCGACCGCGATTTCGCGGGTATGAACAGCGTGTGGGCCGAGTGGGCGCTGCCCGATGCGATGCCCACCCGCGCCACCTGCGAGGCCAAGCTGGCCGCGCCGGAGCTGCTGGTGGAGATTATCGTGACGGCCGCCAAGCGGCCGCCGTATGTCAGCGGGCCGGTGTCTGAAAGCTGACCTGACCCGGGCGGCCCGGCAGATTCAAGGTGGCGGTAGCGGGCGGCGTGGTGGCAATCACCTGCCCCGCGCGCAGCACCATCAGGCGGGTCGCGCGCAGGCGTAGCGCTTCGACGGGATCGCGCGCTTGCAGCAACACCAGGTCGGCACGCTTGCCGACCGCGATGCCCGTGTCGTCCAGCCCCAGGATCTTGGCGGGCGTGGTCGTCACGGCCTCGAAACAGGCGCGCATGGCGTCCTGGCCCGTCATCTGGGCCACGTGCAGACCCATGTGCGCCACTTCCAGCATGTCGCCCGAGCCCAGGCTGTACCAGGGGTCCATCACGCAGTCATGGCCGAACGCCACCGGCACGCCGGCCGCCAGCAGTTCGGGCACGCGGGTCATGCCACGGCGCTTGGGATAGGTGTCGTGGCGGCCTTGCAGCGTGATGTTGATCAGCGGGTTGGCAATTGCCGCGACACCGGCTTCGCGCATCAGCGGGATCAGCTTGGACACGTAGTAGTTGTCCATGGAATGCATGGACGTCAGGTGCGAACCGGTGACGCGGCCGTGCAGGCCCAGGCGTTGGGTGTGGTAGGCCAGCGTTTCGATGTGGCGCGACAAGGGGTCGTCGCTTTCGTCGCAATGCATGTCCACGCGCAGGCCGCGTTCGGCGGCCAGTTCGCACAGGATGCGCACGGATTCGGCGCCGTCCTGCATGGTGCGTTCAAAGTGCGGAATGCCGCCGACCACGTCCACGCCCATGTCGAGCGCGCGCTTCAGGTTGTCCAGCGCACCGGGCGCGCGCAGCACGCCGTCTTGCGGGAAGGCGACCAGTTGCAGGTCCAGGTAGGGTTTGACCTTTTCGCGCACGTGCAGCAGCGCTTCGGTGGCGAGCAGGCGCGGGTCACAGACGTCTACGTGCGAGCGGATGGCCAGCAGGCCCCGGGCAACAGCCCAGTCGCAATACGCCAACGCGCGTTCCACCAGCGCTTCCTGCGTCAACAGCGGCTTGAGTTCCCCCCACAGCGCGATGCCTTCCAGCAAGGTGCCGGACTGGTTCACGCGCGGCAGCCCGAAGGACAGCGTGGAATCCATGTGAAAGTGCGCGTCCACAAAGGGCGACGACACGAGCTGGCCGGCGGCATCGATCACCTGCCCGGCTTCGGCTTTCAGCGCGGGCTCCACCGCCGTGATGCGACCCTGCGCCACGCCGATGTCGACGTTCGTGCGCCCATCGGGCAGCGTGCAATTCTTGATAATCAGATCGAGCATGGGGTGATCCTAATGGAAGTTCAGTATTTCACAATGCCGCAAAAGTACCCCACCCTCGGGGTCGCGCGGAGCCGGCTCCGCCGGTCCGTCGCGATGCTCCCTTGAGGGGGAAGCGCGCAGCGCTTCGGGGCTGGGTCCCCGCTAGCGTTCGCCTTTGCGGTACGGCTTCATCAGCGCTTGGGGGTAGGCGGCGCGGCGCGCCATGACTACCAGGGCGAGGATGGACAGGATGTAGGGCAGCATCAGGTACACCTGATACGGTAGCTCGGGCAGGCCGGGCAAGGCCGCGCCGCCTTGTTGCAGGCGCAGTTGCAGCGCGTCGAAGAAGGCGAAGATCAACGCGCCCAGCAGCGCCTTGCCGGGCCGCCACGATGCAAACACCACCAGCGCCACGCACACCCAGCCGCGGCCGTTGACCATGTTGAAAAAGAACGCGTTGAACGCCGCCAGCGTCAGGAAGCTACCGGCCACGCCCATCAGTGCCGACCCGGCCACAATCGCGCCGATGCGCAGTCGCGTGACGGACAGGCCCTGCCCTTCGGCGGCGGCGGGGTTTTCGCCCACCATGCGGATCGCCAACCCGACCGGGGTGCGGTTCAGCACCCAGGCAAGAATGGGCACGGCGGCCAGCGCGATCAGTGTCATGGGCGTCTGCCCCGCCAGCACCGGGCCGATCAGCGGAATGCCGTCCAGGAATTTCATCTCGGCAAACGGCGTGATCGTGGGCGGCGTGTTCACGCTGGGAAACGTCACCCGGTAAGCAAAGTACGACAGGCTGGTGGCAAGCAGCGTCACGCCCAATCCCGACACGTGTTGCGACAGCCCCAGCGGCACCGTCAGCACGGCATGCAGCAAACCGAACACGGCACCGGCAAAGGCCGCCGCCAACACGCCCACATACAGCGGCGCGCCCAGGTACACGACCAGCCAGCCGGTAAATGCCCCGGCGGCCATGATGCCTTCGATGCCCAGATTCAACACCCCCGCGCGCTCGCACAGCAGCACGCCCAAGGTGCCCAGAATCAACGGCGTCGCCAGACGCAGCACGGCGACCCAGAAGGCCGAGGAACTCAACAGATCCATCCATTCCATGGCGTGCTCCTCAAGCCCGGTTGCGGCGCAGGCGGTACTGCGCAAATAGCGTCGCGACCAGCATGGCAAGCAACGAGGTGGCGACGATGACGTCGGCGATGTAGTTCGGCACCGCGATGGCGCGGCTCATGCTGTCCGCGCCGACCAGCATGCCGGCGACAAAGATGCTGGCAAGGATCACGCCCAGCGGATGCAGCCCGGCCAGCATGGCGACGACCACGCCGGTGTAGCCATAGCCCGGCGACATATCCAGCGTGACGTAGCCGGTGCGGCCCGCCACTTCGATGGCGCCCGCCAGGCCGGCCAGGGCGCCGGACAACATCGCGGTGCCCAGCATCACGCGGTTGACCGGCAGGCCCAGGAAACGCGAGGCGTGCGCGTTGGCGCCCACGGCGCGCATCTGGAAGCCGAACACCGTGTAGCGATTCAACAGCCACAAGCCCAGCGCCAGGCCCGCGGCCCACAGCAGCCCGGTGTGGGCGCGCGTGCGCTCGATCAGCTTGCCCAATTCCAGGTCGCCGTTAAGCGCCACGGACTGCGGCCAGCCCATCGCCATCGGGTCCTTCATGGGGCCGTCCAGCATCATGGACACGAACAGCAGCACGATGAAGTTGCCCAGCAAGGTGGTTACCACTTCGTCCACGCCCAGGCGGGTCTTGAGCAGCGCGGGAATCAGCAGCAGCAAGGCGCCGGCCAGCGCGGCCGCCAGCATCATGCCGCCGAACAGCACGGGCACGGGCAGGTCGAACCCCGTGCCGTCGTGCAGCCCGCCGATGGCCACCGCCGCCAGCGCGCCCAGGTACAGCTGGCCTTCGGCGCCGATGTTGTAGAAGCGCGCGCGAAACGCCACGGCACAGGCCAGGCCCGTCAGCATCAAGGGCGTGGCGCGGGTCAGCGTTTCAGACAGCGCGAAGCGCGAGCCGAACGCGCCTTCGAACAGCAGCGCGTAGGTGCGGCCCACGGGCGCGCCGGCCCAGGCGACCAGCAAAGTGCAGACCGCCAGGGTGAAGAGGATGGCCGCGATGGGGGCCAAGGCCAGCGCCAGGCGGCTGGGCTCGGGGCGGCGTTCCAGGATCAGTTTCATGCGAGTAAGGCTCGGTAAAGGGGGGCGCGGCGGGCGCGGCGCGCGACGGTATGAGTCGTCACGCGCGCGTTCCCGTCATGGCCAGGCCGACGGTGGCGGGCGTCCATTCGGCCACCGGTTTGACGGCCACCAGCTTGCCGCCGCACAGCACGGCGATGCGGTCGGCCAGCGCAAAGATTTCTTCCAGGTCTTCGGACACCAGCAGCACGCCGGCGCCGCGCGCGCGGGCGGCCAGCAGCTGCTCGCGCACATAGGCCACGGCGCCGATGTCCAGGCCCCAGGTGGGCTGGTCGGCCACGATGAAGCGCGGTTCGCGCGCCAGCGTGCGGCCCAGGATCAGCTTTTGCATATTGCCGCCCGACAGGCTGCGCGTGCGCACATCCAGCGAGGCCGCGCGCACATCGAACTGCTTGGCCAGTGACGCGGCGTAGGCGCGGCCGGCGCGTGCGCGGATCAAACCGTAGCGCGCGAAGCGCTTGTCTTTGAGGTCTTCAACGATGGCGTTTTCCCAAAGCGGGCTGTCGCCGATCATGCCTTCGCCGTGGCGGTCTTCGGGGATGCGGCCGACGCGGGCAGCGGTCCAGCCGGCGGGCGTGGTGGGCGCGGGCGCGTGTTCCGCGCCCAGCCGGATGGTGCCGTCGCTGGGGTGGCGCAGGCCGGTCAGCACCGATACCAGCGCCTGCTGGCCGTTGCCGGCCACGCCCGCGATCGCCACGATTTCATGTTTGTGGACGGTCAGGTCCAGGCTGTCCAGGCGCGGCGCGCCATCGCGGCCGTCGCGCACGGTCACTTGCGACAAGGTCACGACCGGCGCGGCCTGTTCGGCGGCGGCCACCGCCTCGGCGCGCGGCATGACGACCTTGCGGCCCACCATCAGTTCCGCAAGCTCGGCGGGGCTGGTGCCGGCGGTGTCGCGTTCGGCCACCAGCTTGCCCTGGCGCAGCACGGCCACGCGGCGCGATACGGCCATCACTTCGTCCAGCTTGTGCGAAATGAAGATGACGGCCAGGCCGTCGTCGACAAAGCCGCGCAAGGTGGCGAACAGATCCTGTACTTCTTGCGGCGTGAGCACCGCGGTGGGCTCATCCAGGATCAGCACGCGCGCGCCGCGATACAGCGCCTTCAGGATTTCAACGCGCTGTTTTTCGCCGACGGACAAGCCGCCCACGCGCGCGTCCGGGTCCACGCCCAGGCCGAAGCGCTGGCCCAGTTCAACCAGGCGGCGGCGTGCCTTGGCGCGGCCCGAGGCCAGCTTCCACAGCGATTCCGTGCCGACCATGATGTTGTCCAACACGGTCAGGTTGTCGGCCAGGGTGAAGTGCTGATGCACCATGCCCACGCCCGCCGCCAGCGCGGCGTCGGGCCGGCCGGGCGGCAGGGGCTTGCCGAACACGTCAATGCTGCCGGCATCGGCCACATAGTGGCCGAACAGAATCGACACCAGCGTCGATTTGCCGGCGCCGTTCTCGCCCAGCAAGGCCAAGACCTCGCCCTGCCGTAGCGTCAGCGAGATATCGTCGTTGGCCGTCAGGCTGCCGAACCGTTTGGTGATCCCTGTCAGTTGCAGGGCGAGAGGCGCTTGGTTCATCGTGCCGAGGACTTGGGTTCTTTGTCGTTGACCTTGACGGCGAAGCTGCCATCCAGGATGGCCTTCTGCTTGGCGTCGACCTTGGCGACGAGATCGGCGGGGATCTTCTTTTCGAAGGTGCCCAGCGGCGCGAGAGACGAGCCCTTGTGCTTCATCAACGAGTACTGGCCGTAGTCTTCAGCCTTGAACGTGCCGGCCTTGACCTGCTTGAGGGCTTCGTCGATGGTCGGTTCCATGCTCCACAACGCGGATGCCACGACGGTCTCGGGGTACTGCGGCTGCGTGTCGATCACGTTGCCGATAGCCAGCTTGCCGCGTTCCTTGGCGGCATCCGACACGCCGAAACGCTCGGCGTACAGCACGTCCGCGCCCTTGTCGATCATGGCGAAGGCGGCTTCCTTGGCCTTCGGGGGATCGAACCACGAACCGATGAAGGTCACGGTGAATTCGGCCTTCGGGTTCACTTCCTTGGCGCCTTCAATGAAGGCTTGCATCAGGCGGTTCACTTCGGGGATGGGGTAGCCGCCCACCAGGCCGATCTTGCCGGTCTGGCTCATGCCGCCGGCGATCATGCCGGTCAGGTACGCGGGTTCCTGGATGTAGTTGTCGAACACCGAGAAGTTGGGCTGCTGCGGCTTGCCCGACGAGCCCATCAGGAAGGCGGTCTGCGGATAGTCCTTGGCCACCTTGCGCGCGGCGGCTTCCACGGCGAAGGCTTCACCGACGACCAGCTTGTTGCCCTGCTCGGCGTACTGGCGCATCACGCGCTCGTAGTCGGCGTTGGTGACGTTTTCCGAGAAGGTGTAGTCGATCTCGCCACGGTCGCGCGCGGCGGTCAGCGCCTTGTGGATGCGCGACACCCATTGCTGCTCGACCGGTACCGTGTAGATGGCGGCAACCTTGGTCTTGGCGGGGGCTTGGGCTTGCGCCGCGCCCGAGAACAGCAGCACGCCGGTGGCGGCGGCCGCGGCCAGCTTGAGCAGGCCACGGCGGGCAATGCCGCCTGCGGACGAGGGGGACAGGGATTTCATGCGGGTGACTCCTTCGCGGGGGATGGAAACGTGATGGGATGGCAGCGATGCGGCGGCGGCACGGTGTGTGCCGGACAGCGCCGCGCACGGCCGGCAATGCGGGTGTCGCGCGGAATCGCGGTCCAACGTGCCACGGTCCCGGCCACCGGCGGACAAGCCGGGGCAATCGGACGAAAACGTGGGCGTGGGATCGGTCATCGGATGGGGACGCCGGAAGGCGCGTCCCACCCACATGGTCGGGTTCGCTGCCAGTCCTGGCGAAGCAAGTTGTATGCCATGCGCTTGCCCTGCACTAGTCGGGGAAACCTGATGGCCGGGCGGAATTATAGGCACCCTGGCAGGGAAACGTGGCACCAATTTGGTGCCTGCCGTCCCAAGGGATGGACACGGCGCGTGGAAAACCGCGTTTTGGTGCGCGGGCGCGTTCGCCAAGCGCCGCGCGGGCGGCAGGCCCATTAAAATCGCCGCTTCGGCCGTGCGTGGCGCGGCAAGCTGGAAGATCCATGCAAGACATTCAATTGCTGCTCGAGCAATACGGCGGGTGGCTGGTGTTCGCCAACGTCCTGGTCGAACAGGCGGGCCTGCCCGTGCCCGCCTATCCCATGTTGATCGCTGCCGGTGCGTTGGGCGGCGCGGCGGGTTGGCTCGCGCCGTGGCTGGCCGCGACCGTTGCCTGCCTGTTGGCCGACACGCTTTGGTATGTGGCCGGCCGCCGATATGGCGCGCGGCTGTTGGGCGTGGTTTGCAAGATGTCCTTGTCGCAGGATTCCTGCATACGCCAGACGCAGCGCCTGTACCTGCGCATTGGCGTGCGCGCCTTGCTGGTGTGCAAGTTCCTGCCCGGCGCGGGCGCGCTGTCCACCGTCATGGCCGGGCTGACCGGCACGGCGTATCGGCGCTTCCTGGTCTACGACCTGGTCGGCGCGATGATCTGGGCGGGTTCCGCGCTGCTGCTGGGCGGGCTGTTCCACAGCGTCATCAACGACGTGCTGGATGTGCTGGGCACCTACGGCCCGATGGGCTTGGGTGTGCTGGCGGCGGTGCTGGCGCTGTACATACTGGCGCGCTTTTTGCGCCGCAAGATCCTGCTGCGCAGCCTGCGCGTCATCCCGCGCGTGTCGGTCGACGAGCTGATGCAATGGCGCCAGGACGGCCGCAACACGCTGGTCTTTGACGTGCGGCCCGACGCGCAAGGCGACGGCGCGCGCATTCCCGGCGCCATCGCCGTGGACCTGAAGGCGCCCCTGCCCAAGCTGGACGCGCAGGCGCTGGATTCCGACATCGTGGTCTATTGCGCCTGCCCGAACGAGGTCTCGGCCGCACTGCTCGCCTCGCGCCTGCGCGCTGCGGGATACCCCAAGACGTGGGCGCTGCGCGGCGGCTACGAAGCGTGGATGGAGCGCAATCAAGAGGCTTGATCGAAAGCGGGCGACACGTGAGACCGGTGACCCGTGGCACTCGGTTGCCCGGTCTGGTCCCTGGCCAACCGTCTTGCGCCATGTCGGAATTCGGCTCCCCCTGATATGCGCTATCAGACTCCTCCTATAGACCTGCCCCGCGTCTATTGCGCAAGATCTTGGCTTCGGGTTGAGGTCCAGGACGCCGTGCCTCTTGCATGCCGGCCTGGTTCCCGTCGACAAGGAGGTCTTGCATGGCAGCCCCTGTTGTCGGTGCGCTTATCTGGGGATATCGCGCCTATCGTGCTTACGCCGCCTACGAAACGGCGCAAACCGCCATCGAAACGGCCGAGACGCTGGCGCAGATCGGCCAGCGCAAGAAAGAGGTCCAGACCATCCTTAAAGATGCCATCAGCGGCATGAAGAAAGAGATCGACATCAAGAGCTCGACGTTCGTGCGCACTGGCGGCAACGTCACGGTGTCGCGCGGCCGCCGTGAAAACGTGACGTACCGGCAGTACATCGAACGCAAGATCCCATTCCGGCCGGTGATCAGCATGGTGTGCCAGTGGGCGCTGAAGTCGCCGCTGATCGTGCCCAGACGGATACGCAAGAAGATCCCGGGCGAGGTCATCGAAACCACGATCGATATCGCGCTCAAGCAGACCACGGCGTCGCTGGTGTTTGAAGCGGTGGATGACCTGCTGGCGTGGCAAAGCCCTTTGAAAGCGGAACCTAACTACAACGCCGCGTCGCGCGCGGCGATGCTGGGCGACCCGGCGACGCGACCCCTGCGCATCAGTGAATATTTCCCCTTCTGGCCAAGGCCGAAAGGCAGCCTGGCGCCGGATTTGGTCATCGTGGAATACCGCCAGCAGCCGTTTGAGGTCGACAACGTGTTCGCGGCGGTGGAGATCAAGTTTCCGAACGACTGGGTCAGGGATGTGCAGATAAGCGACTACCTTGAACTGATGGGCCGGGATCCCCAAAAAGTTGCACTCTTGCGGGTGCCGGAGGATTGCACCGGCTATCGGCCAGAGAAGGCAGGCGATAGCGATCGAAAGCCAAGGAGAGGACGATGAGCACCAGTCACCCTTTGATCGACGACGACGATCTGTTCGGCATGGTCACCGACCTGAAAAAATGGCCTCACACCGCCGTCGACCACGGCGCGTTCGAATTATCGACAACCCTGTTTTCGACGTTCTACTTCACCTACGAGCCCACGCATTACCTTCAGACAACGCTCGCGATGATCGATGTGAAGGAGGCATTCGAGAATCTGGTTGGGCATCCGTTCACCGTCGCCACGCATCCCGACTCCGAGCGCCCGCATCCCTACGGCTCGAAGCGGCTTGGCGATATACGCGAGTGGGCGAGGCGAAAGCCTCTGGAAAATGTTTTCGTCGTAAAGTTCTCAGACGAAAAGAACTACCAAAGTTCGCCAACCCATTCCGCGTATCTGTGGCGGCACAATCTGCGGGGCGATCGTGAACAAAACTATTCATCAATCCAGTTTTATTACCGCTGGCAATGGTGGCTGGACAACAAGGACGCGTGGCGGCGGTTCGTGCTGGATGCAATCGGCCGCCTGAAGCCGGCCCAGGTCTACAGCGGCTTTTCAATGGGAAACCCGCTGGAATTCGGCATGCGTGCCGAAACAGCGGTATGGGATCGCGCGTTGGCGCCACATTTTTATGGCCTGGATACCGATTACCCATTCGGCATGTCGCTCACGCCGCAGCTGCCTTCCGGCATCCGTCCACCCACCTGGGGCTTCTTCCTGTCCGACATCTGGCGCAATAAGGCGTCTCTTTCCAGCGAAGACGTGATCGCGCAACTTGCCGATCCGCGTATCCGTATCGACGCCCTGAGTGGCGGTCATTGGATCGAGCTGGGGCCGCAACCCGAGCTCTATCCGGTGGAAGACGGCGTGCCCGCGCTTCCCGTTTTGCTCAACCGGCTGCTGCGCAGAATTCGCCACCCGCAGCTGGATCTGGTCGGCTTCGGCGAATGGGACGGCGACCCGAACGAACGCTTCAACCGTCGCGACACTCAGCGTTGGCTGGCGCGGTTCGACGATGACAGCGATTGGCCCACGCCGGACATTCGTGGTCATGAACCAGGGGCGCCGGCGGTCGATCCCGTACCCACCCACGTCGTCGCGGGCAGCACGATTCCGTCTGAGGGCTGGTGGTACACGCTGGCGCAAGACCAGTCACGCCGCTACTTCAAGGCCGACGATGTCGCGCCACCCATCTCCCAGGACACCTCGCGCGGGCGCGTCATCTGGCAACGCGATATCGACCAGCGGGCGCCTGAACCTGAACCGGCGCGCGGCGCCGAAACGGGCCAGCTTGCCCCTCGCGCCGGTCAGTGGCGCGCGCACGAAGTGGCCGACGTCTGGTGCGTCGTGGCCAAACATGAGCCCTTGCCGGCGTACCAAGGGCGCCCAATAACGTGGCGGTGGATGCACGAAGCCGTGGCCGCGCCCGCGGGCGCCGCGCACGGTCGGTCGGGCCAGGCCTGCCCCTACCCCGGCACATGGACGTGCCAGGAATTTGCCACGGGCCCCCAGACCTTCATGCATCAGACGATCTTCCCGCAGATCAATGGGCAGGACGTCACCTGGGTACTGGTGACATTCATGAAATAACCGGCCCAGGCTGATGATCGGCCCTGCGACGCGTTGTGGCCGCGCGGGCTCGTTTGTATGCACGCCGGGGTGGGCGAGGCTTGTTGCCAAGCGCATAATTCCAGTTCAGCCCGCAATACAGGTGGGCGGCTACAGGAGAGACGAATGCGGTTGTTGTTTTTGGGTGCCGGCGGCACGGGCGGATATTTCGGCGGGCGCGCTGCGCAGGCGGGCGCGGATGTGACCTTTCTGGTGCGCGAACCGCGCGCCGCGCGCTTGCGCGAACAAGGCTTGCGCATCAAGAGCCCGCTCGGTGATGCCACCTTGCATCCGAAGCTGGTCACGCAGCGGACGCTGCAAGGCACCTATGACGTGGTTGTGCTCAGCTGCAAGGCGTACGACCTGGCCAGCGCCATCGACGCCATCCGCCCCGCTGTCGGTCCGGATACCGCCGTGCTGCCCATCATGAACGGCGTGCTGCAATACGACGTGCTGGACCGCGAATTTGAACCGCATCGCGTGTTGGGCGGGCTGTGCCAGATCAACGCCACGCTGGGCCCGGACGGCGAAGTGGTGCACCTGGGCAAGCACGCGAATATCGTCTTCGGCGAACGCGCGGGCCCGGCGCGCAGCGAGCGTTGCGTGGCGCTGGAACAGGCTCTGGCCGGCGGTGAATATGTCAGCCGCCTTAGCGAAGACATCCACCAGGACATGTGGGAAAAGTACGTGATGCTGACCACGCTGGCCGCCGCCACGTGCCTGATGCGCGGCTCGATCGGCCAGATTGCGTCCACCGACGACGGCATCGATATCCTGAAAAGCCTGCTGCAAGAATCGCAGGCCGTGGCCGCCGCTTCCGGCCATGCGGTGCGTCCGGAGGCCGATGCGTTTGTGCAGAACTTGATCAGCGACCGCACGCAACCCATGACGGCGTCCATGTTCCGCGACCTGCGCCAGGGCCTGCCGGTGGAAGCGGACCACATTGTGGGCGACATGGTGCATCGCGCCCACACGCTGGGCGTGGACGCGACCTATCTGCGCGTGGCCTATTCGCATTTGCAGGTGTATCAGGCGCAGCGCGCGGCCGCTGCCGGTTGATTGGTCCGGGTGGGTCTATGGGTTCATGATCCATTGATTCATGATCCATTGATGCATGGATTGCAAAAAACTCGTCCCTTTTGATGGGTTTGTTGTTCGGAATTGACCGAATAGTATGGATTGCCAGATTCGGGGCGACAGGCGGCGCATCGTGCACCGCCTGCCGCCCCGCCCCTTTCCCAGGAGCAAGACCATGAAAATCGCATTGATCGGAATCACGGGCCGTGTGGGCTCGCGCGTGGCGGACGAACTGCTCAAGCGCGGCCACCAGGTAACGGGCATCGCCCGCAACCCAGCCGACGTCAACGCCCAGCCCGGCCTGACCATCCAGCAGGGCGACGCCACCGACCCCGCCACCTTGACCCCCCTGCTGGCCGGCCACGACGCCGTGGTCAGCGCCACGCGCTTCGTGTCGACCGACGCCAAGCCCCTGATCGCCGCCGTGAAGAACGCGGGCGTGCCGCGCCTGCTGGTGGTCGGCGGCGCGGGCAGCCTGCTGGTGGCGCCCGGCACGCTGCTGATCGACACCCCTGAATTTCCGGATGCCTACAAACCCGAGGCGCGCGCCGGCGTCGTGTTCCTGGACACGCTGCGCCAGGAAAAGGTGCTGAACTGGACGTTCCTGTCGCCCTCGGCAATGTTTGAGCCGGGCGAGCGCACCGGCCAGTTCCGCCTGGGCGAAGACCACCTGTTGGCCGATGACGAAGGCAAGAGCTGGATTTCGATGGAGGACTACGCGATTGCGCTGGCCGACGAAATCGAAACCCCGCAGCATGCGCGCCGCCGCTACACGGTGGGCTACTGAAGCCGCCGCCGGCCCCTGCCGCCAAGGTACCTGGGAGCCCGTCAAGGGCTCCTTTTTCTATTGTGCAAGCCTGCCGGAACCCGCCTTTTTGTTTGTAAACTGGCAGGCCGCCAGCCGGCGTATCCAGAAGTTGTCCGTATGCGTATGAAGTGCAAATCCTTGGCCGCCTGTGTGCTGCTTGCGTCCCAAAGCCTGGCCTGCGCGCCCGCGCTGGCGGCCGCGCCGCAGTCGAACAAGGAGATCGTCGTTGCGTTTTTTCGCATGATGTTCCAGGACCGCGACGTCGATGAGGCTGTGCGCCTGTACGTCAGCCCCAACTATGTGCAGCACAACCCTTACATGCGTGATGGCGTCAGCCCCATGGTTGATTTCTTCCCGCCTTATTTCGGCCAGCATCCGCAAGCCATCGTCGACATCAAGCGTGTGATCGCCGAGGGCGATCTGGTGGTGATCCACAATCAATGGCGTGATTCGCCTGAAGATCGAGGTCAGGCCATCGTCGACATCTTTCGGGTCGACAAAGGAAAGATCGTCGAACACTGGGACGTCAGCCAGGAAATTCCCGAGAACCCCGCCAATCAGAATGGCATGTTCTAACAAGGCCGCCATGTCACGTATCGAAGCCGTAGAGTTGCCCCGGTCCTACCTGCTGTTGAACCACGGCCCCACCGTGCTGGTCACCAGCGCCCATGGCGCATCGCGCAACGTGATGGCGGCCGCGTGGGCGATGCCGCTGGATTTCAATCCGGCCAAGATGCTGGTGGTGGTGGACAAGAACACCTACACGCGCGAACTCATCGAAGCATCGGGCGAATTCGCGCTGTGCATACCGTCGCGCGCGCAGGCTGCGGCCACCTTGAAGGTGGGCTCGGAAACGGGCCGGGGCGTGGACAAGTTCGAACACTGCGGGCTGACCACGTTTGCCGCCAGCAAGATCGGCGCGCCGCTGGTCAGCGACTGCCTGGGCTGGCTGGAATGCAAGGTCGTGCCCGAACCGCACAACCAGCAGGCTTATGATCTGTTCATCGGCGAAGTCGTGGCCGCGTGGGCCGCGCCCGATGTGTTCTCGCAAAACCGCTGGCACTTCCCCCAAGACGAGCGCCGTTCGATTCACTATGTGGCGGGCGGTTCGTTCTTTACCACCGGCCAGCCCTTCAACGTTTCAGAACCGGAGTAGCCCCTATGCGCAGCGTGTATCTTGCGGGGTTCGACGTCTTCCTGCCCGATGCCGTGGCGCATGGCCAGCGGCTCAAGGCCTTGTGCGCGACGTACGGATTCGAGGGGCTTTTTCCCTTGGACAATACGGCGCCGCAAGACCTGTCGGGCGCGGCACTGGCGCAGTGGATCTATCGCGAGAACGTCGCGTTGATCCGGCGTGCCGACATGGTGATGGCCAACTTGAATGCGTTCCGGGGTACCGAGCCGGATTCGGGCACGGCCTTCGAGGTGGGCTACGCCATCGCCTGCGGCAAGCCGGTATGGGGCTATACCAGCCAGGCGGGATCGCTGATCGATCAGGTGGCGGTGGGGGCGGCGGCCGACGACGGCGCCGCGCGCATGGTCGACGCCGATGGCTACACGGTAGAAGACTTCGGCTTGAATCTGAACCTGATGCTGGCGTGCAGTGCGCGCATCGTGGTGGGCAAGGCTTCCGATTGCCTGGCCCGCATGGCGCAGGACGCCGGCGGGAGCCGGTAATAGCGCCAGTCGCCGCCGCTGACTTCGCCGCTGCTTACGTTGCCGCCGCTTCCTTCGCCACCACTTACTTCGCCACCACTTACTTCGCCGCCTTCTTGCGCGTTGCCTTCTTCGCCACCGGCGTACCCAGATACCCCATCACCGCATCCACCACGGCCTCTTCCAGCTGCTCGGTGGAAAAGCCCGCGGGCGGCTCCAACGCCGCCGCGTGCACCAGCGATTCCATGATGCGCAGCACCACATAGGTCGCCAGATCGCGATCCTGCTGCGCGATCTCGGCCCGGTGCAGTTCCAGCAGATGCCGCATGCGGCGGTGGATGTCCTGGTCGGCCATGCTGTGTTCGCGCGGCGTGTCGAACAAGGGGAATTCCCGTTCCAGCACGCGGTGCAGCGCGGGTTCCAGCAGGTGCGCGTGCAGCATGGCCTGCACGATGGCGGCCACGCGCTCTTGCAGCGTCGCGGCGGGATTGCTGTTCAGCACATCGTCGATGACATCCAGCATCTGGTTGTCATGGCGCTGGTGCAGCGCCGCGATCAGCGCGTTCTTGTTCGGAAAGTACTGGTACAGCGACCCGACGCTGACCCCCGCCGTTTCAGCGATCAGATTGGTGTTGGTGCCCGCGTAGCCGTGCGAGGCCAACACGTGAGCCGTCGCTTGCAGGATCGTGTCGACGGTGTGCTGGGAACGGAGCTGGCGCGGCGATTTTCGGGGCTGGGGAATGGCGGTCATGGATGCGTTGAAAGGCGAGTATCAAACCTGAGCAATGGCTCATGGAATTTACGGCAGGCAATCTGATTTTTTACCCGCAAGCGCGGATTATGCCATCGACGAATTCAGTCGCGATGGTGTCAGATCGCCACGCCCTTTTCACGCACGCATTTCTCAATGCCCGACGTCAGACCGTGGCGGCCATTTCCAGCACTTCGTCGTCCACGGGCTGCGTCTGGCCGTCTTTCAGCTGTTGCAGGTGGTCGGCCAGTTCGGCGATGGTCAGGGCGACCAGGCCGTGCTGGGCGGCGTAGCGTTCAAGCGAGGCGCCGCGCATCATGGTGCCGTCGGGGTTCATCAGTTCGCACAGCACGCCGGCCGGGCGCAGGCCGGCCAGCACGGCCAGGTCGACCGAGCCTTCGGTGTGACCGCGTCGCGTCAGCACGCCACCGGGCTGCGCGCGCAGCGGGAAGACGTGGCCGGGGCTCACGATGTCTTCGCTTTGCGCGGTCGGCGAAATCGCCGCGCGGATGGTGGTGACGCGGTCCACGGCGGACACGCCGGTGCTGACGCCGTCGCGCGCCTCGATCGACACGGTGAATGCGGTGGCGAAGCGGCTTTGGTTGCGCGTGACCATGGGCGGAAGTTCCAGGCGGTCCAGCGTTTCGCCGGGCAGGCACAGGCAGACGATGCCGCTGCCGTCGCGGATCAGTTGCGCCATGACGGGCACGGTCAGCTTGTCGGCGGCGACGATAAGGTCAGCTTCGTTCTCGCGATCGAAGTCGTCCATGAGGATGACGGGACGGCCCAGGCGCAAATGATGCAGCGCGCGCTGCAAACGGGCGGTGAACGGTTGCGAAGCCAGGCTGGGGAGGGACTGCGGGGTATTGAGGTTGGACATTGAAACGCTCTCGCAAAATGAAGGGGGCGAAAAACGTTTCAGGGCTAATCGACAGCCAAGCACAATACGACGTTCCAGGCGCAAGTGCGCCTGGATGACGGGTGTTGTGCCGGCACATCTTCTCTCATCCGGACTATGACCGTCGGCTCTGGCATCTCACCAGATCTGCTGACCCCGATGTCCGTGAAGGACGCCGGGCGCTCGCGGGCTCGCCACATTGCATGGCATACCGCCGGTGGGGAATTGCACCCCGCCCTGAAGACGTACTGCATGTCGTGTTAACGACATCGGCGATTGTACGCCTGTCCGCGCGGATGGTGGGACAGGGGGGGCGGGGGTGCGTACGCCGAGTTTCAGGGGACGGATTTGTCGGCCGGGGCCGCCTGGGTCGGGGCCTTTTTCGTTGCTGCCCGCTTCGTTGCTGCCTTCTTCGGTGCAGCCTTTCTCGGTGCAGCCTTCTTCGTCGCTGCGTTCTTCGTCGCGGCCTCCTTCGGTGCTGCCTTCTTCGGTGCGGCCTTCTTCGCTGCGGCCTTCGTCCGCGGCTCCGCCACCTTCTCCGCCTTCTCCGTCACCGCTTCCGCCGCTTCCTTCGATGCCTTCTTATCCGTCTTCTTCTTCGGCAGCGCCAGCATCGTGCCTCGGCACGGCGGGGTGCCGCACAGGCAGCGGTAGCCTTCTTTCAGCGCCTTGGTGATGCGGCCGTCCAGCACCAGCCCGTAGTCGTACGACAGCTCGGTGCCGCGCGGGATGTCCTGCAAGGCCACGATGTAGACGCGCTTGCCGTGCTTGCCTTCCTGCGCTTCGCAATTGGGCTGACAGGAATGGTTGATCCAGCGCGCGTCATTGCCTTGGTCGCCACCGTCGATCACGCGGCCGGAACTGAGCGCGAAGAAGAACGTGTGGAACGGATCGTCCGGGTTGGTCGGATGGCGCCGGTCGGCTTCCTTGGCGCTGATGCGCGCGCCGCCGTACTCGATGATGCGTGTGCCCGCGGGGATCTTGCGGGCGGCGAAGACGCCATTGCCATGCAACTTCGAGCGGCGAACGACGTGCCAGGGCTTGATCGGGGTGGCTTCGGTGGTCATGGAGGCGTGGGGCGAGACGGTGGGGGAATGAGACGAAACAGAATTATATCGACGCGCTTGTGACACGGATGACAGGCGTATAGTGAGCGCCGCCTTGTCTTTACTTGATATTCATCATGATCGTCCGTCCGCGGCCTTCCGCGTTGGGTTTGTTCTTTGTGTTGCGCGGTTCCATCATCCCGCGCATTCTCAGCAGGATCCTCGTCATCACGCTGTTGTCCTGCGTGGTGGTGTGGATGTACCACCGCCAGTGGTTCTCGCCCGCGCACCTGACGGCGGTGCCGTTTTCGCTGTTCGGGCTGGCGCTGTCGGTGTTCATGGGGTTTCGCAACAACGTCTGCTATGACCGTTGGTGGGAAGCCCGCAAGCAATGGGGCGACCTGATCGTGCAGGCGCGCAGCCTGGCGCGCGAAAGCGCTGTGCTGCTGGCCGCCAGCACCGCCAACCCGATCCAGGAACGGCTGGTGCGGCGCTGCATCGGTTTCGGTTATGGCCTGGCGGCGCGGCTGCGCGAGCAGGACATGGTCGATGCGGTGCGCCCCTGGGTGCAGCAAGACGAACTGGACACGCTGGCCGGTTGCCGCAACGTGCCCGACGCCCTGCTCATGGCCATCAACCGCGATCTGGCCGGCTGCCTGCGGCGCGGCGAACTCAGCGACATTCTTTACCAGGGCCTGACCCAACGCGTGGCCCAGTGCGCCGCCATCCAGGCCGCCTGCGAACGCATCAAGTTCACGCCCTGTCCGTTCGCGTATTCCTTGCTGCTGCATCGCACGGCATGGCTGTTCTGCCTGCTGCTGCCGTTTGGCCTGGTGGGCACGCTGGAATATCTGACGCCCGTGGCGGTCATCATCATTGCCTACACCTTCTTTGGGCTGGACGCGTTGGGTGACGAGCTTGAGGACCCCTTCGGCCTGGAAGAAAACGACCTGCCCCTGTCGGCGCTGGCCCGCGTCATCGAGATCGATTTGCTGGAAGGCCTGGGCGTGCGCCCGCTACCGGAACCGGCCGTGCCGCAGGACTACATCCTGCGCTGAGCGCCGCTTCAGGCCACCGGGCCGGTCAGCGGCAGCATGGTCTCCTTCAGCCGACGCAGCACAAAGCAGGACTTGCTGTGGCGGATGCCGGGGATGCGGTACAGCTGCTCGCGCAGCAGCCGTTCGTAGTCGCGCGTGTCGCGCACGGCGATGCGGATGTAATAGTCGTAATCGCCCGACACCAGAAACGCTTCCAGCACTTCGGGGATGGCCGCCAGCGCGCGGCCGAACTCGTACAAGGTTTCTTCACTGTGGCTTTCCAGCGTCACGTGCACGATGACCGTGTCCATGAAGCCCAGGCTGGCCGGGTCGATGTCCACGGTGTAGCCCCGGATGACGCCGGCGCCCTCCATCCGCTTGATGCGATTCCAGCACGGGGTAGACGACAGCCCCACCGCCGCGCCGATCTCATTCAAGCTGGCGCGCGCGTTCTCTTGCAGCACCTTCAAAATGGCGAGGTCAAACTTGTCCAGGTTCATTTTCTTTGATTCCTCCAAATCAAAGATGAATTTACTCCGGCTAACCCGTATTCGTGGAAAAGAAGATAAAAATTCTGCGCGCCTACGAATAAGATAGATAGCATGAACGATCGCCTGCACCCCACCGCCGCCGCCGCGCTAGCCGCCACCGAAGCCCCTCCTGCCAACGGGGCCAAGATTCTGCTCGATACGCTGATTGCGAACGGGGTCGATACCGTGTTCGGCTACCCGGGGGGCGCGGTCCTGCCGCTGTACGACGCCTTGTACGCCGAGCCGCGCCTGCGCCACGTGCTGGTGCGCCACGAGCAGGCCGCCGTGCACGCCGCCGAGGGCTATGCCCGCAGCACCGGCCGCACGGGCGTGGTGTTCGTGACCTCTGGCCCCGGCATGGCCAACACCACCTCCGGCCTGCTGGACGCGATGTGCGATTCGATTCCGGTGCTGTGCATCAGCGGCCAGGTCGCTACCGCCGCGATCGGCACCGACGCCTTTCAGGAATGCGATGCCATTGGCATTTCGCGTTCCGTCACCAAGTGGAATACCCAGATCCGCGCCGTGGACGACGTGGCCAACGTGGTGGGGCGCGCATTTGAACTGACCCGCCAGGGCCGGCCCGGCCCGGTGCTGGTGGACTTTCCGAAAGACGTGCAGCTGGCCGTCCCGCGCGATGCGGATGACGATGTGCCGGGCCTGCCGTCGCAGCAAAAGCTGGCCGCGCTGCGAGCGCGCCGGCAGTCGGGCAAGCTGGCGGCCAAGTTGCCGCAGTCGGCCGTGCGCCGCGCCGCCGCGTTGATCGCACAGGCCAAGCGTCCCATCTTCTACGGCGGTGGCGGCCTGGTGAATGCCGGCCCCGAGGCCTGCCAGGCCTTCACGGATCTGGTGCGCCACACCGGCGCGCCGTGCACGTTGACGCTGATGGGCCTGGGCGCCTTCCCCGCATCCGACCCGCGGTTTGTCGGCATGCTGGGCATGCACGGCACCGTTGAAGCCAACCTGGCCATGCACAACGCCGATCTGGTCGTGTGCATCGGCGCCCGGTTCGACGACCGCATCACCGGCAAGCTGTCCGAGTTTTGCCCGCACGCCCGCAAGATCCATATCGACATCGACCCGGCCTCCATCAACAAGGTGGTGCGCGTGGACGTGGCGTTGGTGGGCGACTGCCTGCCGCTGGTGCGCGCGCTGCGCGCCGAACTGGGCGACGCACCGCTGGAGCCCGCGCGCCTGGCGCCGTGGTTCAAGCGTATCGAGGCCTGGCGCGCGCAGGACTGCCTGGGCTTCACGCCTGCCGCCGACGCCATCTTGCCGCAGCACCTGATGTCCAGCCTGAACGCCGCGCTGGCCGATCGCGACGCCATCGTGTCCACCGACGTGGGCCAGCACCAGATGTGGGCCGCGCAATACCTGCGTTTCGACAAGCCGAACCGCTGGTTGACGTCGGGCGGCGCCGGCACGATGGGCTATGGCGTGCCCGCCGCCATCGGTGCGCAGGTGGCGCATCCCGACAAGACCGTCGTGTGCGTCAGCGGCGATGCATCGGTGCTGATGAACATCCAGGAACTGTCCACCGCCATGCAACACCAGACGCCCGTGAAGGTCGTGCTGTGCAACAACGGCTACATGGGCATGGTGCGCCAATGGCAGGAACTGATCCACGGCGGCCGCTACAGCCACAGCTATAACGCGTCGCTGCCTGACTTCGTGGCGCTGGCGCGCGCGTTCGGCTGGGGCGCGGCGCGCGTGGATGATCCGGCCAAGCTGGACGCCGCGCTGGCCGAATGCCTGGCGCATGACGGGCCGTACTTTCTTGACGTGGCGGTGACCGCGCAAGAGAACTGCTTTCCGATGATGCCGGCGGGCCACGGCCACCAGAAGATGATGCTGGCCGAAGGCGTCTGGTACCAGGACGAGACGACCTGATCGCCTAGAACTGGATCGACAGGCCGCCGTCCACCACCAGCACGTGCCCGTTCACGTAGGACGCGGCCGGTGACGCCAGGAACACCGCCGCGCCGGCGATTTCTTCCGGCTCGCCCCACCGGCCCGTTGGATTGCGCGCGGCGATGCGCGGGCCGAAGTTCGGGTCCGCCACCATGGCCGCGTTGGTTTCCGTGGCGAACGTGCCCGGCGCGATGGCGTTGCTGGTGATGTGCTGGCCGCCAAATTCTGCCGCCAGCGCGCGCACCATGCCCGTCAAACCCTGCTTGGCGGCGGGATAGACCGCGTCGCCCGCCCTCGCCAATTCCCCCACCACCGACGTGATCGCGATCAGGCGCCCGCCGCCCTGGCGCACCATGCGTTCGGCCGCGAACTTGGCCAGCAGCATGCCGGCCACCAGATCGGTATCGATCAATTCTCGGATTTCGGCCGGCGTTGTGTCGCGCAGCGTCTTGCGGTTGCGTGCGCCCACGTTGTTGACCAGCACGTCCAGCCGGCCATGCTCGTCGTCGATGCGTTGAAAGGCGCGCGCCATGTCGGCGTCGTTGCTGACGTCGAACGGCAAGGCATGCGCGTCCAGGCCCGCATCGGCCAGCTCGGCCACGGCGGCGTCCACCGACGCGCTGTTGCGGCCGTTGATCAACACGCGCGCGCCGCAGCCGGCCAACGCGCGCGCAATGCAAAAGCCCAGCCCGCGCGCGGACCCGGTTATCAGCGCCACCTGGCCCGTCAGGTCGAAGTTACGCAAATAGGGAAGAGTGCTCATCAATGCTGTCCCGAATGTTCCATGGTCATTCCCTGAATTCCGGCGCCCAATGCAGCAGCCGCCGTTCCAGCCAGGTCACACAATAAACCAGCGCGATACCAACGATGGACAGCAGCGTTACGGCCGCGAACATGTCGGTGGCGTTCAAGGTGGCCAGCGCGGTGATCATCAGGTAGCCCATGCCCGTGGTCGACCCGACGAATTCGGCCAGCACCACGCCAATCAACGCAAAGCTGATGGCGTTGGGCAAGGCGGCGAACGTCCAGGCCGCGGCGGTGGGTATGCGCACCCGCCACAGGATCTGGCGCGGCGAGCCGCCCAGCGTGCGGCAGAAGTCCACCAATTCACGCTCGACGCTGCGCCCGCCCTTGTAGGTGTTGAAGAACACCAGGAAGAACACCACGAACCACGATGTCACCACCTTGGAAGCCAGCCCCAGGCCGAAGAACATGGTGATGAGGGGCACGAAGGCGATGCGCGGCATCGAGTTGAACGCCACGATGAACGGGTTGAAGACGTCGGCCAGGAAGCGGCTGCGGCTAAGCGTCATGCCGACGATAAAGCCGCTGCCCACCCCCACCACCAGCCCCACCATCGTGGCTTGCAAGGTCAGCCAAAGATGCGGCCACACCGAGCGCGGGCCGGGTTGCAGCCATTCCCACAAACGCACCGCCACGCGGGACGGCTGGCTGATGAAGAAGGGGTCGAACAAGGTGTTCTGCGTGAACCACGGAATGCGCGTCAGCGTTTCCCATGACCCAAGAATGACGGCAAGAATCAGCACCTGCCACAACGTGATGCGGACTCGGCGCTTGATGCCGGCGCGGCGGTCCAGCCGTAGCTGGTCTTGCAAGGAATTTGAGGTTTCAGTCGGAATCATGGGGCAGGAAGAATCAGGCGGCGGCGCGGAACTGCTGGCCCAGCACGCTCCAGAGGCTTTGCACATGGGCGACGAACTGCGGCGTTTCACGCAGCGTGAACACGTCGCGCGGATGCGGGATGCGGATGCGTTCATCGAGCAGCACGCGGCTGGGCGGGCCGGACAGCACCACCACGCGGTCCGACAGCAGGATGGCTTCGTCCAGGTCGTGCGTGACCATCACGATGGTCTGGCCCAGCTTGCGCCAGATCTCCATCAGCTCGCGATGCAGGTGCGTCTTGGTGTGTGTGTCCAGCGCGCCAAAGGGCTCGTCCAGCAGCAGGATGCGCGGCTCGACAGCCAGGCTCATCAACAGCGCCACGCGCCGCCGCATGCCGCCCGACAGCTGGTGCGGAAAGGCGTCGGCGAAGTCGGTCAGGTGGCCAAGCTCAAGCAGTTCGGCCACGCGCTGCGCGATCTTGTCGGCGGCCACGCCGTGAAACTTCAGCCCCAGCGCCACGTTCTTCTTGACGCTGAACCACGGCAGCAAGGTGTCTTTCTGAAAGATGTAGCCCAGTGCTGGCGGCACCTGCCCGTCCACTTGCCGGCCATCCACGTGGATGCTGCCGGTGGTGGGCCGCAAAAAGCCGGCGATCATGTTCAGCAGCGTGCTCTTGCCGCAGCCCGAGGGGCCGACGATGGAGACGAATTCACCCGCTTCGATGGTCAGGCTGACGTTGCCCACCGCATGCGTCGTGCCCTGGCGTGACTGGTACGCCTTGCCGACCTTGTCCAGCGTAATCATCAAAGGCCCCGCGCTTTGCGCACGAAGCTCATGTTCACGCATTTGGCATAGGGCACGGTCTTGATTTCGTCATTGGAAAACTGGCGGCCGTCGCCCATGATGGCCGTCATGCGGTTGTATGCGTCTTCGGTGATGATGTTGTCTTTCAAGAACACCGTGTCTTTGTAGACGCCCAGCGTTTTCTCGATGGCGGCGCGCGGGAACGCGCTGAGGTAGTCGTCGTAGATGACGTCGGCGATGCCCGAGGCCGGGGTGGCGGTGATGAAGTCCTGCGCCTTGACCATTGCGCTGACGAAGGCCTGCACCACTTCCGGGCGCTTCTGGATGGTGTCTTGCAGCGTCAACGCGGCAATGCCTGGCACGTCGCCGCCCATGAATTCGTTCCACGAGGCTTCGGTGGTGGCGTCGAAAATCGGCACGCCCCAGCCTTCCTGGCGAGCCTGTTCCATCATCGACATGGTGGCCATGCTGGCGGATACCGAGCCGGTCTTGAGCGCGCCCAGCATCGTGGCCAGATCGCCCAGGGGCCGGATGTCGACCTTGTCGGCCACGCCGGCTTTCTGCATCAGGTACAGCGCCATCAGCCAGGTGCTGGACTGCGGTTGCGTGGCGCCGACGCGCTTGCCGGCCAGGTCTTTCAACGACTTGATCTTGCCGCTTTCGAAGTCTTCGCGGCGCACGATGATGTTGGCGTACGTCAGCTTGCGGTCAAAGCCGAACACCAGCGTGGCGGCCTTGCCGGCAATGGTCAGCGCGGGGGCGGCCGTGGCGGCGGTGGCGCCGAACACGATCTGGCCGGCCGCCAGCAGCTGGTTGGTGCGCGGGCCGCTTTGCGAATTCAGGTATTCAACGTCCAGGCCGCCTTCGTTGAAGTAGCCCTTCTTGAGCGCCACGTAGCCGGCCGCAAAAAAGGGATCGATGCTGCCTTGTCCGTAGACGACGCGGCCCAGCTTGGGCTGGGCAAAGGCAACGCGCCCGTCAAGCAAGGCGACACCGGCCAGGGCGCCGGCGGCGGTCAGGATGCGGCGGCGCGTGGTGAAGCGGGGGCTGTGGGTCATGTCGTCCTCGAATTGATTTTTGGTTGGCGCTTTGGGTGGCGCTGTTTGGCGTAAACAATACCCCAGCGTGTGCGGCCCAACAATGGAAAACGCCCGGGTTGTCCGGGCGTGGGTCGGCAAATGGCAGCCGGGTACGGGATCAGGCGTGATCAGGGGCGAGTGGCTCCGCCCTTTTCGTCGCGCCTGGATTCCCGTTACGAAGCGGTTTTCTTCGGCGCGGCCTTTTTGACTGCCTTCTTGGCGGCGGTCTTGGTGGCCGTCTTGGTGGCTGTCTTAGTTGCGGTTTTCTTCACCGCCGCTTTCTTGGCCGGCGCTTTTTTCGCTGCCGTCTTCGCTGCGGTCTTCGTCGCCGTCTTCGAGGCGGTCTTGGACGGGGCGCGACCCGGTTTTTCAGGACGCGGCTCGAACTCGAAGCCGATCTTGCCGTCGGGCTGACGCACCAGGAATGCCTTGAACTTGCGGTTCGTGCGGCTGGACACAAAGCCGTCCAAGAGGTCGGTGCGGCCGGTGGTCAGCAGCTTGCCCATCTGTTCGGCCGAGATCTCCTGTTGCAGGATGACCTTGCCCGAGCGGAAGTCGCAGGTCTTCTCAGGCCCGACCGACTTTTCGCAAACGTAGCTCATGCCGTGCTCGAACACGCGCGACTGGCACTTGGGGCAGGGGCCGACCGGCGTGTGGCCGGAGAAGTCCACCGCTTCGGTGTCGTCTTCGTCGTTCTGGCCGAAGTCGAATTCCAGCTTGTACTCGTCGCTGATACGCAGAATGGCGGCAAACGGACGGCCCATCTTGCTGATGAAGCCTTGCAGCGGACCGATCTCGCGCTTGGCCAGCAGCTCTTCGACTTCCGGCAGTTCGAACGTGCGGCCGCCCGGATGCTTGCCAATCGAGAAATCGCAGGCGGTGCAGGCAAAGCGGCGATAGTTTTCCTTGACCACCGCGCCGCACTTGGGGCACGGCGTTTGCAAGGTGGCGTAGTCGCCGGGCACCGTGTCGCGCTCGTATTCCTTGGCGCGCTTGACGATCACCTGGGTCATCTGCGCGATTTCGCGCATGAAGGCCTCGCGGCCCAGGCCGCCCTGCTCGATCTGCTTGAGCTTGTGTTCCCATTCGCCCGTCAGTTCGGGCGAGGTCAGTTCGGTCACATCCAGGCCGGACAGCAGCGTCATCAGCTGGCGCGCCTTGGCGGTGGGCACCAGGTCGCGGCCTTCGCGGCGCAGGTACACCTCGTTGAGCAGGCCTTCGATGATGGCGGCGCGTGTGGCCGGCGTACCCAGGCCGCGTTCGGACATGGCTTCGCGCAGTTCTTCGTCGTCCACCAGCTTGCCGGCGCCTTCCATGGCGGACAACAAGGTGCCTTCGTTAAAGCGGGCGGGCGGTTTGGTCGAGAGGCCCACGGCTTCGACGTCTTCCGTGCGCACCGTTTCGCCATCGGCAACCGGCACCAGGTTGGCGTCTTCGCCTTGGGCTTCCTTGCCGTACACGGCCAGCCAGCCCGGGGTGACCAGCACCTTGCCGTCGGTGCGGAAGCGATGCCCCTGCACTTCGGTCAGGCGCGTGGTGACGCGGTATTCGGCCGCCGGGAAGAACACGGCCAGGAAGCGCTTGAGCACCAGGTCGTACAGCTTGGCCTCGGCTTCGCTCAGGTCGTGCGGGATTTGCAGCGTGGGGATGATGGCAAAGTGATCCGACACCTTCTTGTTGTCGAAGATGCGGCGGTTGGGCTTCACCCACTGCTGGCTGACGACGGTGCCCGCGTGGCGCGACAGGCCGCCCACGGCGTTCGAGCCGCCCGTGGCCAGCGCGCGCATCGTTTCCTGCACCGTGGTGATGTAGTCCTCGGGCAGGTAGCGCGAATCGGTACGCGGATAGGTCAGCGCCTTGTGGCGTTCGTACAGGGTCTGGGCCAGCGACAGCGTGGTCTTGGCCGAAAAGCCGAAACGGCCGTTGGCCTCGCGCTGCAACGACGTCAGGTCGTACAGGGCCGGCGACATCTGGGTCGACGGCTTGGATTCTTCGGTGACGTTGCCCGGCTGGTCGCGGCAGGCTGCCACCACGCTTTGCGCGGCGGCGGCGGACCACAGGCGCGATTCACGCTTTTCCGGGTCGCGGTCGTCTTTCTTGAATTGGGGGTCGATCCAGCGGCCTTCGTACAGGCCGGCGGCGGCGATGAAGGTGGCGCGCACTTCCCAGTAGTCGCGGGGCACGAAGCGGCGGATGCGCTCTTCGCGCTCGGCCACGATGGCCAGCGTGGGCGTTTGCACCCGGCCCACCGGCGTCTTGAAGAAGCCGCCGTCCTTGCTGTTGAAGGCGGTCATGGCGCGCGTGCCGTTGATGCCGACCAGCCAGTCGGCTTCAGCGCGCGAGCGGGCGGCCGCTTCCAGCGGCTTGAGCTGCACGTCGTCGCGCAGGTTGGCGAAGGCTTCGCGGATGGCGGCCTGCGTCATCGATTGCAGCCAGAGGCGCTGAATCGGCTTTTTCACACCCGCATACTGAATGATGTAGCGGAAGATCAGTTCGCCCTCGCGTCCCGCGTCACAGGCGTTGATGATCGAATCCACGTCCTTGCGCTTGGCCAGGCGGACCAGCAGCTTCAGGCGTTCCGCCGACTTCTTGTCGGTGGGGCCGAGTTCGAATTCCGGCGGAATCACGGGCAGGTGCGCGAAGCTCCACTTTCCCTTGACCGGATCATTGGGCGCGACCAAGCTCAGCAAATGGCCGATGCTGGATGCGAGTACGTAACGTTCGCTTTCAAAATAGTCGCCCTCGCGCGCAAAGCCTCCCAAGGCGCGTGATATATCAAGGGCCACCGAGGGCTTCTCGGCAATAATCAGCGTTTTATTCATGTGTATCCAGTGGCGGTAGTCCCGCCTTAGTAGCGCGGATAATAAGATCGGAGATTCGCCAGATGCAAGTCGGCACTGAAAGGCAAGCGGGATCCGAACTGCACGCTTGGCGTCAATTCTTGGCGCGAAGCACCTTGTGGCTAGGCGTTTTGCTGCTGGGCAGCGCTGCGATTTGCTGGGTTGCCGCCAACTGGCAAGACATGACAAAAGTGCAACGCTTTGCCGGCACGCAGGGTTTGCTGGCGATCTCGGCGTTGGCGGCGGCCTGGGCCGGTTTGCGCCTTCGGGCCTCGCCTGGCGTGCGGCGCAGCGTCCCCGGCGCGCTTCTGGCATTGGCCGGCATCTTGCTGGGCGCCTTGCTCGCGTTATTGGGTCAAACTTACCAGACTGGCGCCGATACCTGGGAATTGTTCGCCTGGTGGGCGGTTCTGCTGCTGCCCTGGGCGCTGGCTTCGGCCAGCCAGGCGGTGTGGCTGTTGTGGGCGCTGGTGCTGAATGTGGCGGCCGCGTTGTGGCTGGGCGAACGCGTCTTCACCTGGTATGCCCTCTATGACGGCTCGGGCCTGCCCAACCTCATCATGGCCGCGCTAAACCTGACGCTGCTGTTGGGCTGGGAACTGGCGGCGCGCCGCTGGCGGGCCAGCACGCTGATCGGGCCGCGCGTCTTGGCCTTCATCGCCATCAGCGCCCTGGTGCTGTCCCTGATGTTCGGGGACTTCATCCTGCGCGGGGTGGGCTCGCTTAACGGCATCGCCTGGCTGGCCGCGACGCTGGGGCTGGGCTTTTACTATCAGCGCGGCCGGCGCGACCTGGTCATTCTGGCCATGCTGGCGGCGGGCGTCATCTGCGTGTCCCTGCGGGTGGTGGGCGAATGGCTGTTGCGGCTGGAGCCCGGCGTATGGGCTGCGCTGCCCCTGGCCGCCCTGCTCATGGCCGAGGCCGTGCTGGCCGCGCGCTGGTTGCGCAAGCTGGCCGCCGAACCCGACGCCGCCTTGGTCACCGCCGATGCCGAACCGGCCGCCGCGTCGGCGGGCAACGCGGTCGAATCCGGCGATGCCGGCACCCCCGTCGTGCAACTGGCCCCTGCCGCCATGCCGCATGCCGAGCCGCCCTGGTATGTGCAATGCCTGCTGGGCCTGAGCGCCTGGCTGGCCACTTTGCTGCTGCTGGTGTTCGTGGCGTTCTCGGGCATCGTGACGTCGGAAGAAGGCGCGCTGGTGGCCGGGCTGGTTTTGTGCGGCGCGGGCGTGGCGGTGCTGCGCAGCGACGCCGGACCATTCTGGCGCCAATGCGGCACCGCGATGGCCTTCACGGGCCAGATCCTCATCATCTACGGGCTGTCCAGTTCCACATCGTTCACCAGCGCCTGCTTATTTGTATTGCTGCTGGCGGCAGTGGTCTACGCGCTGGGGCCGGATGTGATCCTGCGTTTTCTATCGGGCCTGTTGATCGCGGCGGCGGGCGCCGCCCTGATCTGGCGCGGCCTGTCCCCGGAGTTGATGCGCGACGACCTGCTGGACGCCTGGCTGTACTTCGACGCGGGCCGCGCCGGCTTCGTCTGGCTGCCGATTGCCGTGATCGGCGCCTGGGCCACGGCCGTCATCCTGACCTGGAGCCATCGTGTGGGCGGCAAGCGCGGCCACGCGATGGAGCCGCTGGCGTGGGCCTTCCTGCTGTCCGTGCAAGGCATGGTCTGGCTGGCGGGCGGCATCTCGGCCCTGCACCTGCCGGCCATGTTGAAGCTGAATCCCCAGGGCGCGTTGCTGGTGGTGGCCGGTGCGCTGCTGCCGGCCGCCGCCGCGCTGGCGGTGCTATGGCCGCGCCGCCACGTGCTGACGGGTGGCGTGACCTGGGGCGTGCCCATCGCCTTGCTGGCCCTGGCGCTTTTCTGGCTGCCCAGCCCGGGCGTGGGCTTTGCGCTGGCCTGGCTGTTGCTGGGCTTTGGGCTGAACCAGCTGCGGCTGGTGATCTTCGGCGTGCTCAGCCTGCTGGCTTATCTGGGCGTCTATTACTACCAGCTGGATGTGCCCTTGCTGCAAAAGGCGCTGTGGCTGGGCGGAGGCGCCTTGCTGTTGTTCGTGCTGCGAGGCCTGGTCTGGCTGGTGCCCCGACTGATGCGTACGCAGGCGCCCGACCGGCGCGCGCCGCTACCGCCGGTGTCCGGCCCGCTGCGCTGGCGCACGCTGGCCATTCTGGGCGGTCTGGCGCTGGTGCTGGTGGTGGCCAATGGCGGCATCTGGCAGCGCGAAAAGCTGCTGGCTACCGGCAAGGTGGTGATTCTGGAACTGGCGCCGGTCGATCCCCGTTCGTTGATGCAGGGCGACTACATGGCGCTGAATTTCGCCGCCAGCCGCGACATCACCCGCTTGCGGCTGGGGGGTGATCGCCTGGCGGACGAGGATTCGCTGATGGGGTTCGAACCCGACGGCTATGTGATGCTGCAAGCCGATTCGCGCGGCGTGGCCACGCCGTTGCGCATCCAGCCGGACGTGCAGCCGCATGCACCGACCGAGGTGCCGTTGCGATACCGCGTCCGCGATCGCGGTGTGCGTATCGTCACCAACGCCTGGTTCTTCCAGGAGGGCGAGGCCAAGCGCTTTGAAGTGGCACGGTATGGCGAACTGCGCGTGGCGGAAAACGGCGAAGCCTTGCTGGTGCGGATGCTGGGCGAAGACCTGCAACCACTGTAGCGGCACACTAATTTGTAGTGGATGACAGCGGAAAGCGCCGCGCCCAGTGCGCGGTGGCTGCCGACAGGAAGCCTTCCCGGTCGGTTGCCGCGATGGGCGCAAAACCCAAACCGCGCCACGCTTCTTGCAGCGCGGCCAGCGGTGCGCCGGTGTCGATGGGGGGCGCGCCGTTCTGCTTGGACAGCTTCAAGCCGCTGCCCGCATCCAGAATCAGCGGCACGTGCAGATAGCGCAGCGGCGGCAAGCCCAGCAGGCGGCCCAGCACGCGCTGGCGCGCCGTGGAACTGAGCAGATCCGCGCCGCGCACCACGTCGGTTACGCCCTGCTCCGCGTCGTCCACCACCACCGCCAATTGATACGCCCACAAGCCGTCGGCGCGCCGCAAGGCAAAGTCGCCCACGGCGGCAGCCACGTCCTGCTCTTGCGGACCCAGCCAGCGGTCTTCGAAATGTTCAACGCCGTCGGGCACCCGCAAGCGCCAAGCACGCGCCTGGCGCCCAGGCGGCAGGCCGTGGCGGCAGGTGCCCGGGTAGGGGCGTTCGCCGTCGGCGCCAGGCACGGTCTGGCCCCGCAATGCGGAATCGGCGATTTCACGGCGCGTGCAGCCGCAGCCGTAGATCAGGCCACGGGCGTCAAGCGAGTCGAACGCGGATTGATAGGCGGCGTTGCGCTGGGACTGCCACAGGACGTCGCCGTCCCAGTGCAAGCCCAATGCGCGCAGTTGCGCCATGATCGTGTCGGCGGCCCCCGCCACGGTACGCGGCGTGTCCACGTCTTCGATGCGCAGCAGCCAGCGCCCGCCGTGGGCGCGCGCATCCAGCCAACTGGCCAGCGCGGCCACCAGCGAGCCCGCGTGCAGCGGGCCGCTAGGGCTGGGGGCGAATCGGCCTACGTACGGCATCGCAACCGGTCACAGCAACTGCAAAGAGCCTGCGCGCCGGGTCAATGCAACAACCGTACGCCCTCTTCGTCCAGCAGCTCTTCCAGGACCAGGTTGTCGATCTCGGCTTCCTGGCTCCAGAGAACCATGAGGGCGATGATCTTGATCTTGGATAGCGGCACGGGCGTTTCGGGCGAAGCCAGGCCTCGGTCGATGACGATCTCACGCAGGGGCGCCGGCAGCACGCCGGCCGATTCCAGGAAGGCGATGAAGCCAATGGATTCGGAGCCGAGCTGGCTGTATTCGTTGTCGGTGTAGATCCGGGTTCCGGTGTTGGGCGCCTGAGCGAGGTCGACACATCGTTCGGTGGTCTCGGCAAGGCCATACAGCCAACCGAGCGCGTCGTCGATGTCTTCGTGCTCGAAACCGGCGGCGGCTAGCCGCTTTGCGAGCACATCGGCCGCAGGACAGGCTTGCGGCGTGTAGTAATTCTCGAACAGATAAACCAGGATATCGAACATATGGCGCAGTGTTGTGCCTGTTTGCACAGTCGGCCCGCATATCGGCAGACCAGCAAACATGAATTTTACTTTACGCTGATTTATTTAGCCGGGCAACCGGCGAAAAGGCGGAATGTTGTATGGCGTCACCCTGTCGTGGACGGCCCCCATTCTGCCCGTATTTGCTGCCAAAATGCGCGATTGTGCAAAAGAAAACAGGGGCGGACACTCAGGTCCGCCCCTGTTTTTTCTGCCTGGCCGGGTCGCCCCGGCAAGGCGGCTTCTCAGGCTGCCTTGGCCGCGTTCTCCAGCTTCAGTCCGGCAAGCTGGTGGATGAACACCGGGATGCAGAGGGCCAGCCCGATCACGCCGCTGGTCACGCCCGGCACGATGGTCAGCAACGCGCCCAGCGTGCACAGCCACCGTTCCCAACTTTTCATGCCAACCAGCATGTAACGCGAGAACGCCGCCGACAGCAGCACCAGGCCCACCATGCAGCCGATCAGCGTGACGAAGAAGTCGTACCAGGTAAAGCCTTGCACCGAAATCAGCAGCGACGGCGAAAACACGAACACGAACGGCACGATCAGCTTGGTGATGCCCAGCCTGAATGCCGTGTTGCCGGTCTTGAACGGGTCACTGCCCGCCATGCCCGCCGCCGCGTAGGCCGCCAGCGCCACCGGTGGCGTAATGTCCGCCAGGATGCCGAAATAGAACACGAAGAAGTGCGCCGCAATCGGCTGCACGCCCAGTTGCACCAGGGTGGGAGCGGCCACCGCCACCATGATCAGGTAGTTGGCCGTGGTGGGAATGCCGCAGCCCATCAGGATGCAGACGATGCCCGTCATGATCAACGCCGCCACCAAGGTCAGCGACTGCGTGTTCGCGATGGCTTCCGGAATCACCACCGAGGCCACGCCGGCGATGGACTGCGCCGCCGAGATCACGATGTACGACACCTTGAAGCCCACGCCGGTCAGCGTCACCACACCGATCACGATACCCACCGTGCCGGCGGCCGCGCCCACGGCCAGCGCGTACTTGGCGCCGGTCTCGAAGGCTTCGTACAGGTCACGCCAACGCAAGCGCTGATACGGATTCAGCAGCCCCACCAGGATGCAGCCGGTGATGCCCGCGAACGCCGCCAGGTACGGTGTGCGGCCGCTGGCCAGCACGCCGATCAGCAGGAACAGCGGGATCAAGGTCGGCCAGCGCATCTTGATCGATTGCTTCAGCTTGGGCATTTCCTCGGCCGTCAGGCCGCGCAGCCCCTCGCGCTTGGCCTCGAAGTGCACCTGCATGAACAGGCCGAAGAAGTACAGGAAGGCCGGGAAAATGCCGGCGATGGCAATCTGCTGGTACGGGATGCCCAAAAATTCGATCATCAGGAACGCGGCCGCGCCCATGATGGGCGGCGTGATCTGCCCACCCGTGCTGCTGGCGGCTTCGACCCCGGCCGCGAAGTGGCGCGGATAGCCCACGCGGATCATCGCGGGAATGGTCAGCGACCCCACCGTGACCGCGTTGGCCACCGATGATCCGGACAACATGCCGAACATGGCCGAGCCAAACACCGACACCTTGGCCGGGCCGCCCGCATAGCGGCCGGCAATGGTCGAGGCCACGTCCAGGAACAACTGGCCCAGCCCGATGCGGGTGGCCAGCACGCCGAACAGCACGAAGTGGAACACGTAGGTCGCCACCACCCCGACCGCCACGCCGTACACGCCCTGGCTCGTCAGGTACATGTGGTTGACGATCTGGGACCAGGTGTTGCCCGCGTGTTGCAGCAGCCCGGGGAAATACGGTCCGAACATGGCGTAGGCCATGAACACCAGGGCGATGATCGGCAGCGGCCAGCCCATGGCGCGGCGCGTGGCTTCCAGCAGGCCGATCAGCAGGATGGACCCCATGAACACGTCGATGGGCAGCGGATTGCCCACGCGGAACGCCAGGTCTTCGAAGATGTACGGGATGTACATGACCGACAGCGCCAGCGCCACGGCGATGATCCAGTCATACAGCGGGATGCCGCCGGGGGCGTACCAGGTGGACTTCGGCTCGCGCTGATAGTGCGACTTCGAAAAGCCGAACACCAGGAAAATCAGGCTGAGCACAAACGCCAGGTGCACGCCGCGATGCGTGGCCTCGCGCAGCAGGCCAAAGCCCGCGGTGTAGTAATGAAAGATCGAGAGCGTGACCAGCAGGCCCGAGACGATCCAGGTGGCGGTCTTGTCCAGGGGCCGGAAGCGGATTTCGGAATCGTACTTTTCCGCCAGTTGCTGGGTCTTTTCGTGGTCTATTTCCATCGACGTATTTCTCAGGTGAATCCGCAAACAGGGCCGCACGAGGCGGCCCTGCGCAATGCCGGCGCAACACCGGGGGGTACCCGGCGCGCCGGCGTATCGCCGTCGCGAGTACGGCTTGGGCTTACTTCAACAAGCCGATTTCCTTGTAGAACTTCTCGGCGCCCGGGTGGAACGGGATGCCGGCGCCCTTGATGGCGTTTTCGCGCGTGATCAGCTTGCCCTTGGCGTGGCCGTTGTCCAGCGTCTTGCGCGTGGCGTCGCTGTACAGCGCCTTGGTGACGTCATACACGACCTGTTCCGGCAGCTTGGCCGACGTGACCATTTGCGCATTGACCGAGATGGTCTTGACCTCGCCCACGTTCTGATACGTGTTGGCGGCGATGGTGTCGGGCGTGAAGAACTCCTGCTTGGCGCGCAGCGCGTCGATTTCCGGGCCGACCAGCGGCACGATTTCGATGCCCGCGCCGCTGGAGGCCAGTTCGGCGATGGCGCCGGCCGGCGCACCGCCCACGAAGAAGAACGCGTCCAGCCCGCCGTCCTTGAGCTTGTCGCCCGCCTGGTTCGGCTTCAGGTATTCGGCCTTGATGTCCTTGTCGGTCATGCCGTAGGCGCCCAGGATCAGGCGCACGTCAACCAGCGTGCCCGAGCCCGGTTCGTCCATCGACACGCGCTTGCCCTTCAGGTCAGCCACGCTCTTGATGCCCGCGCCCTTGCGCGTCACCAGGTGGATGCTCTCGGGATACAACGTGGCGATCAGGCGCAGGTCTTGCGCCTTGGGCTTGCCTTCGAACGTGCCCGTGCCGCTATAGGCCCAGTACGCCACGTCCGACTGCGTGAAGCCGGCTTCGAACGAGCCGCCCAGAATGCCGTTGATGTTGGCCACCGACCCGTTGGACGCCACGGCCGTGGCAACCAGCTTGCCCGGCTGCGACACGGCGTTGGCGATGATGCCGCCGATGGGGTAGTACGTGCCGGCCGTGCCGCCCGTGCCGATGCGGAAGAACTGCTGGGCCTGTGCGGAACCCACGGTGCCGACGGCGGCAACCGCGACGGTCAGGGCGGTGATCCAGTGTTTGAGTTTCATGCGAGCTTCTCCGGTGTTGTCAGGTAGGGTTCTTGTGACGGAAATCGTCTTGTCATTCCTGTGGCGGGCGGTTCAATAAAAGCGCCGTCCGGGCACAAAAATGGGCCTCCCCTTGGGGGCCGTTTTCATGTTGAAATTCTGGCATGCGGGGCATCCGTAGCCAATGGTTACGGAGCTATCGTTTACCTGGGGGTGAATAAGCCTTGGGGTTATGGAAGGTCGTGCTTTAGTTATGGTGTCGCCGCTGGCGGTTACATCCCACGCGCTGTAGATCACGGAGTTACCTCGATGTCCCAGGAAGTCATACGCGGCATAGCGCTGCCCCCGCCCGCGCAACCGGGCGACCCGTTGGCCCGCGTCGACACGCCCAGCCTGGTGCTGGACCTGGGCCCCTTCGAGGCCAACCTGCGCGCCATGCAGGCCTGGGCGGACCGCCACGAAGTCGCCCTGCGCCCGCACGCCAAGGCGCACAAATGTCCCGAGATCGCGCGGCGCCAACTGGCACTGGGCGCGCGCGGCATCTGCTGCCAGAAGGTCAGCGAAGCGCTGCCTTTCGTGGCGGCCGGCATCCACGACATCCACATCAGTAACGAAGTCGTCGGGCCGGCCAAGCTGGCCCTGCTGGGCCAGCTGGCGCGCGTGGCCAAGCTGAGCGTCTGCGTGGATAACGCGAAAAACCTGGCGGACATTTCCCAAGCCATGGTGCAAGCCGGCGCCCAGATCGATGTGCTGGTCGAAGTGGACGTCGGACAAGGGCGTTGCGGCGTCTCGGACGACGCCCTGGTGCTGGCGCTGGCGCAACAGGCGCGCGATCTTCCCGGCGTGGACTTCGTGGGCCTTCAGGCCTATCACGGCTCGGTGCAGCACGCCCGTACGCGCGAAGAACGCGCGCGGATCTGCCGCCAGGCCGCGCGCATCGCCGCGTCTTACGCCCAGCTGCTGCGCGAAAGCGGCATCGCGTGCGACATCATCACCGGCGGCGGCACGGGCAGCGCGGAATTCGATGCGGCAAGCGGCGTCTACACCGAACTGCAAGCGGGCTCGTACGCGTTCATGGATGGCGATTACGGCGCCAACGATTGGGACGGCCCGCTTACGTTCCAGAACAGCCTGTTCGTGCTGTCCACCGTCATGAGCGTGCCCGCGCCCGAGCGCGTCATCCTGGACGCGGGTCTGAAATCGACCACCGCCGAATGCGGCCCGCCCGCCGTCTTCGACGCGTCCGGCCTGACCTACGCCGCCATCAATGATGAACATGGCGTGGTGCGTGTCGCGCCCGGCGCCACCGCGCCAGCGCTGGGCGACGTGCTGCGCCTGGTGCCCTCGCACGTGGACCCTACATTCAATCTGCATGACGGCCTGGTCGTGGTGCGCGATGGCGTGGTGCAGGACATTTGGGAAATCGCCGCGCGCGGCTTTTCGCGCTGATCGCGCTTCCCGTCACATCGCCAGGTTCGTCATCCCCAGGAATTGCCGCAGTTCGGGGGTGGCGGGCGATGCGAACAACTCCTCGGGCGGCCCGATCTCATGCACGCGGCCCTGGTGCATGAAGACGACGCGGTCGCAGACCTCGCGCGCAAAGCGCATCTCGTGCGTGACCATCAGCAGCGTCATGCCGTCGGCCGCCAGTTCGCGCACCACCGCCAGCACTTCATTGACCAGCTCCGGGTCCAGCGCCGATGTGATTTCGTCGCACAGCAGCGCCAGCGGCTGCATCGCCAACGCGCGCGCAATCGCCACGCGCTGTTGCTGACCGCCGGACAGTTCCTCGGGCCACGCATCGAACTTGTGCGCCAGCCCCACGCGCGTCAGCATGGCGCGCGCCATGTCGGCCGCGTCCGCTTCCGGCATGCGCTTGGCCACCATGGGCGACAGCATCACGTTGCGCCCCACCGTCAGGTGCGGAAACAGGTTGAACTGCTGGAAGATCATGCCAACCTTGAGCCGCAGCGCGCGCAGCCGCAGCTCGTCGTCGCCCAACTGCGCGTCGGCCACCATGATGGCGCCGCCGTCAATCTGCTCCAACCCGTTCACGCAGCGCAGCAGCGTGCTCTTGCCCGAGCCGCTCTTGCCGATGATGGCGATGACCTCGCCGGGTTCAACGCGCAGCGTCACCCCCTTCAGGACTTCGTTGTCGCCGAATTTCTTGCGGACGTCTTCAAGGGCGATGAGGGGCATGCAACTTCCTTTCCAGCCGGAGGCTAAGGCGCGACAGGGGCCAGCACAGCGCGAAGTAGATCAGCGCGGCGCAGGCGTAGACGGTGAAGGGACTGAACGTGGCGTTGGTGATCACCGTGCTGGCCTTGGACAGCTCGGTGAACCCGATGATGGAGGTCAGCGCCGTGCTCTTGACGATCTGCACGGCGAAGCCGACGGTGGGCGCAATGGCGATGCGCAGCGCCTGCGGCAGCACCACGTAGCGCATCTGCTGCACGTAGCCCAGCGCCAGGCTGGCGGACGCTTCCCACTGGCCTTTTGGAATGGCTTCCACGCAGCCACGCCAGATCTCGGCCAGGAACGCGCCCGACCACAGCGTCAGCGCGGCGCCCGCTGCCAGCCAGGGCGGCACTTCCAGCCCCAGCAGCGACAGCCCGAAGAACGCCAGGAACAGCTGCATCAACAGCGGCGTGCCCTGGAACAGTTCGATATACGCCCAGCTGGCGCGGCGCATCAGCGCCACGCGCGACGTGCGCATCATCAGCGCCAGCATGCCCATCAGCGCGCCGCCCACGAACGCCACCAGCGACAGCACCACCGTCCAGCGCGCGGCCAGCAGCAGGTTGCGGACGATGTCCCACATTGAAAATTCAATCATCGCGCCGCCTTGCGAAACAGTCGCCAGCCCGCCAGGCGCAGCAACTGGCGCAGGACAATGGCCAGCACCAGGTAGATGCCGGTGGTGACCAGGTACACCTCAAACGCGCGGAAATTGCGCGACTGGATGAAGTTGGCGGCAAAGGTCAGGTCTTCGGCCGCAATCTGCGAGCACACTGCCGAGCCCAGCATCACAATCACGATCTGCGACGACAGCGCCGGCCAGATGCGTTTCAAGGCGGGCTTCAGCACCACGTGCCGGAACACCTGAAAGCGCGTCATCGCCAGGCTGGCGCCCGCCTCGTACTGCCCTTTGGGCGTGGCGTCGATGCCCGCGCGGATGATCTCGGCGCTGTAGGCGCCCAGGTTCAGCGCCATCGCCAGGCACGCCGCCTGCATCTCGCCCAGCTGCACACCCAGCGATGGCAGGCCGAAGAACACGAAGAACAGCTGGATCAGGAACGGCGTGTTGCGTATCACCTCGACATAGGCGGCCACGGGCGCGCGCAGCCCGCGCGGCCCCTGCGTGCGGACCCAGGCGCAGGCGATGCCCAGCGCCACGCCCGCCACCGCGCCGAAAGCGATCAGTTCCACCGTCACGCCGATGCCTTTCAATAGCACCGGCGTGTAGTCGAATACCGACGCGAAGTCGTATTGGTAAGCCATGATGGCCGCCGTCGGAACTTACAGGTCCTTGGGCAGCTCGGCCCCCAGCCACTTCTGCGAAATCGCCGACAACGAGCCGTCACGCTTGGCGGCGGCCAGAATGTCGTTGACCTTGGCGCGCAGCTTGGGCTCGTCCTTGTTCATGCCGATGTAGCACGGCGAATTCTTGATCAGGAATTTCGTCTCGGGTTTCTTGGGCGGGTTGCGCGCCAGGATGGCGGCCGCCACCACGTTGCCCGTGGCAATCATCGGCACCTGGCCCGACAGGAAGGCGGTGATGGTGCCGTTGTTGTCTTCATAGCGCTTCAGGGTGGCCGAGGCCGGGGCGATCTTCGACAGCTCGATGTCTTCGACCGCGCCACGCGTGACGCCGATGGTCTTGCCGGCCAGGTCCGCCGCCGACGACACCTTCAAATCCGCCGGGCCGAACACGCCATTGAAGAACGGCGCGTAGGCGTCGGAAAAATCGATGGCTTTTTCGCGTTCCGCATTCTTGCCCAGGCTGGAGATCACCAGGTCCACCTTGCGGGTCTGCAAGTAAGGCACGCGATTGGCGCTGGTGACCGGCACCAGTTCCAGCTTCACGCCCAATTGCTTGGCGATCAGCGCGGCCGTATCGATGTCATAGCCCAGCGGCTTCATGTCGGCGCCCACCGAGCCGAACGGCGGGAAGTCCTGCGGCACGGCGATCTTGATGGTGCCGGCTTTGACGATGTCATCCAACGTGTCGGCGTGCGTCAGCGGCGCGGCCAGCAGGCTGGCGGCGGTGCAAAGGGACAACAACAGGGTTCTACGGTTCATGAGGAACTCTCCAGGGCGCGCATCGCCCGGGACGGGTCGACGCGTTGCACACCGATTCGGTATACAAAGCTGGAAAAGCAAGTTCCGTGCCATTACGCATGGCGCGCGGTGGCGCTGCGGATGCGTTGCTCGGCCGCCGCGCGCCGCCCCGTTTTGGTGCGGCGGGTGCGCCGGCGGCGAGCGCGTTTCGCACCGCTTTGGCTCGCCCGGCAAGCGCGGCATGGGCGGCATGCGCGGGTTTCAGGCCTCCAGATGGGGCCGCATCAGCGATTCAAACCAATCCTGGAACACGGTCAGGCGCCGCGTGCGCTGGCGTCGATGCGGGTAGATCAGCGACACCGGCATCGGCGCTGCGCGAAACGCCGGCATCACTTCCACCAGCTCGCCGGCATCCAGCAGATGCTGCACGTCAAAGCGCGGTATCTGGATCAGCCCCATCCCCGCCAGACAGCAGGCGATGTAGTTTTCGGCGTTGTCCACGATCACGCGGCTGCGCGGTTGCGCGATGTGCCCGTCGTCGGCATGAAATTCCCAAGGCAGCTCGCGGCGCGTCTTCGGGGAGGCATAGCCCACCGTCCAGTGCCCTTCCGACAGGTCGGCGGGTTTGCGCGGCTCGCTGTGTTCGCGCAGGTAGCCGGGGCTGGCGCAGTTGATCAGGGCGATTCGACCCAGCGGCCGCACCACCAGGCTGCTATCGGCCAGCGCGCCGATTCGTACGGCGCAATCCACGCCTTCCTGCACCAGGTCGATGGCGCGGTCGGTCGAGGTCAACGCCAACACCAGGCGGGGATGGCGGCGCAGCAGGCTGGGCAGCGCGGGCGCGATCAGGCGGCGCGCCACCCGGCTGGGCACGTCGATGCTTAATCTGCCCGAGGCCTGCAACTGGCTGGCATGGAACAACTGGTCGATGTCTTCCACGTCCGCCAGCAGCGGCTGCACGCGCGCCAGCAATTGTTCGCCGTCGGCCGTCAGCCGCACCTGCCGCGTCGTGCGGTGCAGCAGGCGTACGCCAAGTTGGGCCTCCAGTTGCTGGATGGCCGCGGACACCGACGCGCGAGGTGCGTTCAGCGCGTTGGCGGCCTTGATGAAGCTGCCCATCTCGGCGACTTGGGCGAATACGCGGTACTGGTCGAATCGGTCCATGCCCGACAGATTAGCGGCTACTTACTTGGTGGTGTAGCCGCCGTTGATCAAAATAGTCTGGCCCGTGATCCACCAGCCGTCGCTGACCAGGTGGCGAATGAAGGGCACGACGTCTTCAATGTCGGTCAAGCCCGTCTTGCTGAACGGCGACAGCGCGGCCGCGGTCTTGTGATATGCCACCGCGTCCTCGCCTTCGGCCGGGTAGAAGAACGGCGTGTCCATGGGGCCGGGGCCCACCGCCGTGACCGAGATCCCGCGCGCGCCGAACTCCTTGGACGCGGCGCGGGTGTAATGCTCGACCGGCGCCTTGGTGCCGGCGTAAGCGGCATAGAACGGCGTGAACGCGCCCAGCAGCGACGTCACCAGCGTGCAGACCTTGCCGTTGTCGTTGACGTGCCGGCCCGCTTCGCGCAGGAAGAAAAAGGCCGTCTTGGAATTGACCGCCGTCATCTCGTCGTACTCGGCCTCGCTGATTTCGGTGAACGGTTTTTTCAGCACCTTGCCGACGGTGTTGATCGCAATATCCGGTTTGCCCACGGCGGCTACCGCATCGGCAAACAGCTTCTCGACAGCGCCCGCGGTTGTCAGGTCGGCTTGCAAGGCCACGGCTTTGGCGCCGGCCGCTTCGACGGCGGCTACCGTCGCGTCCGCCGCTGCCTTGGACGCCGCGCTGTTGTAGTGGATCGCGATGGCGCGGGCGCCGTGCGCGGCCAGATCGCGCGCAATCAAGCCGCCCAGGTTCTTTGCGCCGCCGGCGATCAGCACGACTTTGCCCTTGATGGAATGGTCTGCCATGGAAAACCCCTTCATGAATCGATGGAGTTTCGAGCTTAGGCAAGCGCAACCCACCGATAAACCGGCTGCGGCAAGATGCACTATCCAGAAAAACCACCCAAAGCGGCGGCATTGGGCAAGGTGGCGTCCATAAAAAAGCCGTCCCGTGCAAAACAGGGACGGCTTTGGCGGAAGGAGGAACGCTTAGTCCACCTGCGCGCCGGACTGCTTGACCGCGCGGCCCCACTTGTCCACTTCGCTGGCAATGAACTTGCCCGTGGCCTCGGGGCTGAGCGGCATCGGTTCGGCGCCCCGGTCACGCAGGAACTTCTGCATCTCCGGCGTATTCAGCGCCACGCCGATCTGACGGCTCAGGTAGTTGGTGACGTCGGCCGGCGTATCGCGCGGGGCCAGCACGGCGGCCCAGCCGATGGCCTCGAAACCCGGATAACCCGATTCGGCCACCGTCGGCACGTCCGGCAACTGCGGCAGGCGCTTGGCGGTGGTCACGGCCAGCGCCACGGCTTTTTTGTTCTGCACGTGCGGCAGGCCCGCGGTCACGGAATCCACCATCAGCGGCACCTGGTGCCCCAGGAAATCCGCCTGCGCCGGGCCACTGCCCTTGTACGGAATGTGGCGGATATCGATGTTGGCCGCCGCCTTGAACATCTCGGCCGACAGATGCTGCGTGCCGCCGATGCCGGCGCTGGCGTAAGCCAGTTCGCCCGGATTGGCGCGCGCCTGCGTCACCAGCTGCTTCAGGGACGTGATGCCCGAGGCCGGCGTGGCCAGGAACATCAGCGGCACCGAGAACACGCCCGACACCGGCGCGAAATCCTTGGTCAGGCTGTAGTTGATGGTCTTGTACAGCGTCTGGTTGACGGCGGCGGCGCTACCCGCGATGACCAGCGTGTAGCCATCGGCCGGGGCGCGCATGGCTTGTTCCATGCCGATATTGCTGCCCGCGCCGGCGCGGTTTTCCACCACGATGGGCTGCTTGACGGCGGCGCCCAGCTTTTCAGCCAGCGCGCGGGCAAAGATGTCGGTGGCCTGCCCGGGCGGGAACGGCACGATCAGGCGGATGGCGCGTTCGGGATATTCGGCGTGCACCGGCGCGCCGGCCGCCGCCAGCGCCAAGCCGGCGGCAAGACTGGAAAGAATACGTTTCATGATCGGTCAGTAAAAAGCGACAAGGGCTGCGCGCGAGGGGCGCGCCACTTCTCATAAAATAGAGCGCCCGAACGGCGGCCCTTGTGAGGCGGCCCGGGGCGATTCGGCGGGGGGTGCGTCACGATAGCATCCCTCTGTCGGTGCTACATTTGCCTTTTCGCGCTTTGCCCGCGAAGTTTTTCCTTCACCGCTGTCCTTACCCCGCAGGAACCGCCATGGAATTCAGCCAGTTCAACGTCAACACCCTCATGGACATCACTTCCCGCCCGGACCTCGTGTTCGTCAGCGGCAAGGGCTCCTGGCTGGAGGATCATGCGGGCAAGCGATACCTGGACTTCGTGCAGGGCTGGGCGGTGAACACGCTGGGCCATTCGGCGCCGGAAATGCAGCGCGCGCTGATCGAACAGTCGCAAAAGCTGATGAACCCGTCGCCGGCGTTCTACAACATTCCCTCGATCGAGCTGGCCCAACGCCTGACCGGCGCGTCCTGCTTTGACCGCGTCTTCTTCGCCAACAGCGGCGGCGAAGCCAACGAAGGCGCCATCAAGCTGGCGCGCAAGTGGGGCCAGGTCAAGAAGAACGGCGCCTACAAGATCATCACGATGAACCACGGCTTCCACGGCCGCACGCTGGCCACGATGTCCGCATCGGGCAAGCCGGGCTGGGACAAGATGTTCGCCCCGCAAGTCGAAGGCTTCCCCAAGGCAGAATTGAACGACCTGGAATCCGTGAAGAAGCTGATCGACGACAAGACCGTCGCCATCATGCTGGAGCCGGTGCAAGGCGAAGGCGGCGTCATCCCCGCCACCAAGGAGTTCATGCAGGGCCTGCGCAAGCTGGCCGACGAGAACCAGCTGCTGCTGATCGTGGACGAAGTCCAGACCGGCATGGGCCGCACCGGCAAAATGTTCGCCTACCAGCATTCCGACGTCACGCCGGACATCATGACGCTGGCCAAGGGCATCGGCGGCGGCGTGCCGCTGGCCGCGCTGCTGGCCCGCCAGGACGCCTGCGTGTTCTCGCACGGCGACCAGGGCGGTACGTATAACGGCAACCCGCTGACCACCGCCGTGGGCGTGGCCGTGTTCGACGCCCTGGCCGCCCCGGGCTTCATGGACGCCGTCAACGCGCGCGCCAAGCAACTGTCCGAAGGCCTGCTGGCCCTGTCGGCCAAGTACGGCATGAAGGGCGAACGCGGCCAAGGCCTGCTGCGCGCCCTGATCATGGACCGCGACGACGGCCCCGCCATCGTCGAAGCCGCCCGCAACCAGAACCCGCAAGGCCTGCTGTTGAACGCCCCGCGCCCCAACCTGCTGCGCTTCATGCCCGCGCTGAACGTCACGGCCGAAGAAATCGACCTGATGCTGACGCAACTGGACGCGCTGATCGCGCAGGTGCGCAAGGCTTGATTGATTCAGGCTGGCAAGAGTGAGCAAGGGCCGCGGATTTGCGGCCCTTTTTCTTGCGCGGACAGGCGTTAGGGGGGCGCGGGGGACGGGGACCGCACCCTTCATCATTAGCCTATAGTGCAGCAACCGCGCAAAGTCTGTTGCACTATAGGCTAATAAAATCTGCCGTTTTGCTGCGCTATAGGCTAATATTTTCCTAACTTATGACCGCGTACAGGCTAGAAAATGTCCCCCGAACTCAACCAACTTCGCTTGGAACAACTGCAGGCCGCGCTCTCTGCTTACGCAAACCTGCTGGGGCGAAAACCGCCTGCTAGCGGTTGGTTGAAGCTGATCCGGGAGTCACTCGGCTTGACTCAGCGGCAGCAAGCCGAACGCTTGGGAATTTCGGCACCCACGCTTCATAAATCAGAACAAGCGGAAGCGGACGAACGCATCTCGCTCAGGCAACTGCGCAAGCTGGCGGACGGACTTGATTGCGAACTTGTTTATGCCTTGGTGCCTCGCAAGCCGCTCACGGATAGGGTTCAAGAGCGCGCCCGCGCTGTCGCGCTGGAAGAGGTCGGAGGCGTTGCGCACACCATGGGCCTCGAAGACCAGCGCCCAACAGAGGACCGACTCCGTAAACAAGTAGAGCGCAGAATCGATGAACTGCTACGGGGCCGATGGTCCGAGCTATGGCGCTAGATCTTGACTATCAAGACGGCCAGACACCACTGGACCCCGATGAACGGGCGGGCCTCATCCCCGAGCACCTGAGCACCAAGGGCGACTTGAATGATTGGGAGCAGGAAAACCTGTTGCGTGCGGTGCGCTGGTTGAAAAGGGCTCGTTCGCCAGATGTTCTAAGCGAAGGATTCTGCCGAACGCTCCATTCCAAAATGTTTGACCAGACGTGGAGCTGGGCAGGGACCTTCCGGCGGTCGGACAAGAATATCGGTTGTGACTGGACGCAGGTCAGCACACGTCTATCGCAACTGCTTGCCAACACCCGTTGGGGAATCGAGCGTGGCGCCTATCCACCTGACGAAATCGCTGCCCGCTTTCACCGCGACCTGGTCTGGATTCACCCATTCCCAAACGGCAACGGGCGGCATTCCCGAATGATGGCTGACGCTCTTCTACGTAGCCTGGGGCAAGCGCAGTTTTCCTGGGGGGGCGCGGGAAATCTTGTGAACGCCTCCAACGCTCGGACTCGCTATCTCAACGCGCTACGCGCCGCGGACCAGGGCGAATATCACTTGCTGCTTGCGTTTGTTCGCAGCTAAAAGCGCCTTGCCCAGCGGGCCTGTCTATCGCGGCACCCCGGACAAGCGGTAGCCCCCAACGTCAGTGCGACGACACATAGGTGGCGTCGGCAAACGACGCAGGAATCGCGAAGCTTTCGCGCATGCGTCTCGCCTCGGCCGCCGGCGTCAAGCCGAAAAGCCGCTTGAACTCTCGGCTGAATTGCGATGTGCTTGTGTAGCCTACGGCGTGGCCCGCCGCTTCAGCGGTCAAGTCCTGGCGCACCATTAACAGCCTTGCCTGATGAAGCCGCGTCGATTTCACGTACTGCATCGGGGACACTTGCGTGACCGCCTTGAAATGGCTGTGGAAGCTGGGAACGCTCATGCCCGCCTTCTGCGCAAGCTGCGTCACATCAAGCGGTTCGGCGTACGCGGCATGAATATGCCGTAGCGACATCCCTATCCTGCCAAACTGCCCTCGCATCGCCAGTGCCTCGCGCATCGCCCCGCCTTGTGGCCCGGTCAACACGCGGAAGTACAGTTCGCGCAGCAGGCCCGGGCCCAGCACGGCGGCTTCAATTGGCTGGTGCATGGCTTCAAGAAAGCGCAGAACGCAGGTGTGCATCCTGTGGTCCATCCGAGTCGACATCATGCTCTTGGGCACCTCCGCCCCATCGCCCGCGCTTGCGTTGCCGATCTGCGCGGCCAGCTCGGCAGCCACAGTGAAATCAAGGTGCAGATAAAGCGCCAGCAATGGGCGTTCCGGTGTTGCATCGGTTTCCATGCTGAAAGGAACCGGCACCGAGACGGCAAGATAGTGATCCTCGTCGTACTGATACATCTGCCCGCCAAAGTACCCCCGCTTGCGCCCTTGGCACACGATCACAATGCCGGGGTCATACAAAACGGGGGTGCGTGAAAGCGCTCGGTCGGAACGCAGGATGCGCACGCTGGGCAGCGCGGTCAGGTTATAGCCTTCGGCGGGCGCCAAGGCGCGCAGTAGCGCGACCGTGCGCTTGGGCGTATCGGAATGCGTGGCCGAACATTGAGTCAAGGCGGCGTTTAGGCTCATAGCTTTATGCAAGAAATTCAGCGAATTCGGGCTGATAAGTCGTCTATGGCAAGAATAGTATGCAGTCTCCTCTTTGCATTTTGGAGACGCAACATGGCGTTGAACAAGATATTCCTGATCACCGGAGTCAGCAGCGGATTCGGCCGCGCGCTGGCGCAAGAAGCGCTGGCCGCCGGGCACACGGTGGTGGGCACGGTAAGAAGCGCAGACGCGAAGCGCGATTTCGAATCGCTGTCCGATGCGGCCTATGGGCGCGTGCTGGACGTCACCCAGTTCGACCGCATTGACGACGTCGTATCGGAAATCGAAACCAGCGTGGGACCTATCGACGTCCTGGTCAACAACGCCGGGTATGGGCACGAGGGCGTACTGGAAGAGTCGCCGCTATCGGAGATGCGCAGGCAGTTCGACGTGAACGTGTTCGGCGCCGTCGCCATGATGAAGGCAGTGCTGCCCTACCTGCGCGCGCGACGACGCGGTCATATCCTGAACATCACGTCGATGGGCGGACACATAACGATGCCGGGAATCGCCTACTACTGCGGCAGCAAATTCGCGCTGGAAGGCATTTCGGAAAGCCTGGGCAAAGAGGTCAAGCCCTTGGGCATTGCCGTCACCGCGGTCGCGCCCGGCTCTTTCCGAACCGACTGGGCCGGCCGCTCAATGACAAGAACCCCACGTTCCATCCCGGACTACGATGTCATCTTCGACCCGATCCGGCAGGCGCGTGAAGAGAAAAGCGGCAAGCAACTTGGCGACCCGGTCAAGGCTGCCCGCGCGATGCTTGCCGCGATCGAGGCCGACCATCCTCCGGCGCATCTATTGCTGGGCAGCGATGCGCTGATGCTGGTGCGAGCCAAGCTTGCTGCGTTGGATGACGAGTTTCGAGCGTGGGAGGCGACTACGGTGTCGACGGATGCCTGATACGCTGTAATCAAGACATGCCTTCATAGGAACAACCAGGAGAACCGCCGATGAGCCGACCGGAATTCATCAAGCACTGGACCGAACTTGAAGCGCCGGACGCGCATTCCTACCAGGGCGACACCGAACCCATGGGGCTGGACGCGCCGCCATGGAATAAAAGGGGCGTAACGAAGCGTGCCTTGCGATTGCAGCGGTCTTCTCCGAATAGTGCATCCGATTGCGCCTCCTGAATGCTATTTCGACCAAAGAAGATGCCCTCACCCGCCGATAACGTTATCGCCATCTATCAAGACCACGCAGCAGCGTTTGAAGCGCTGCGCGGGACGGGGCTTGTCGAACTCGGCTGGTTGACGAAGTTTTTGTCTTTGATGCCCGTCCAGAATGCGCAAGTGCTCGACATCGGTTGCGGCAACGGTGTCCCAATCGCGCGTCATTTGATCGAAAACGGGTGCTTGGTGACGGGCATCGATACGTCGTTGCCCTTGTTATCGCGGGCGCAATCCACTTTCCCTGACCATCAATGGATCGCCGCTGATATGCGGCGGTTGCCGTTCACCCAGAGCTTTCACGGCTTGATCGCCTGGCATAGCTTCTTCCATCTGAGCCCCGAGGACCAGCGTCCCATGTTCAGCACTTTTCGTCGTCTGGCGGCGCCCGGGGCGGTGTTGATGTTCACCAGCGGGACGTCGCTGGGAGAAGCCATTGGCCAGTTCGAAACCAAGCCGCTTTATCACGGCAGTTTGGACCCCAATGAGTACCGGCAACTGCTCAACGCCAATGGGTTTTCCGTGAAGCAGCATATGGAAAAGGATCCGGCTTGCGGTGGCGCGACGGTGTGGCTGGCGCAACGGGACGCTGCCGAGTCCTGAGCCATAACCTTCCCCCGGCGCCATTCGCTACCCCGCCTCTTGCGCCACAATCCCCAGTTCCGCCGCATACCCCGCCAGCTGCGCGCCCACGTGCAGCTTCAACGCGTCTACGAACAACTTGATCTTTGCATCCACGAATTGTCGTGATGGGTACAGCGCATACACGTTGCGCCGGTTCGTGTAATAGCCGGGCAGCACGCGCACCAGCGTGCCTCGGCGCAGATCCTCGATTGCCGAGAAGCCGGCAAGCAGGCCGATGCCCGCGCCATCGCGCAGGGCCGTCGCCATGGCGTCCATATCGTTCACGCCGAAATGCGCGCCGGGCGGGCAGTGGGTGAACGTACCGTCCGCGCTTTCCAGATGCCATTCGTCCGGGGCGTAGTCCACGGTGCTGAGCAGCACGCAGTCATGCCGGGCAAGGTCTTCGGGGGTTTGCACGGGCGGATGCTGCTTCAGGTAGGCGGGCGATGCGGCCAGGATGCAGTGGCTGACGCCGATTTTCTGGCTGACGTAGGTGGAGTCGGGCAAGGCGCGCGCGATCACGATCCCGACGTCAAGCTGCTCTTCCAGCAGGTTCGGCATGCGCTGCGAAAGCAGCAGGTCAACGGAAACATCGGGGTATTCCTGTCTGTAAGCCATCGCCGCGCGGGTGACCAGAGTGCGACCCAGGCCAGGCACCGCGTGAACGCGCAAGACGCCACGTGGCGAGATCGTTGCATGGCCTGCTTCGGCTTCCGCCCGTTCGACATCGCCCAGGATCGCCACACAGCGGTCATAGAACCGATGCCCCACGTCGGTCACAACCAGGCGGCGGGTGGATCGCTGGATCAGCCGGGCGTTCAGCCCTTCTTCCAGCGTCGTGACCGCGCGTGAAATGTTGCCGACCGTGGTGGAAAGGTGGTTGGCGACGGCAGTGAAGCTGCCCATTTCGACCACCTTCGCAAACACCGACATGTTGTAAAGCTTGTCCATCATGGGTCCATTGTGTGGGGGCGACTTTTCCTCTGGCAGAGAAAGTCATTCCTTCGCCGGGGGCTAAATCCGCGCCCGTCTCGCGCCTAGACTTCGTTCCATGGTCAGGTCCTGGCCCGGCAGGAAACGAACAATCTTATCGGAGTTTGCAGCCATGAACGGCAACTATGATCCGCTTTACCTCTTCATCAACGGCGAATGGATAGGCGCTGGCGACCGCGACACCGCCGCCGTCATCAACCCGGCCACGCGCCAGGAACTGGGCCGCGTGCCGCTTGCGACGCCCGCCGACCTGGAGCGCGCGCTTGACGTGACGCAGCAGGCGTTCAACGCATGGCGCACCGCGTTTCCCAACGAGCGTGCCCGGGTGCTCAAGCGCGGTGCGGAATTGATGCGCGAGCGGGCCGAGCACATTGCCACGCTGATGACGCTTGAAGAAGGCAAGCCGCTGGTTGAAAGCCGCGATGAAGTGTTGCGCGCGGCCGATTACTTCGACTGGTTTGCCGAAGAAGCCAAACGCATAGACGGCCGCGTCGTGCCCGCCAACCGCCCCGGCGTGCAGCAGCTGGTCAAGCGGCAAGCAATCGGGCCGGTGGCCGCTTTCACGCCCTGGAACTTTCCGGCCATCACGCCGGCACGCAAGCTGGCCGCCGCGCTTGCCGCCGGGTGCAGCGTCATCATCAAGCCGGGCGAAGAAAGCCCCGCCACCGCGCTGGCACTGGCACGTGCCCTGGACGATGCCGGCCTGCCCAAAGGCGTGCTGCAAGTGGTCTTTGGCGTGCCCGACGACGTCTCGCGGCAGTTGATTGCGTCTCCGGTGATCCGCAAGGTGACGTTCACCGGGTCGGTGCCGATCGGCAGGTTGTTGTCGGCACGCGCCGCCGAAGGGGTGAAGCCCATCACGCTGGAGCTGGGCGGGCACGGGCCGGTTCTGGTGTTCAACGATGCCGACGTCGCACGCGCCGCGATCGAAGGCGCCGCCAACCGGTTTCGTGGCACGGGCCAGGTCTGCATTTCGTCGACACGCTTTCTGGTGCAGCGCGGCGTCTATGACGAATTCCGCGAACATTTCGTCAAGGCCACGCGCGCCCTGAAAGTGGGCAACGGGCTTGATCCTGCCACGCAGGTCGGCCCGCTGGCGAACCCGCGCCAACTTGAGAAGATGCAGGCCTTGATCGCGGATGCGGTGGCGTGCGGGGCCACGGTGCTGACTGGCGGCAAAGCCATCGAAGGGGAAGGCTATTTCTTCGAACCGACAGTGCTGGCCGATGTACCGATGCAAGCCAGGATCATGCACGAAGAGCCCTTTGGCCCCATCGCGGTGCTGATGGCCTTTGATGAGCTTGCGGACGGTTTGCAGGAAGCCAACCGCTTGCCCTACGGCTTGTCCGCCTACGCGTTCACCCGCGATGCGCGCACGGCGATCGACGTGGCCGATGGGCTGGAAGCCGGCATGATCGGCATCAACCAATATCGCATCGTCGCGACCGAGCTGCCGTTCGGGGGCATGAAGGAAAGCGGACACGGTTCGGAAGGCGGCGTTGAAGGTATCGAGTACTACCTCACGCACAAGTTCATCAGTCAGGCTTGAACAGGGAAAGCACATGTCCAACATCGATTTCAGCCAGCCGCGTGAGGTCGCGCGCGCCTTTACGCCCACGCTGTCGGCCTTCGTCGACAACACGCTTTACCCCGACGTCTGGGGCGACCCCGCGCTGGCGCTCCGAGACCGCAGCCTGGTCACCGTGGCCGCGCTGATTGCCGCTGGCCACACGGACGAACTGCCTGCCCATTTGCGTCGCGCCGTCGGCAACGGTGTGACGCGTGAAGAACTGGCGGCGGCGATCACACACTTGGCGTTCTACGTCGGCTTTCCCGCAGCAATTACCGCATCGGCGATTGCACAACACACACTTGCCGCAACACCCGAAAGCGGCGCGAAGGACAAGCAATGAAAGCGATTATTTTTGAACAGTTTGGCGAGGCTGACGTGCTTGAAGTGGCCGATGTTCCCCCGCCCGAAATGCGCCCGGACGACCTTATCGTCCGCGTGCATGCCGCTGGCGTGAATCGCGCCGACCTGACGCACCGCCGGGGTGGCTACGGCCGCCCGAACTTTGGCGATTCCACCATCATGGGCCTGGAGATCGCCGGCGTAGTGCTGCAAGCAGGAAGCGCCGTGCGTGGATTCAAGGTGGGCGACCGCGTGATGGGTGTGGTGGGCGGCGGCGCCTACGCGGAAGTTGCGCGCTTGGACTGGCGCATGGCCTTGCCCGTTCCCGACGCGCTGGATTACGTCCATGCCGCCGCGATCCCCGAAGTGTTCGTCACCGCGCACGAAGCCATGCTGCACCTTGGGCGCTTGAGTGCCGGAGATTCCGTGCTGATCCACGCGGCGGCCGGCGGCGTGGGTTCCGCGGCGGTGCAGCTTGCCAGAGCGACGGGCGCCACCGTGTACGCCACGGCCGAGGCCAGCAAGCTGGCACAGGTGCAGCAACTGGGCGCCGATTGCGTCATCGACTATCGCACGCAGGACTACGCGCGGGTCGTGGCCGAACACACGTCCAAGCGGGGCGTGGACGTAGTCATCGACTTCATCGGCGCGCCCAACTTCGCACGCAACATCGCGTCGCTGGCCAACGGCGGGCGGCTGGTTCAGGTCGGTATCCTGGGCGGCGGCGGCCAGGTCAACATCGCGCTTGAAGACATCCTCTATCGCCATCTGCAAATTATCGGCACCGTCATGAAATCGCGTCCACAAGCCGAAAAACACGCAATGGTGCAGCGCTTTCGCGAGCATTGGCTGGACCGCTTTTCCAGCGGCGCCGGGCTGGTTCCCGTCGTCGACAGCACCTATACGCTTGAACGCGCATCGGACGCGCACCGCCGAATGGAATCGTCCCAGAACGTGGGGAAGATCATTTTGACGATGGGGGCGTAGGGGAACCAGGGTGGCGCGCGCGGGTGCCTGGGGCGCCAATCAGTTGTATCCTTTTGCCCGTCGTCATCATTCACGAGAGAGCGCGCGTGCATTGTCAAACTTGTGGGGCGGCGCATCGCGGTCGTGGCCGGCTTTGCGACGAGTGCAGCAAAACCTTGTCCGGCTTGTCCGACGCCAAGCAGGCGCCGCCGCCGCTGGGTGGCTTCGATGTGGAAAAGGAGCCGGCCGCTCCGGCATATAAAGAACCGCTCTCCAAGGAGGGCGGCTGGGATCGGCCGCAGCTCGTGCGCATGGACGTCATACCCATCGCGCTGGCGGGCCGTTCGCTACAGCGGGGATGGCTTGCCGCGTTCGGCGCGGCGGGGCTGGCCGTCACCATTGGCGAAGTGGCTTTCAAGTGGGGCGTGTGGTGGTTCTGGTTTGTTGTGCCCAGCGCGATTGCGTTTCTGATCGGCCATGGTTTGATGAAGAAGCGGTTTGTACGGCTTGCCGGCTTGTTCAACTTCGAAGCCGATAAGTCGGGGCGGGTCTACCTCACCACGATGGGTGGGAGCTGCCCCGTCTGCAATGCGGAAATCAAGCTGAAAGATATCGGGCCGCAGAAGCGCAGCAAGACGGTCATTCAGTGTGCGGACAACAGGACGCATCAATGGGCGTTCGACCCCAAGCAGCTGGAGTCGCTGTAGCCGGGTGGTTCATTCATCCACCGAACGCATATCGCAGGTCGTCTCGGCGGACGCGCAGAGGCCCCGAAACCACGCGCGGCCCCGCGCACGATCCTTCGGGGCAAGGCGTTCGAATTTCTCGTTGTTGCGCATCTCGTAATCAAGCAGCAGCCAGTCGCCTTCGCATGCCACGATGCCTTGCAGCGTGGCGCGCTCGGTCAGCCAGTCGTGGCCCAGGTCCAGCAGCCGTTCGGTGGCGATGTCCGGGCGCGCGTAACCCCGTGCCGACTGGATGCCGACTTGCGCATCCGCCGCTTCGATCCAGCCTTCGCCGCGATACACGGGCCGGGGCTGGCTGACGTCGCCACCCGTCATGTCGTCGCTGGCATTCTTGATCTTGAGCCAGCCGTCGCGCGCCTCGGTGACATCGAACGTCACGCTGTAGTAATCGATATCCGGATCGGGGCCATCGCTCAGCGTAGTGGGCAGGCTGCCCAGCACGTCGGACGTGGCGGACGCCTCGGCGCGCACCAGAATTTCGGGCTTCTGGTTGGTGGTCCACCCTGAAAAGGCGCATGCCGTCGGGCCTGGCGGCGTCCAGGCGGCAACGCTGGACGGGGCTTGCGCGCCCACAACGGGCGGCAGCGTCAGCGCGGCAAGCAGCACAAGCGTACGTTGAACGGTCATTGGGAATTACCGCTGAAGGCAGCTGCTGATGTCCGACGCGAGCCGGGCCATTTCCTTGTCCACGCCCAGGTCCGTGCAATAAGCGCCCGCGCCACGCAAAGACAGCTTCAAGGTAGACGTCTGCTTTGAGACCTCGGCCCGCAGACGGAAGCCGCCGGTGTTGGGCGTGCTGTAATTTTTTGACTCCAGCACGCCGGATTGCGTGTCGCGGATGGCGTAGCCGCTGTCGAACAGCGAACCATGGTCTTTGCTGGAGACGCTTGCCTGATCGATGCAGGCGAACACCGCATCAACCGATGCGTTTTGCGGCACCGCGATCGACGCGCTTTTGCTGGGACCGAATGCGTCGCACATGCCGGAGGACATAGAACAAGCGCCCAGCAATGCGGCAATACCCAACGTCAATGCCAGGCGGCCCGATCGCTGCCAGCTTGCCCACGCCTTGCGATTGCAGTGCATATCCTTGATCTCCTGAAACGCCTTGAAGTGCCATGAAGTGGCACCGTGGTTACCGTGTAGCAGCGATATTCGCGCGCCGCAACGAGGCGCGCAACGTGTGTTCCAGCTGGCCCAGACCCACATTGCCGCAGCCAACCAAGGTCAGTTCCTGCAAGCGTCGCAACGTTGCCAGCACGCTGATATCCGCAATGCGCGCGCAGTACTGGATGTTCAGAAATTCCAACTCGGCAAGGGTCGCAATCGAGCCGATCGTATCCAGCAAGGGTAGGTTCTTCAGACGCAGCGAACGCAGGCCGGGCAGCTGTTCAATGCCGGATAGCGTTGTCAGGGTCCGCCCACCCAACAGGCCAAGCGCGACCAGCGGCAGCGGCGCCAGGCGATTGAACAGCGACGAATCGAACGGCACGTTCCACAGGTTCAGTTCTTTCAACGCCAGCTGCAACGCGCTATCCACCAACGCGCCGCGCCGATCGGGAATGGCCGATAGCGATATCAACGCGGGGAAGTCCTGTGGGTCCAAGCGCAGCGTTGCGCCGACGGTCAGGGATTCCAGGCGGGGCATCGGACCCGCCTGCCAGGTATAGGTGCCCGATTGGGGATGCATGGACAAGTGGCGCAGGCTGGCGGGCAGCATATCGGCGCGCAGCCCCTTTACGACGCTGGGCAGGATGACGCCCGGTCCAATCGACAAATGGACCAGCGAGGGCAGCCGGGCGATGAGCTCGGGCAGGACTTGCAGGGGATCTTCGTGCGGCGCCCACAGGTGCACGTCTGTGATCTGGGCCAGCGTGGCCTCGTCCGGTGGCGCATCGTAGAACACGATGCGCGCATCGCCGCCGGGAAAGTGCGCGGACTGGCGGCTATGCATGAAGCGCCAAGTCTGATCCCGGCCGGGCAGGGGCGTCGAAAACGGGATGGGCGACATGCGGTTTTCCAAAGGAATTTGGATCGCCATTTTACGACGCGGATCAAGACCGCGATCACCCGTGTGAGGCGGGGCCTGGGCTCTTTGAACCTTAAGGGGCCGACCTGTCAAAAACGTGAACGACGCGGAAGCGCTCGCACACCAGCATCATGTCCGGCGAGTAACCGCCATTGCGTTCGAAGTAGGCAATGTGTTCGTCGCGCCAGACCGGGTACGGGCCTTCGCCTTCGGCGACGGCGAACGCTTCGTCGACCTGGTCAAAGCGCTGGATCAATACGCCGGTCGTCTCGATGACGCAGGCGGGGCGGCCCTGGCCGTCCAGCACGACATCGCGCCGGCCCGCTTGGGGTACGGGCTCTTCGTCGCCGAAGTGGTGCAGCGCGCCGCAAGTGGCGGTCTTGGTTCCGGCCAGCACAAGGGCCAGCAAGGCGTCGGCAAGTTCCGGCGAATCGCCGAATTGAAACGTCACGGCGTCTTCGAAGGGGGCGGGTGGTTTCATGGTTGGCATGGGTGCTGCACCTGATTCGGGTCGGGGATGGACGTTGTGCGGTCCACGGCGAGGCGCAACTTTTTGAACGCGGGCCGAGTACGAGACTGGAACGTGATGATGGCATTCTAGTGACTTTGACGCGGGCGAGCCGTGACCCCGCCGGCATGCCCATTACTTGCCACCGCCCGGCCCCTACGCGCCTGCCGCCGCGCGCGCGTGCGACCGTGACGTCAGGGTGGCCAGCATCGCCGCCACCAGCAGCACCACGGCGCTGACTGCAAAGGTGCTTCGATACCCGCTGTGGTCGAACAGCAGCCCCCCTATCGTCGACCCCAGCGCGATGGACAGCTGGATCACCGCCACCATCAAGCCGCCCGCGGCTTCGGCGGACCGGGGCATGGCTTGTGCGACCCAACTCCACCAGCCGACGGGCGCGGCAGTGGCCAGCAGCCCCCACAAGCCCAACAGTATCGCGACCACGGTCAGCGAGGCGCCGAACGGGATCAGCGCCAGGGCGATGGCCGCCATCAACACGGGGATGACGATCAGGGGCGGATACAGGCCTTTTTTGAGGACCGTGCCAATCAGGCCGGTGCCCACGACGCCCGCCACGCCAATGGCCAGCAAGACCAGCGACAACGCCGACACGCCCACGTGCGTGACGGTTTCCAGGAAAGGCCGCAAGTAGGTGAACAGCGCGAATTGCCCCATGAAGAACGCACCGCAAGCGGCCATGGCCAGCGCAACGAAGGGGCGCTTGAGCAGCGTGAAGGCGTTGCCCGACGCTCGCGTAGGCGGCTCGGCTTGCATGGCGGGCAGGCTGACCCATTGCCACGCCAGCGCCAGTGCCGCCACCGGCACCAGGCACAGGAAGGCGCCGCGCCACCCTATCGCCGCCGCCAGGTAGCTGCCCAGCGGCGGCGCCACGACGGTGGCCAGCGCATTGCCGCCATTGAAGACGGCCAAGGCGCGTGGCACCTGGCGCGGCGGTACCAGCCGCATGGCGGTCGCCGCCGACATCGACCAGAAACCGCCGATGACCACGCCGATCAGCGCGCGGCCCACCATGTACACCGGGTAATTCGGCGCCAGCGCCACGGTGGCGCCAGAGACGGCCATCAGCGCCGTCAATCCCAGCAACAGCGACTTGCGGTTCATGCTGCCGGCCAGTCTGCCGATGGACAGGCTGGTCAGTACGGCGAACGCGCCCGAAATGGCAATGCCCTGCCCTGCCAGCCCTTCGCTGACCTGGAGGTCCGTGGCGATCAGGGTCAGCAGGCTGACCGGCATGAATTCCGAGGCGATCAGCGCAAAGACGCACAACGTCATCGCAAAGACGCCGCCCCAATGGGCCGGCGCATCGGGGCTGACGTGCCCAGCGCCGGGCGCGTCGTGATCCGGCGTGCCGCCCGCCGTGGCCTGCTGCGTGGATGTGGTCATGACGCCTCCACGCGCCCCAGGTGCTTGTCGAAGAATGCGTTCAACGTCGCCCACGGAATCAACGTGACGCGGTCGTAGAGGTCGACATGGCCGGCACCGGGAACGATGTGCAGGGTCTTGGGCTCGGCCGCCCGGCGATAGGCGTCTTCGCTGAACTCGCGCGAATGCGCCTGGTCGCCCGCGATCAACAGCAGCGGGCGGGGCGAAATCGTTTCAATGTCGTTGAACGGATAGAAGTTCATGAACTTGACGTTGCTGGTCAGCGTGGGGTGCGTCGTCAATGCGGGTGAGGAGCCGGCGGGCGTGAATTGCCCGCGCGGCGTGCGGTAGAAGTCGTAGAACTCGCGGTCCACAGGCGTCGATTCGGCGGTCAGCTGATGCACGCTGCCGCTGGTGTACTTTCGTTCGCCACCGGCGAATTCCACATCGCGTTGCTGCGCGGCGTCGGCAATGATGGCCTGGCGTTGCGCAGGCGTCAGCGCGCGGTTCAACGCGTGGCGGTTGGCGGCGCCCATGTCGTACATGCTGACCGTGGCAATGGCCTTGATGCGTGGGTCGATCTTGGCCGCGCTGATGACGAAGCTGCCGCTTCCGCACACGCCGATGGCGCCGACATGGTCCCGATCGACCATGGGCTGCGCCCGCAGGAAGTCCACGGCCGCGCTGAAGTCTTCGGCGTAGATGTCCGGCGATACGGCGTTGCGCGGCTGGCCGGCGCTTGCGCCCCAGAACGACAGGTCCAAAGACAACGTGACGAAACCCTGCTCGGCCATCTTGGTGGCATACAGGTTTGCGCTTTGTTCCTTGACGGCGCCCATGGGGTGGCCGACCACAATCGCGGGCGTTTTTTTGCGGCGGTCCAGATCCTTGGGGGTGAACAGGTTGCCAGCCACCTCCATCTGGTATTGGTTCTTGAACGTCACCTTCTGGACCGTGACGCGGTCGCTGGTGTAGAAGTTATCGGCGCCTTCGGGCGTTGCGCCTGCCGGTTGCGCGGCAGCGGCCAACGCGGCGCTGCCCGTGGACGACAACGCGCCCAGCGCTGCCATGCCGGTGCCGATGCCGGCGGCCTTTAACAAGGTGCGGCGGTAGGCATCGGGTTGACGGGCCGGATCGACAGCGGCGGTTTCAAGGGGGTTGGACGCTTGCATGGCGGCTTCCTTCACGGGAATTGACGGGAATTGACGGGATGGTCTCCATTTTGAAGATGAGCGATAAGCTAGACTAGGTAATGAATCCTTAATTAGCCTATTAGCCCAGCTAATAAATAAGACGAGCCGCGCGCATGGCGAAACGCAACCTGAACGATCTGCTGGCCTTTGTTACCGTGGCGCGGGAACGCAGCTTCACGCGCGCGGCGGGCACGCTGGGCGTGACGCAATCGGCGTTAAGCCAGGCGGTGCGCGGCCTGGAAGAACGGCTGCAAATCCGGCTGCTGACGCGCACCACGCGCAGCGTGTCGCCCACGCCCGCCGGCGAACGGCTGATGCAGGCCATCGGCCACCGCTTTGACGAGATCGAAGCGGAGCTGGATGCGCTGACCGAACTGCGCGACAAGCCTGCCGGCACGGTGCGCATCACCTGCGGCGATCACATCCTGCGGTCCGTGCTGTTGCCCCGGCTGGCGCCGGTACTGCGCGATTACCCCGAAATCAATGTCGAGTTCGACGTCAGCTATGGGCTGCGCGATATCGTCGCCGACCGCTTCGATGCAGGCGTGCGCCTGGGTAACACCATCGACAAAGACATGATCGCCGTGCCAATCGGGCCGGTGCTGCGCATGGCGGTGGTGGGCTCGCCCGACTACTTTTCCCGGCATCCCATACCGTTGACGCCCGACGACCTGACCGCGCATCAATGCATCAATCAGCGCATGCCGACGTCTGGCGGCTTGTATGTGTGGGACTTTGAACGCCGGGGCCGGCAGGTGAATGTGCGCGTGGATGGGCAGCTGATCTTCAACACCGCACCGCCGCAGGTGGACGCGGCGCTGGCGGGGTTGGGGCTGGCCTTGCTGCCCGAAGATGAACTGATGCCGCACATCGAAGCCGGCGCACTGGTGCGCGTGCTGGAAGACTGGTGCCCGACGTTCACCGGCTATCACCTTTACTATCCCAGCCGCCGCCAGCCCTCGCCGGCGTTTTCCATCGTGTTGAAGGCGCTGCGACGCGGGTGATGCGTGATCGGCGCTGCGTTATCGGACCCACGCGCTTGGCGCGCTCGGATCAGCGCACGTCCGTCGCCAGCTTGACGCTCAGGCCGATCAACGCCAACCCGGCCAGCCGCCTCGCCACAGTCCGGGCGCCCGGCAATGCCGAGCAGCGCCGCGCCACCCGGTGGCCGATCGACACCAAGGCGGTTTGGTAAAGCAGGCTTAGCACCGTCACGTGCAGCATCATCGCCAACAGCGTTGCAGGGCTGGCTTGCGGCTTCAGGAACAAGGGAAAGAACGCCACAAAGAACAGCATGACCTTGGGGTTGGTCAGGCTGACCAGGAACGCGCGGCGAAAGGCGGCCCGCGCCGACACGCGCCTGGCAGGCGCCCCGCCATCCATCGCGGCCTGTTTGCGCAATAGCTGCACGCCCAGCCACAACAAGTACGCAACGCCGGACCATTGCAGCGCCCGGAAGATCAGCGGGTGCGCCTGCATGATGGCGGCCAGGCCCGCCACGGCCGCCACCATGAACAGCAGGTCGCCCGCCAGCGTGCCCATCACCGCTGCCATGCCCGCGCGCTTGCCGTTGCGCGCGGTGGCGTCAAGAATGGCGATCGTGCCCGCGCCGGGCACCGCCTGGAATATCAGGATGGCAACGATGAAACTGCCGTAGTGCTGGATATCGAGCATGCTGTTTTGGTTCAGCCGTCTGCGTTGAGGAACCCAAATTATCGAGTCCGCCCCGGGCTTCGATACAGTACATTCTTCTTCTGAAAAGCGATTTTCCTGTCGTTTTTTCTTGTGAAAATGGGGCTGCGCAAGAATGGATAAAAATGATCTGGATGACATCGCGTGGCGTCTGTTGCGCGCGCTGCAAGAGGATGCGCGCGCGCCGTTGAAGACCTTGGCCCAAGCGGCCGGTTTGTCGGTGGCGGCCACGGCGGAAAGACTTAAGCGCTTGCAGGACGCGGGCATCGCGCAGCGTTTTTCGGTTGAGGTGGACGCCGCAAAAGCGGGATACCCGGTAAAGGCCATCGTTGGCATCACGGCGACGCAGCCGGGCAAGAAGGCGCTTCTGGATCGCTTGCGCCAGGCGCCCGAAGTGCTGGAGTGCCATCACGTCGCCGGCGCGGATTCCTACATGATGACGGTGGTGGCCACTGGCCTGGCGGATCTGGAACGCTTTATCGGCACGATCAACGGCTATGGCGAAACCCGAACATCCATCGTTTTCTCCACGCCGATTGAGCGCCGGGGCGTGGTGCCGCCCGGCGTTGGCAAGCGAACCTAGCGCCCGGCCGCTGCCGCCTGCGCGCGCGGCACGGGCTTCTGGTCGAACGCCCGTTCCTCTGGCAAACTTCCCGCCATGCTACGCATCGACAACCTCAGCAAGCGCTACGGCGACTACCTTGTATTCCAAGGCCTGACTCATACGTTCGAGCCCGGCTGCATGGCGCTGTGCGAAGAAGACAGCACCGGAAAATCCAGCTTGCTGGGCATCATCGCGGGCGTGATCCCGCCTGACGGCGGAGACGTCTGGATAGACGGGCATTCCCTTGAGCAAGCACCGCGGCTCGCCCGGTCGCGCGTGGCTTATGTGCCGGACAACTGCCTGGAATTTCCCACGCAGACCGGGCGCGACTTCCTGCTGAAAGCGGCGGCGCAAAAAAACGTCGGCCTGGATGACAGCGTGCTGGATCTGGCATCGCGCCTGGGGTTGGAACCGCATCTGGACAAGCGCTTTGAGCAGATGTCCACGGGCACGCGCCGCAAGGTGTACCTGACGGCCGCCGCGCTGGGCGAGCCGGCCGTCGTGGTTGCCGACGGTGCCAGCAACGGGCTGGACGCGCAGGCGCGCGCCGTGCTGGCCGACGTGTTCAAGACCTGGGCGCGCGACCGCGTCGTGCTGTTTGCCAGCCACGACCCCGAACTGGTGCAAGCCTGCAACGCGCGCATGCTTAACGTGGCCGATCTGCGCCAGGCAGCGGGGCCAGCTAGCCGCTAGCCGCTGGCTGTTGACCGTCGACTGTTCACCGCCAGCCGCTAGCCGCCAGCCGCTAGCCGTTAGCCGTTAGCCGATAGCCGTTAGCCCCCGCGCGCGCCTTGAAACACATCAGCGCTTGGACGCCTGCAAGACCTCGATGAACGCCTTGCTGAATGCGGGGATGTCGTCGGGTTTGCGGCTGGATACCAGCGTGCCGTCCACCACCACTTCCTGATCCACCCAGTTGGCGCCAGCGTTGCGCAGGTCGTCCTGTAGCGACGGCCAGCTGGTCATGGTGCGGCCGCGCACGACGTTCGCGGACACCAGCAGCCACGGCCCGTGGCAGATAACGGCAACGGGCTTGCCCGCGTCCAACATGGCGCGCACAAAGTCCTGCGCCTTGGGATGCATGCGGATTTCGTCCCCGTTCATTACGCCGCCGGGCAACAGCAGCCCGTCGAATACCGAGGGTTCCGCTTCGGCCTGCGTGAACGTCAGGTCCACGGGAAAGCGGTCGCCGGGTTTGTCGTGATGCATGCCTTGAATCGGCTCGCTGCGCGCCGATATCAACACGGTGCGGGCGCCTTCCGCTTGCAGACGGTCGCGCGGACCGGTCAGTTCTACCTGTTCGAAACCATCCACGGCCAGAATCGCGATGGTCATGTCGTTAAGAGTTGCCATGATTGCTCCCTGTGCGGGGCCCCGTGCGAGCGACACGCGGCGGGCCGGGGCCGCGCCCGCCGAGTCGTTGGCCCAGCAAGTGCCATGCCGACAGCGCGCGAGGGCTAGGGAATATCAGGCGCGGACCGCGCAGGCCACTCAGGCCACTCAGGCCACGTTGGCGAAACGCTGGTCCAGATACGCAATGATCTCGCTGGATTCATACATCCAGCGCGTGCCGGCGGCCTCGTCGATACGCAGGCAAGGCACCTTGATCTTGCCGCCGCCGGCCAGCAGCTGTTCACGCGCCTGGGGGTCGTTCTTGGCGTCGTGCAGCGTTACGGGCACGTTCAGGCGGTGCATGGCCCGACGCGTTTTCACGCAGAACGGGCAGGCCTTGAATTGGTAGAGCGACAGCGCGGCGGCTTCCGCGTTGACGCTGGCCTGGCCTTGGGCCGATCGCTGTTGCGGGCGCGGACGAGTCAGCGCGTCGCCAATGACGATCAGTTGACCCAGGCCGACACGCAGGGCTTTGACTAGCATGGAGAATGGACTCACAACAAAGGAAAGAGGCGGTCAGTCTACTCTTTCGCCGCGCCCCGCCCTCAGGTCTGTGCCGACTCGTGGCCGTGCAGGGTCTTCAGCCTTCGCAATTCCGGAAACCACCGCATCCACAGCCCGGCGACCGCAATCGTGCCCATGCCACCCAGCACCACGGCCGGCACCGCGCCGAACAGCTCGGCCGTCAAACCGGATTCAAATTCGCCCAGCTGGTTCGACGCGCCGATAAACAAGGTGTTCACCGCGCTGACACGGCCCAGCATGTGGTCGGGCGTGTTCAGCTGCACCAGCGAGGACCGCACCACGACACTGACCGCGTCGGCCGCGCCCAGCACGACCAGGGCCGCCACGGACAACGGAATTGACGTGGACAAACCAAATACGGTCGTCGCCAACCCGAACACGATCAGCGAACCGAACAGCAGCCGCCCGACGTTGTCGCCCAGGTTTAAGCGCGCCAGCGTCAACGACATCAAGGCCGCGCCGCACGCGGGCGCCGCGCGCAAGGCGCCCAAGGCCCATGGCCCGGCATTAAGGATGTCTTTGGCGAACAGCGGCAGCAAGGCCGTGGCGCCGCCCAGCAGCACCGCGAATAGATCCAGCGACAAGGTGCCCAGCAGCAGCCGGCGTTGGAAGATGAAGGTGATGCCCGCGAACAGCGTGCGCCAGGTTGTGGGTTCCTTGCGCGGCGGCGCGCGTTCGATGACCAGGGTGGCAATGGACGCGAATGCCGTCAGGTACAACGCGGCTGCCACGCAATAGATCCAGCCGGCGCCCAGGCTGTAGCCGATGCCGCCCAGCGCGGGTCCGGCGATCTGGGCGATCTGCCCGCCCGATGATGACAGTGCCGTGGCGCGCGGCAGCCATGCGCGCGGCACCACGGCGGGGATGAGCGTGGACAAGGTGGGTGCTTCGAACGCGCGCGCCGAACTCATGATGATGATGGTGGCGTAGATCAGCGTCTTGCCGCCCACGCCATGCAGCGCGGCAATGGCCAGCACCAGCGTCGCCAGCGTTTCCATCGCCATGCACACGGCGACGATCTTGCGGCGGTCGTAGCGGTCGGCCACGTGGCCCACCACCAGCGTCAGCGCGGCCATGGGCAGGAACTGGGCCAGGCCGATCAAGCCCAGGTCCATGGCGCTGCCGGACAGCGCGTAGATCTGCCAGCCGACCGCTACCGAGACGATCTGGAAGGCCAGTGACGCGCTGACGCGGGCGAACAGGAAGTGCAGGAAAGGTGGGCGGGTAAGCGGACTGGGAGAATCGGGGGCGGGCATGAGAGCGTGCGCGGCAGGCGCGCGGACGGCGCCGGAAGGCACATTCTAGTGACAGCCGGCTGACGCGAAACTAAAGCGACAGCCGGCGGCGCAATGCGCAGCGGTCAAGGCGGCAGAGCGCGCCTCGCAGGCCATGCCGCCGAGGGCGCCGCCAGCCCTTGCCGCCAGCCCGTGCCACCAGCCCGCGCCACCAGCCCGCGCCACCAACCCGTGCCACCAACCCGTGCCACCAACCCGCGCCACCCCTCCGCGCCACCCCTCCGCGACCGTGTGCGGCGATTCGCGTTTACGCCCCGATCGACACCAGCTCGGCGCCTTCGGTGACCTGGTCGCCCACGCCGTAGAAAACTTCTTCGACCTTGCCGTCGCCCGGCGCGGAAATGGTGTGCTCCATTTTCATGGCTTCCATCACCAGAAGCGGTTGGCCCTTTTCGACCGTGTCGCCCGCCTTGACCGAGATCGAGATGATCTTGCCCGGCATCGGCGCGGTCAGGCCGCCGGCATGCTCGCCCTGCGTGTCCTGCGCGTGCGCCAGCGGGTCGTACAGTTCCAGCACATGTGCGCCGTTGTCGCCAAAGACGTGGGCGCGGTCGGCGTGCAGCACGACGGTGCCGGCGTTTTCATGGCCGGCCAGCGTAATGCGCAGGCCATAGGCCAGGTTGGGGTTCGCGCTGGCATGCGCGCGCCACAGGAACGGCTGCGGACCCGCGCCGGTGTCCAGCGTCCACGCGCCGCCTTGGCGCGCAACGGTGACGCGGCGCGTCTCGCCGTTGTCCACCCATTGCAGGTGGCGCTGATACTGGCCGCCCAAGCGCCAGCCGTCGCGTGCATCCCAAGGGTCGGCGGGGCCTTTGCCGGCAGACGTTGCGTTCGGCTGGGCCAGGCCCTGGCGCACCAGCACGGCGGCCGATGCCAGCGCCAGCGTGGCGGCGTCGGCGGGCTGCGGTTCGGGCAGCAGCGTGGCGCGCTGGCGTTCGATCAGGCCGGTGTCCAGGTCGGCCGCCGCGAACGCGGTGTCTTTCATCAGCCGCGACAGGAAGGCCACGTTGGTCTGCACGCCCACGGCCTGCGTTTGCGCCAACGCCTGCAACATGCGCTGGCGGGCCTGGTCGCGGTCGGCGCCATGCACGATCAGCTTGGCGATCATGGGGTCATAGAACGGCGTGATCGTGTCGCCCGTGCGCACGCCACCATCGACGCGGATGTCGGCGTTGGCGAACGCGGTGTGCGGCGGCAGGCCCAGGTAGGCCAGGGTGCCGATCGACGGCAGGAAGCCCTTTTCAGGGTTCTCGGCGTAGATGCGGGCCTCGATGGCATGGCCGTTGATGCGCAGGTCTTCCTGGCGCGCCGGCAGCGGCTGGCCGGCGGCCACGCGCAGCTGCCATTCCACCAGGTCGTGGCCGGTGATCATTTCCGTGACCGGGTGTTCGACTTGCAGCCGCGTATTCATTTCCATGAAGTAAAAGCGGCCGTCGGGCTCGGCAATGAATTCCACCGTGCCCGCGCCCACATAGCCCACGGCGCGCGCGGCGGCCACGGCGGCTTCGCCCATGGCGCGGCGGCGCTCTTCGGTCATGCCGGGGGCGGGGGCTTCTTCAATGACTTTCTGGTGGCGGCGCTGCACCGAGCAATCGCGTTCAAACAGGTAGACGCAATTGCCCTGCGTGTCCGCGAACACCTGGATTTCAATGTGGCGTGGCTTTTGCAGATAGCGTTCGATCAGCACGCGGTCATCGCCAAAGCTGGATGCCGCTTCGCGTTGGCACGAGGCCAGCGCGTCCAGGAATGCACCGGAAGATTCCACGACGCGCATGCCCTTGCCGCCGCCGCCCGCGCTGGCCTTGATCAGCACGGGGTAGCCGATGCCGTCCGCCTGCGTCTTCAGGAATTGCGGGTCCTGGTTGTCGCCGTGATAGCCGGGCACCAGCGGCACGCCGGCTTTTTCCATCAGCGATTTGGCGGCTGATTTGCTGCCCATGGCGGCAATGGCGGATGCCGGCGGGCCCACGAACGCGATGCCGGCCTGTTGAGCGGCTTGCGCGAACGCTTCATTTTCCGACAAGAAACCATACCCCGGGTGGATGGCGCCCGCGCCGGTGTCGCGCGCGGCTTGCAGGATGGCGTCGGCGCGCAGATAGCTGGCGCGCGGTTCCGATCCGCCGATGTACACGGCTTGATCGCAAGCGGCCACGTGGCGCGCGTTGGCGTCCGCGTCCGAATAGACGGCGACGGTGCGGATGCCCATGCGGCGGGCAGTGGCGGCGACGCGGCAGGCGATCTCGCCGCGATTGGCAATCAGCAAAGTGTCGAACATGAATGTCATCCTGGCTGTAATTCTTCTTGAACTGCAAGCGCTGCGGTAAGGGGCGCGATGGGGCCGATGCCCTACATGCGGAAGACGCCGAAACGCGTGTCTTCGATGGGCGCGTTCAGCGCGGCCGACAGCGCCAGCCCCAGCACGCGGCGCGTGTCGGCGGGCGCGATGATGCCGTCGTCCCACAGCCGCGCGGTGGCGTAGTACGGATGGCCTTCGTGTTCGTACTGTTCGCGGATGGGCGCCTTGAACGCGGCTTCTTCGTCGGCCGACCACTGGCCGCCGCGTGCTTCGATGCCGTCGCGCTTGACGGTGGCCAGCACGCTGGCGGCCTGCTCGCCGCCCATGACGGAGATGCGGGCGTTGGGCCACATGAACAGCATGCGCGGTGAATAGGCGCGACCGCACATGCCGTAGTTGCCGGCGCCGAACGAGCCGCCGATCAGCACGGTGAACTTGGGCACGGCGGCGGTGGCCACCGCCGTCACCATCTTGGCACCGTGGCGCGCGATGCCTTCGTTTTCGTATTTGCGGCCGACCATGAAGCCGGTGATGTTCTGCAGGAACACCAGCGGAATCTTGCGCTGCGCGCACAGTTCGATAAAGTGCGCGCCCTTTTGCGCCGACTCTGAAAACAGGATGCCGTTGTTGGCGACGATGCCCACGGGCATGCCCTGGATATGCGCAAAGCCGGTCACCAGCGTGGGGCCGAAGCGCGCCTTGAATTCATCGAACTCCGAGCCGTCCACGATGCGCGCGATGACTTCGCGCACGTCATAGGGCTTGCGCGTGTCGGCGGGAATGATGCCGTTCAGTTCGCTAGGGTCGTAGCGCGGTTCGCGCGGCGCGATGGTGGCCAGTTGCGCGGGCTTCTTGCGATTGAGCCGCGCGACGGCGTTGCGCGCCAGTTGCAGCGCGTGCATGTCGTTGGCGGCCAGGTGGTCCACCACGCCGGACAGGCGCGTGTGCACGTCGCCGCCGCCCAGGTCCTCGGCGCTGACTTCTTCGCCCGTGGCCGCCTTTACCAGCGGCGGGCCGCCCAGGAAGATGGTGCCCTGGTTCTTCACGATGATGGATTCATCGCTCATGGCGGGCACGTAGGCGCCGCCGGCGGTGCACGAGCCCATCACCACGGCGATCTGCGAAATGCCCTGTGCGGACATCTGCGCCTGGTTGTAGAAGATGCGGCCGAAGTGTTCGCGGTCGGGGAACACTTCGTCTTGCTGCGGCAGGTTGGCGCCGCCCGAATCCACCAGGTAGACGCAGGGCAGATGGTTTTGCGCCGCGATTTCCTGTGCACGCAGGTGCTTCTTGACGGTCATCGGGTAGTACGTGCCGCCCTTGACGGTGGCGTCGTTGCAGACGATGACGCATTCGGTGCCCGACACACGCCCGATGCCGGTGATGACGCCCGCGCCGGGCGCGTCGCCGTCGTACATGCCGTGCGCCGCCATGGGCGACAGTTCCAGGAACGGCGTGCCCGGATCGATCAGGTTTTCGACGCGGTCGCGTGGCAGCAGCTTGCCGCGCGCCACGTGCTTGGCGCGCGCGGCTTCACTGCCGCCCAGCGCGGTCTGCGCCAGTTTCTGATTCAGATCGTCCAGCTGCGCCTGCATGGCGCGCGCGTTATCGGTGTAGTCCTGCGACCGCGGATTGATGCGGGATTCGATGATGGGCATGGGGTTCCACCCGTCCTGCGTGATTGGAATTTGAAGGCGCTCTGGTCGAGCGGTTTGTCTCTGCTTCCCGGTGGGCCGGGCATTCTTGTCGAATGGGTTTTCGTTGCGCCTTTCCCGGCATGACCCGCGACTCGTAGTCGCGTCCGGAAGACATACAAGAAAGGCGCGGCGAAAAACCAATCGGGAGACGGAGATGATTCCGTCTCCCTGGTCGTGGTTCAGGCCGTGATTTAGGCCATGACTTAGGCCACGTACTTAGACCATTTCGATAGCCATCGCCACGGCTTCACCGCCGCCGATGCACAGCGTGGCAACGCCGCGCTTGCCGCCGGTCTTGCGCAATGCGCCGACCAGCGTGGCCATCAGGCGCGCGCCCGATGCCCCGATGGGGTGGCCCAGGGCGGTGGCGCCGCCATGCACGTTGACCTTGTCGTGCGGCAGCTTGAAGTCGTTCATGGCGGCCATGGTGACCACCGCGAAGGCTTCGTTGATTTCGTACAGGTCCACGTCCTCGGCCTTCCAGCCGGTCTTGGCGAACAGGTTTTTCAGCGCGCCAACCGGCGCGGTGGTGAACCAGCCCGGCTCTTGCGAATGCTGGCTGTGGCCGACGATGCGGGCCAGCGGCTTGACGCCGAGTTTTTCGGCGGTAGACGCGCGCATCAGCACCATCGCGGCGGCGCCGTCGGAAATCGACGACGAGTTGGCGGCGGTGATGGTGCCGTCTTTCTTGAAGGCGGGCTTGAGCGTGGGAATCTTTTCCGGCATGGCCTTGGTGGGGGCTTCGTCGGTGTCGATCACGGTGTCGCCCTTGCGGCCGGCAACGGTAACGGGCGCGATTTCCCACTTGAAGCTGCCGTCTTCGGTGGCGGCGCGGGCGCGGCGCAGCGATTCCAGTGAGAAAGCATCCTGCTGTTCACGCGTGAATTCGTACTTCGCGGCGCAGTCTTCGGCGAACACGCCCATGGCCTTGCCCTTGTCGTAGGCATCTTCCAGGCCGTCCAGCGCCATGTGGTCATACACGGTGTTGTGGCCGAAGCGGTAGCCCTGGCGTGCTTTGAGCAGCAAGTACGGCGCGTTGCTCATGCTTTCCTGGCCACCCGCCACCACCACCTGCGCGCTGCCGGCAGCCAGCAGGTCGTGGCCGAACATGGCTGCCTTCAGGCCTGAACCGCACACCTTGTGGATCGTGGTGCATGCCACGCCCAGCGGCAGGCCGGCACCCAGCGCCGCCTGGCGCGCGGGCGCCTGGCCCTGGCCGGCTTGCAGCACGTTGCCCATGATGACTTCGTCGACCTGGTCCGGCTTGATGCCGGCGCGTTCGATGGCGGCCTTGATGGCCACCGAACCCAGCTCATGCGCGGCCAGGCCGGACAGGCTGCCCAGCATGCCGCCCATGGGGGTGCGGGCGATGGAAACGATAACGATGGGATCTGACATGACTAACTCCTGTGGGGGTCGGGACAGCGTCTGGGTGTCGGCGCTGCGCGGTCGCCAGAACGGCGTGCCGGACGCAGGCGTCTGTCCGTATCGTAAGGGAAAAATTCTTCAATACGGCCCTGCGCCACTTGGGCGCGGCAGGCTTGCCACCAGTCCGGTTCCAGCAGGTCGGCATGGTGACGCATGAAGGCGCCGCGCACGCGCGCGTCGCCCAGCAGGAAGCGGCCGAATTCTTCGGGAAATACGTCGTTCGGTCCGATGGCGTACCAGGGTTCGGACGCCATTTCCGCTTCTTCGTTGGGAGCCGGCGGAATGCGCCGGAAATTCATCTCGGTCATGCGCTGGATTTCGTCGTAGTCATAAAAGACGACACGGCCCAGGCGCGTCACGCCGAAGTTCTTGTAAAGCATGTCGCCGGGGAAGATATTGGCGGCGGCCAACTGGCGGATGGCGTCGCCGTATTCACGCACGGCGGGGTCCAGCAAGGCGTCGGAGGCCTGGCGCAGATAGATATTGAGCGGCGTCATCCGCCGTTCGATGTAGACGTGGCGGATGACCACCGTGTCGGCCGTTTCTTCGATCAGGCTGGGCACCAGGCGGCGCAGTTCGTCCAGCAAGGCGGGCGCGAAGCGGCTGCGCGGCAACGCCACCTGCGAATACTCCCAGGTATCGGCCATGCGGCCCACGCGGTCATGCAGCTTGACCATCTGGTACTTGCGCCGCACGGTGGCGTGGTCCATGCCGTCTTTGTCGATGCGGTCCTTGATGAGCTTGAACACATAGGGATAGGACGGCAGCGTGAACACGCACATCACCATGCCCTTGATGCCGGGCGCAATGTCGAAGGCGTCGCGCGAATGGGCCAGGTGATGCAGGAAGTCGCGGTAGAACAGCGTCTTGCCCTGCTTTTGCAGGCCGATCATGGTGTAGAGCTCGGCCTTTGGCTTGCGCGGCAACAGGCTGGCCAGGAAGTTCACCACGGCGGCCGGCGTTTCCATGTCGACCAGGAAATAGGCGCGTGTGAAGCTGAACAGCGTGCTCAGGTCGTCGGCGCCCAGCAGCAGCGCGTCCAGCGTGACCTGGCCCGCCGGGTTGCGCGTCAGCGCCACGGCAAAGGGGTAGACGGTGGTCTGGTTGATCAGGCGGCCGACGATGTAGGCGCCCTTGTTGCGAAAGAACAGCGAGCCCAGCGCATGGATCTGGCAATCGCTGGCGATTCGCCGGCCCACGTGGCGCGGCAGCAGCGTGCGCAATTGCGCGACGGCGGCGCGCGCCAGCATGCGCGTATCGCGCGGCAAGTCTTCGAAAGGCAGCGCCAGGCCGAAGTCGGCCACCATGCGGATCAGGCTTTTTTCCAGGCCGTCGGTTGCCGGGTAATACACCCGGTACGACGGCGTGCTGCTGTCCAGATAGTCGGTGGCAACGGCGGGCCGAACGAACAGGAAATCGTTGTGGAAATAGTCGCGGTGCAACAGGCGGCACGAGACGGAATTGAAGAAAGTCTCGGCGCATTCCGGCTGCTTGTGCTCGCCCAGCAGGCCCACGAATTCCTGCTTGATCTGTTGCCAGTAGGCGGTCTGGGCGCCGGTCAGGGCGGGTACGGCCACGCCGTTGCCGTTGGCGTTGCCGTTGTGGCCGGGGAGGTCGTCCAGCGCGCCTTCCGGGCGGCCGCGCAGCACCGCTTCCAGCTGCGTGGCGCATTCGCGCACACGCATGTCGTAGTACTCGATGCGTTCGCGCGACAGGTGCTGGATGCCGTGCCAGTCGCCCGATTCGAACAGCGCCTTGGCCCGCTGCGCGCTGTAGCGAAACAGCGCGTAGTGGCGGTCAAACCCGGCCAGGATGATCCGCGCCACGTCCAGCGCCGAGGGCCCCGGGGCGGGGGCCTGCTCGATATGCTGGACATCGGACATGCGGATCATGGTGGGGCGCTCGGCCGGCGTGTCAGGCGGTTTCGTTGAACAGTTCGCGGCCGATCAGCATGCGGCGGATTTCGCTGGTGCCCGCGCCAATTTCATACAGCTTGGCGTCGCGCCACAGGCGCCCCACCGGGTATTCGTTGATATAGCCGTTGCCGCCCAGGATCTGCACGCCTTCGCCCGCCATCCACGTGGCTTTCTCGGCCGTGTACAGGATCAATGCGGCGCAGTCCTTGCGCACCTGGCGCACGTGTTCGGCGCCCAGTTTGTCCAGGTTCTTGCCGACCTGGTAGCAGAAGGCGCGGCTGGCTTGCAGCGTGGTGTACAGGTCGGCGACCTTGCCTTGGATCAGCTGGAATTCGCCGATGGCCTGGCCAAACTGCTTGCGGTCATGGATGTAGGGCACCACCACGTCCATCACGGCCTGCATGATGCCCAGCGGGCCGCCGGACAAGACGGCGCGTTCGTAGTCCAGCCCGCTCATCAGCACCTTGACGCCGCCGTTGACCTGGCCCAGCACGTTTTCTTCGGGGATTTCGCAGTCCTGGAACACGAGTTCACCCGTGTGGCTGCCGCGCATGCCCAGCTTGTCCAGCTTTTGCGCCACCGAGAAGCCCTTGAAGCCTTTTTCGACCAGGAAGGCGGTGATGCCGCGCTGGTGGGCCTCGGGGTCGGTCTTGGCGTAGACCACCAGTGTGTCGGCGTCGGGGCCGTTGGTGATCCACATCTTGGTGCCGTTCAGCACGTAGCGGTCGCCCTTCTTGTCGGCGCGCAGTTTCATGCTGACCACGTCCGAGCCGGCGCCCGGTTCGCTCATGGCCAAGGCGCCCACGTGTTCGCCGGAGATCAGCTTGGGCAGGTACTTGGCCTTTTGTGCGGCCGTGCCGTTGCGGTTGATCTGGTTCACGCACAGGTTCGAGTGCGCGCCGTATGACAGGCCGACCGAGGCGCTGGCGCGCGAGATTTCTTCCATCACCACCATATGGGCCAGGTAGCCCATGTTGGCGCCGCCGTATTCTTCGTCGGCCGTCATGCCCAGCACGCCAAGCTCACCGAATTTGCGCCAAAGGTCCATCGGGAACTGGTCGCTGCGATCCACCTCGGCAGCGCGCGGAGCGATCTCGGCCTGCGCAAAATTGCGCACGGCGTCGCGCAGCATGTCCAGGTCTTCGCCCAGGTCGAAGTTCAGGCCGGGAAGGTTCATCGATGTCTCCGTGATAGTGGGTGCTTACATTCTTATGGGCGCCTGTGGCCAGCGCCGTGCCGCCATCGTGTGGCTCATCATGCGCCGATCCGGTGTCGCCGCGCAATGATGCACCGCAAATATTACGTTTACGTAAACGTAAATTGGAGTCGGGTTATCCCTAGGAATTTGCCGCTTTCATGGGGAAGAACGCTGTTTACTATGCCTGCCTGTCCCCCGAATTTGCCTGACCGAAGCGGAGTGTGCCGTGCTTGAACTATCCAATCTGGACGAAATTGTGGCGCTGCGGCGCGATATCCATATGCACCCGGAGCTGTGCTACGAAGAGCACCGAACCGCCAAAGTGGTGGCGGACACGCTGCGCGGCTGGGGCGTCGAGACGCATACGGGCATCGCCAAGACCGGTGTGGTGGGCGTGATCAAGCGTGGCACGTCGGACCGGGCCATCATGTTGCGCGCCGACATGGACGCCCTGCCCATGCAGGAAGAAAACCAGTTTGAACACCGCTCGCGCCATGACGGCAAGATGCACGGTTGCGGCCATGATGGCCACACCGCCATGCTGCTGGCGGCGGCGCGGCACTTGCAGACGGCCGGCGGCTTTGATGGCACCGTCTACCTGTGTTTCCAGCCTGCCGAGGAAGGCGGCGCTGGCGGCCGCGCCATGATCCAGGACGGCCTGTTTACACGTTTTCCCTGTGAAGCCGTATTTGGCATGCACAACTGGCCGGGCCTGCCGGCCGGTGCGTTCGGCGTATGCGCCGGCCCGATGATGGCGGCGGCCAATGGCTTCAAGATCACCGTCAAGGGCAAGGGCGGCCACGCCGCCGCGCCGCAGGATTGCAACGACCCGGTGCCCGCGCTGTTCGCCATCGGCCAGGCGCTGCAAACCATCCTGACCCGCAGCAAGCGTCCGCTGGACGCGGCGGTGCTGTCGATCACGCAGGTGCAGGCAGGCGGCAGCGTCATCAACGTCATTCCGAACACGGCGTGGCTGGGCGGCTCGGTGCGGGCGTATCGCACCGAGGTCGTCGACCTGATCGAACGCCGCATGAACGAAATAGCCGGCAACATCGCCGCCGCGCACGGCTGCGAGGCCGACGTGTTCTTCGAACGCCGCTACCCGGCGCTGGTCAACACCGTGGCCGAAACGGAATTCTGCATGCAGGTCATGCGCGATGTGGTCGGCGACGAACGCGCGCTGACGATCGAACCCGCCATGGCATCGGAAGACTTCGCGTTCCTGTTGCAGGAAAAGCCGGGTTGCTATGTCTTCCTGGGCAACGGCGATGGCGAACACCGCATGGCCGGCCACGGGCTGGGCCCGTGCATGTTGCACAACGCCAGCTATGACTTCAATGATTCGTTGATTCCGGCGGGCGCGTCGTACTGGGTTCGCCTGGCGCAACGCTATCTGACGGCCTGACGGGCCTGTTCGCCCGACGCTTTACCTCACGCAGTGCTACGCAACATCACCAGGACAATATGAAAAAGAAGACTTTGCTGATCAAGGCCGCGGGGGCGGCCCTGGCAATCGTGGCAAGCGGCGCCATGGCCCAAGGCTGGCCCGCCAAACCCATCACGCTGGTGGTGCCGTACACGGCGGGCGGTAGCGCGGACGCCATCGGCCGCCGTTTGGGCGACGTGCTGCGCAAGGAAGCCAACGTTACGGTCATCGTTGAAAACAAGCCGGGCGCGGGCGCTTCGGTGGGCACTGACTTCGTTGCGCGTTCGCAGCCGGACGGTACGACGCTGCTGCTGGCGTCGACCAGCCCGCTGACGATCTTCCCGCATCTGGCCAAGACCAACTACGACCCGATGAAGGACCTGACGCCGGTGGCCAGCGTGGCCGTCGCGCCGGTGGCCATCGTTGCCACCAAGGCCCTGCCGGTCAAGGACTTTGCGGGCTTGATCGACTACGCCAAGTCGCATCCGGAAGGCGTGCGTTACGGCACGCCGGGCCAGGGCACCGTGGCGCATATCGGCATGGCCGCCGTCACCAGGCAGACCGGCACGCAGATGCTGCACGTGCCCTATCGGGGCAACAGTCAGGCGCTGACCGACGGGCTGGGCGGCGTGGTGGAATTGCTGGTGGTCAATAGCGACGTGGTGCTGCCGCACGTGGCTAACGGCGCGTTAAAGCCGCTGGCGGTGATGGCGCCGCAACGCCTGGCCGCATGGCCCGACGTGCCGACGATGGCCGAACTGAAGTTGCCGCAGGCGCAGTACTACTCGAACTTCGGCGTGTTTGCGCCCGCCAACTTGCCGCCCACCGTGTCCCAGCCGCTGCTGGCGGCGCTGACGCGCGCGGTGGCCAGCGCTGATTTCCAGGACCTGCTGGCCAAGTCGTATCTGCAACCGGGCACCGCGACCGGCGAGGCGTTTGCCAAGCAGGTGCAGGCGGAATTCACCAACAACGCCCGCCTGATCAAAGAAGGCAATATCAAGGCCGATTAAGCCTGGGCTTGTGAGGCAGCCCGCGGTCATCCACCGGCAGCCCCATGACCCGATAACGCATGGCGGCCAACGATTTGGCATTGGTGATGCGGGCCATGTGGGCGCACTGCGCGCACCAATGGCCCGCGCGAATCGACGCGAACGGCGCATGCCAATCGTGACCGCGATGACACAGCCAGTGCATTTTTCGGGTGGTGTTCAAGTACACGGACGTCAGGCATTCGCCACCGCGATCGCGGGCCGCCTGATGCGCGGCCTCGATGCCCAGCCGCTTGTTCAAGTTGGCGCAAACGCCGCACCAACTGCCCAGCAGAATTTTGCCGCCGGTGGTCAGCCATTCGTGGCCGTCGGCGCAGCGGAATCGATACCGCACGCCCAGCCCGCGATACGCGTCCGACAGGCACAGGCCGCCGCGCTCTTTGGCCTTGCGTTGCAGGCGGGCCAGGCCGTCAGGATGCCGATAGCCTTCGACCTTGCGCAGGCGCGCGCATTCCGGGCACCAGGTTCGACGCAGCACATCCGCACCCGCCGCTTCCCATTCGTGCCCCGCGCCGCAGCGGAACTGAAAGCTCTTTTGCCCGCGCGGGCTGGCGGTATCCAGGCACTGCCCGCCGCGCGCGATGGCGGTCTTCTGGATACGCACCAGCAGGTCGTCGCGCCGACGCCGGTAGCCCGCGTCGCGCCCACACACGGCGCAACCGATACGTTGCAGCGCCTTGTTGCCCTTGCGGTTCCAGGCGTGGCCGGCGTCGCATTGAAAGCGATGCGGTACATCCCAGCCCAGCCAGTGCGGCTCCAGGCAGGTGACCCCGTTCTTCTGCGCCAGTTCGCCCAAGCGTGTGAAGTTGGCCTCGGCCGCGCATAACGGGCATTTGACTTGCAGCGCGCGGCCGAAAGTTTGCAGCGTGCGCTGGAATTGGTGCCCTGCGGTGCATTGGAAACGGTACATCGCCGACAAGCCCCGCCAATGCGTATCCAGGCATTCAAAGCCGGCCGCGTCGGCGGCGATGCGCAATTGCGGTTGGCGGTCGAGGATGGGGTGTTGGGGCTTCGTGTGCATGAGGAATCCTGTTGCCAGAGACACCGCCATTGACCACCGTGCGCCGCCGCAAGAACCCGGCAAGACAGAAGCAAAGCCGAAGGAAGGCGCGCAAGGGCTTCGGGCAATCACGGCCGCGATGCAGCGGGGATGGCGATTGCCGATCTTGCCTTCCTGTCGGACGCAAAGATATTGGATAAGTCTTATTTTTGATCGGAACTTTCTGAGGCGCCGACGGGGGGAGGTCGGGCTGTGCAGGTCGGGCCGCGTAGGCCGGGCCGCGCAGGCCGCGCCGCGTCAGGTCGGGCGGGGTCCGAACATGATCACAAGCATGCCGGCCAGGCACAGGCCCACGCCCAGCCAGTCGCTTGCGCTGGGCCGCACGCCGTCAACCGCCCACAACCACATCAACGCCATGCCGATGTACACGCCGCCGTAAGCGGCGTAGACGCGGCCGGAGGCGGCGGGGTGCAGCGTCAGCAGCCACGCGAAAAGCGCCAGGCTGGCCGCGGCCGGGGCAAGCAGCCAGATGGAATGGCCCTTGCGCAACCACAGGTATGGAAGGTAGCAGCCGATGATTTCGGCCAGCGCCGTCAGGACGAACAGCGCAAGGGTTTGCAGGGCCGCCACGTGCGCGCCCTCAGGGTTTTTGCGCCAGCAGCGCGCGGCATTCGCGTTCCTGCTGCGCAATTTCCTGCAAGGTGTCTTCGATGTCGCGGCGCTGTTGTTCCAGCGTGTCGCGGTGCTGCTCCAGCACGCTGAGGTACTGGCGCAATTGCACTTCGGTATCGCCGGGGCCGTCGTACATGTCGATCAGCGTCAGGATTTCAGACAGCTGCAAGCCCAGGCGTTTGCCGCGTAGCGCCAGTTTCAGGCGCGTTCGGTCGCGCGGGCCAAAGATGCGGTTGCGGCCCTCGCGCGCCGGGCTGACGATACCCTGGTCTTCATAGAAGCGGATCGTGCGAGGCGTGACGTCGAACTCGCGGGCGAGCTCAGAGATGGTCCAGGTTGACGAGGGCATGCGGCGTGTGGCAGTTTACGTAAACGTAAATTATGATGACTTGACGTCAACGTCAAGCGTGGAGCAAGAGGCAATGAACCCCAACGAACAGAAATTGCAGTACCCCTGGGCGGACTTCCAGCCCGAAGCCGGCCGGGCCCATGTGGTGGCGGAAGGCGTCAAGTGGATCCGGATGCCGCTGCCGTTCGCGCTGGATCATATCAACCTCTGGCTGCTGCGCGACCGCATCGACGGCCAGGACGGCTGGACCATCGTTGACTGTGGCATCTCGCGCGACGAGGTCAAGGCCTTGTGGGAAGACGTCTTCAAGAACGAACTGGAAGGCCTGCCCGTGCTGCGCGTCCTGGTCACGCATATGCACCCCGACCACATCGGCCTGGCGCATTGGCTGTGCGAACGCTGGAACGCGCGGCTGTGGATGACGATGACGGACTTCATGGTGGCCTCGTTGTGGTCGTCGCGCCGTAACGAAGCGGGCGGCGGCCCGGGCGGCCAGTCCGCCGTCGAACACTTTGCGCGCCATGGCCTGATGGACCTGGACGCGCAAGAGCAGATCCGCCAGCGCGCCAACTACTACCCCAACCTGGTGCCGGCGGTGCCCGCCCGCTACACGCGCATCATGCACGGCGATCAGGTGCGCATCGGTGACCACGACTGGCGCGTGATCGTGGGTTACGGCCACGCGCCGGAACACGCCTCGCTGTACAGCGTCGACCTGAACGTGCTGATCTCGGGCGACATGGTGCTGCCGCGCATTTCCACCAACATCAGCGTGTTCGATTACGAGCCCGACGCCAACCCCTTGCCGCTGTACCTGCGGTCGCTGGACGGCTACGCCGGCCTGCCCCGCGACGCGCTGGTGCTGCCCTCGCACGGGCGGCCGTTCAAGGGCCTGCACGAGCGCATTGCGCAGCAGCACGAACACCACCGCGATCGTCTGGCCGAAGTGCTTGAGGCATGCGCCGCGCAGCCGCAGTCAACGACGGACATCTTGCCGGTGCTGTTCAAGCGCAAGCTGGACCTGCATCAGCTGACCTTCGCCATGGGCGAAGCGCTGGCGCACCTGCATGCGCTGTATTTCGAGGGCAAGCTGCGTCGTGCCACCGGCGACGACGGCATTGTGCGGTTCACGGCTGCGTGATCGACAAGCGCGGCGGGTTCATGACCGGACCCGTCAGCGTGTCGCCGTGGCCAGCCTGACGGCAAGGCCCACGAACACCAGGGCGGCGATGCGATTGAGCCAACGCTTGGCCGTGACCGAGCGTTGCAGCAGTTCGCCGAACGCGCCGGAAAAGAACGCGATGGCGCCGAACACCAGCAACGTCGACACCATGAACACGGCGCCCAGCTGCATGACCTGCAAGCCGACCGGGCCCAGCGCGGGCGTGGTGAATTGCGGCAGGAAGGCGAAGAAGAACAGCAGCACCTTTGGGTTGGTCAGGTTCATGACGATGCCGCGCCGGTACAGCGCGCCGGGCTTGAGCGGTTCGGGCCGTTTGCCGTCTTCCGATTCCACGGGGGCGCGCAGGATCTGCCACGCCAGGTATGTCAGGTACGCCGCACCCGCCAGCTTAAGCGCCGTGAACGCCATGGGCGAGGCCGCGAACACGGCGGCAAGCCCGAGGGCGACGGCGGCCGTGTGGCCCAGCAGACCGGTGCACAGCCCCAGCACCACCAGCATGCCCGCCTTGCGTCCCCAGATAGCGGACTGCATCAGCACGAACACATTGTCCGGCCCGGGCGTCAGCGCCAGCAGCACGGCAATGCCGAAAAAAGCGATCAGGGTGTCGAAGGGCAGCATGGGACGTGGCCTGGTGGAGGTGGGCGCCGGGTAGCCCGGAGAATGGCATCATAAGGGCAAATTCCCCGCAGTTCAGCGCTGCCACGGAACCCCAAGGACAGAGAGAGACACGCCATGACGACAAACGCCGCGCAGGCATCGCAAGCATCGCAAGCGCCAGAAGCATCGCAAGCGCCAGAAGCATCGCAAGCGCCAGAAACATCGCAAGCGTCCGAAACATCGCAAGCCGCCCCGGCCCGACATGCCTCCCACGCTGGCCCCGGCCTCGACACCGCAGCCGGCCCCGACGCCGCGCTGCACGCCCAGCTGCTGGCCCGGCACAGCTGCCGTGCCTTCCTGCCCGCGCCCGTGCCGCGCGACGTCATCGAACGCATCTTGACGCTGGCCCAGCGCACGGCGTCATGGTGCAACTGCCAGCCCTGGCGGGTCGCGGTGACCGAAGGCGCGGGTACCGATCGCTTGCGCGCCGCGCTGCTGGCGCGCGCGCAACAAGCCGATGCGGCGTCGGGCTTCACCCCCGACTTCCCCTTCCCCCGCGAATACCGCAACGAATACCTGGCGCGCCGCCGCGAATCGGGCTTTCAGCTGTACGGCGCGGTGGGCGTGGCGCGCGGTGATCGCGACGCCTATCGCAGGCAAGAGTTGCGCAACTTCCAGCTGTTTGATGCGCCGCACGTAGCCATCATCACCACCGACGAAGCGCTGGGCGAATACGGCGCGATGGATTGCGGCGGCTACGTCGCCAACTTCCTGCTGGCGGCGCAGGCCAACGGCGTGGCCACGGTGGCCCAGGCGTCGCTGGCGATGTACCCCGAGGTACTGCGCGACGTGCTGGGCATCGACGCCGACCGGCGCGTGGTCTGCGGCATCTCGTTCGGCTATGCCGACGCCGATCATCCGGCCAACAGCTACCGCACGCGCCGCGCCGACCTGCCCGAAACGGTCAGTTGGGTCACCGCCTAGGGACAGGCGCCGCCACGCCTGATATGGTTCACCCTGTTCGCCCCGAGTCCGGCCCTGTTCATTTCTCCAGCGTTCCTTCGAAGATGACCTCCAAACACATCGATACGGTTTTGCAGCACGCGGGCACCGCCCCGTTCGACCCCCAGACCGGTACCGCGCCCGTGCCGCTGCCGCCGATGCGCGCCAGCACCGTGCGGTTCCAGAACCTGGCCGCGCTGGAACAAGCGCAGCGCAGCAAGGCCGAAGGCGGTCGCGCCACCACCTATGGCCGCATGGGCATGGACACCCACGCCGCGCTGGAACAGGTCTTTACGCAGCTGGAAGGCGGCACGCATTGCTACCTGGCGCCCTCGGGCTTGTCCGCGATGACGATGGTGATGATGGCGCTGTGCTCGGCCGGCGACCACGCGCTGATCTCCGATTGCGTCTACGGCCCGATGCGGGAACTGGACGACGCCGTGCTCAAGCGCATGAACATCGACATCACCTACTTCGCGGCCGACGACGACCTGGACGCGCTGGTGCAGCCCAACACGAAACTGCTGTACGTGGAATCGCCCGGCTCGCTGCTGTTTGAAATGCTGGACATGGGCGCCATGGCCGCCTTCGCCAAGCGCCACGGGTTGGTGCTGGCCACCGATAACACCTGGGGCTCGGGCTACATCTACCGTCCGTTGACGCTGGGGGCGCAGGTGTCGATCATTGCCGGCACGAAGTACGTGGGCGGGCACTCGGACCTGATGCTGGGCGCGGTGGTGACCAACGACGAAGGCATTGCCAAAAAGCTGAACCGCACGCAGTACGCGATGGGTTATTCCATCAGCGCCGACGACGCCTGGCTGGCGCTGCGCGGCGTGCGCACGATGCCGATCCGCATGGCGCAGCACGCGCGCCATGCCTTGCAGGTGTGCGAATTCTTCAAGAGTCGCCCCGAAACCGTGCGCCTTTTCCACCCGGCGTTGCCTGAAGATCCCGGCCACGCGCTGTGGCAGCGCGATTGCTCCGGGTCCAACGGCATGCTGTCGGTTGAGTTGCGCTTGTCGCCCGCCGCCGCGCGCGCGTTCGTGGATGCCCTGACGTTGTTCGGCATCGGCTTTTCGTGGGGCGGCTACGAAAGCCTGGTGCAGCTGGTGTCGCCCAAGGATTTGTCCAAGCACCGCTATTGGGGCGAAGGCGAGAACGCGCTGGTGCGCTTGCACATCGGCCTGGAAGCGCCCGAGGACATCATCGCGGACCTGACCCAGGCGCTGGGAAAAGCGGCGGCGGTCAGCGCATAGCGCCGCCGGCTTATGTGACGCCGCCGCGGATCCACGCGCCGATGCGGGCGGCGATGTCGTCGCTGTTGTCGTCCATCATCGGCATGTGCGAATTGCCGGCGATACCCATGTCGGCCAGCCGCCACGTGTCTACCCGGGCGCCGTGGCGTGCCAACGATTCTGCATAGTCCCGCCCGCTTGCGCACAGGCGTTGCCATAGCGGCGTGGCGTCCAGATAGTCGCCATAGACGAACAGGAACGGCTTGTTCGCCACGGCGGCGGCCGTGACGTCGGCGGAGTAGCCCGACGGTTCGATGCCGATCACACCACGCACCAGATCGGGCCGCGCATGAAGCGCCCGGTAAGCGACCTCGCCGCCATGGCTGTGCGCCACGACCACGCAGGGTCCGATGCGATCCAGCGCCGCGCAGAAACCGTGCAACGCCGCCTCGTTGTTGCTCAGCCAGCGCGGCACCGCGTGCCGGATGAAATCGTCGAACGCACCCACCGGAAAGCGCTGCCCCGCGAAGGGGCGGCGCATCCCGAAATCCTCGGCGCGGCCCAGACGGAACAACGACCAGCTTTCTTCGGCGGTACGCATGATGGGCGCCTCGGGCCACACCTGCTCAAACGGCGCCCAGCCGGCGCGGCCGCGTTCGACGTTGTCCACCACATACACCGCGTGGCCCTGGCGCAAAAAGTGCTGCATCCAGCCCGCGCGACCGTCCGGCGTCTGTTCCCACATCGCGCCCGTCATGCCGCCGCCGTGCAGCAGCACGATGGGCAGCGGATGTGCCAAGCGGGCCGGGATGAAGTACTGCACATACGCCTGCTCGAAGTGGTACAGGCCATTCGGGTCATACGCCAGCGACGCGCTTTTTGTGAAAGCAATCTCGCGCTGCGGCAGCCCGGCCACGCGCACCGGCCTGCCGCCCGCGTAGAAGCTGCCGAAGTCGGCCAGCGTGACGGCATCGCCCCGGGGCTGCGCGCGCGGGGCAGCCCCGGCGTCAGGCTTGGGCCGCGTCATCGCTTGACCAGCGGGCATTGGCTGTCCGACAGCGGCCAGGCCAGCGTGTCCCCGGGAATGCTGCGCACGATGTTGTAGTAGTCCCACGGGGCCTTGGACTGCGCGGGGGTCTTCACTTGCGCCAGCATCATGTCGCGCACCACCAGGCCGTCTTCGCGGATGCGTGCGTTCATGCTGAACGGGTCATCGATGGGCAGCGATTTCATCTTGGCCATCACTGCGTCCGAGTCCGCCGTGCCGGCCGCCTTCACCGCTTGCAGGTAGTGCCGCACCTGGCCGTACACACCGGCTTGCAGGAAGGTGGGCGGGCGGCCGACGCGCGCCTCGAACTTCTTGGTGAAGGCGCGCGTGCCCTCGTTCATGTCCCAGTACGACGGCACCGTCAGGTAGGTTTTCTGCGCCGCCTGCAGCCCAAGGCTGTGCACGTCCGTGATCAGCAGCAGCATCGCTGCCAGCTGTTGTGCGCCGCCAATGCCGAATTCCGCCGCCTGCTTGATGGCCGAAATCGTGTCGCCGCCCGCATTCGCAATGGCAATGATCTGCGCCTTTGACCCCTGCGCCTGCAACAGGAACGACGCAAAGTCCGACGCGTTCAGGGGGTGGAACACGGTGCCTACGACTTCGCCGCCATTGGCTTTCACGACGGTTTCCGTGTCCGCCGCCAGCTGTTTGCCGAAGGCGTAGTCCGACGCCAGGATGAACCAGCGCTTGTTGCCTTCGTTCACCACGGCGGTGGCGGTGCCGCGCGACAAGGCGTAGGTGGTGTACGTCCACTGCACGCCGTAAGGCGAGCACTGCGCCTGCGACAGCGCGGTGGTGCCGGGGCTGGAGAACAGCACGAGTTTTTTCTTTTCACGCGCGATGCCCTGCACCGCCAGCGCGACCGAGGAATTGGGCACGTCCACCACAACGTCCACGCCGTCGGTGTCGTACCACTTGCGGACCATGCTGCTGCCGATGTCGGGGCGGTGTTGGTGGTCGCCCGAGACCAGCGAGATGGGTTTGCCCAGCACCGTGCCGCCCATTTCTTCGATAGCCAGTCGGGCGGCTTCCACCGAGCCCTTGCCGGTGGCGTCGGCGGTAACGCCCGCCATGTCCGTCAGTACGCCGATCTTCACGCCGTCCGCCGTGTTGGCGTGCGTGGCGATGGCGGTCAATGCCAGGCACAGGCCAAGCGCTTGTGCCGCGCGTTTACGCAGGAATTGCTGCTTCATTTGTCTTCCACCCTTTTGATGCCGTCGTCGCGGCGAATTCTTGTGGCAAAAGTGTAGCCCCGGCAAATCAGAAAGAGGGAAGACTTTCTCAACGATTTCCCAAAGAAAAACGCCCCGGCCATGTGGCCGAGGCGTTTTGCACGATGAAGCGAAGGGGGGCGCGTGACTTACTTGTTGCGCGCCATCGGGACCAGCTTGTCGACTTCCTTCAGGGCGCCTTCATAGCTGTTGCCCGCCATGACCGGCGAGGTCATGAACTTGCCGCCGACGGCAAACGACGGGGTGCCGTCGATGCGGTAGGCGTCGGCCAGCTGCGTGGCACGCTGCACTTGGGTTTGCACGCTGAACGAGTCAAACACGGAATCGAACTTGGCGCGGTCCACGCCTTGCGAGGCGGCCCATTCGCCCATCGACTTCTTGTCGAACAGGCGCTTGTTTTCGCCGTGGATGGCGGTGAAGAACTTGGCGTGCAGGTCGGGGCGTTCCAGGGCCATGAACGTGTAGTAGACCTGTTGCAGCGGCTTCATGCCGGCATTGAAGGCGATGGGCACTTGCTTGAGGACGACGTCCGACGGCGCGGTCTTGGCCCAGGCTTCGACCATGGGTTCCATGGCGGCGCAGTGCGGGCAGGTGTAGGCGAAGAATTCCAGCACTTCCACTTTGCCCGGGGTATCGGAGGGCAGCGGCGGGTTGATGGCCACGTAGGCTTGGGTGCCTTGGGCGTGGCTAACCGGGCTGAAGAACGCGGAGGCGGTCAGCGCGGCCGCGGCCATGATGCGAACGATCTTGGGGGACAACATGGATGAGAGGTTCCTGAGTAAAAAGTTACAGACAGGCCCGGGGCCGGATTAGTTCAATGAAAAAAATGGCGCCGCATCGCGCTACTGGCGCACCACGGCGGTTTCGATCTTGTTTTCGCCCAGGCGGCCGCGCGCCCGGTTCATGTCGTCCAGCCGCGCAAACGGGCCGACGCGCACGCGGTTCAGCGGCTTGCCGTTCACTTCGGCCTTTTGCACGGCAACCGGCAAGCCCAGCAGAATAATGCGGGCCTTGAGCGATTCCGCGTCGTTTTCGCCTCGGAATGCGCCGGCTTGCAGGTAGTACGTGCCGGTTGCGGCCGGCGCGGCGGCCTTGGCGGCAGGAGCCGGCGTGGGCGCTGGCGCGGGCTTGGACAAAGGCGTGGGCGCGGTGCCGGGGGTGCTGGCCGCAGGCGCGGCGGCTTGCGGTTTGGCGGTGGACGGTAGCGTGGCGATCAGCGCGCCCAGATCGTCCAGCCGGGACGGGGTTTCGTCAGGCTTGGACGCGGCGCCCGAGCCCGTGCCGGCGCCCGGTAGCGGCGCCGGAGCGGTGGCGGTGGGGCCGGTGGGTGGCGCGCCCGCCGCGCCGTCGCGCCCGTAGAGGCCGGCGTTTGGGTCCGGCGCCTGGCGCGGATCGGGCAGCTTGCCGGGGTCGCCCTGGCGAGTGGCCCGGTCCACGAAGGGGATCGGGGCCTTGGTGACGTAGAAGGCCACGACGGCGGCCACGATCAGACCGATGAGCAGGCCGGCGAGCGCCCCGTAAAGGGTGCTGCCGCTTTCGCCGGAGGAACGGCGGGGGGGTTTGCGCTTTGTTGCCATGAACCGATGTTACATCCGCTCGGGCGCGGATACGCCCATGAGTTCCAGGCCGTTGGCCAGGACCTGACGCGTGGTGGCGGCCAGGCGCAGGCGGGCCAGCTTCAGGGCCACGTCGTCCACCAGCACGCGTTCGGCGCTGTACCAGGCGTGGAAGTCCGAGGCGCAGTCGCGCAGCCAGAACGCGATGTGGTGCGGCGACAGGTCTTGCGCCGCCAACGCCACCACGTTGGGGAATTCGGCCAGGCGTTGCATCAGCGCGAATTCGGACGGCGCGGTCAGCAAGGACGTATCGGCGGCGGCCACGTCAGCGGCGGGCATGCCGGCGTTGTTGATCATCGTGCAGATGCGAGCGTGCGCGTACTGGATGTAATAGACCGGGTTCTCGTCGCTTTTCGACAAGGCCAGGTCCACGTCAAATACAAATTCGGTGTCGGCGCGGCGCTGGATCAGGAAGTAGCGCACGGCGTCGCGGCCCACCCAGTCGATCAGGTCGCGCATGGTGACGTAGCTGCCGGCGCGCTTGGAGATCTTGACCTCTTCGCCGCCGCGCATCACCTTGACCATCTTGTGCAGCACGTACGACGGGTAATCCTTGGGAATGCCCTCTTCCAGCGCCTGCAAGCCGGCGCGCACGCGGGCCACGGTGCCGTGGTGGTCGCTGCCCTGGATGTTCACGGCGCGGTGAAAGCCGCGTTCCCATTTGGCCTTGTGATACGCCACGTCCGGCACGAAGTAGGTGTAGCCGCCTTCGCTTTTGCGCATGACGCGGTCTTTGTCGTCGCCCGTGCCCAGTTCGGTGGTGCGCAGCCACAGCGCGCCGCCTTCTTCATAGGTATGACCGCCGGCAACCAGCGCCTTGACGGTGGCTTCGACGCGGCCCGACGTGTACAGCGAGCTTTCCAGGTAGTAGTTGTCGAACGCCAGGCCGAACGCCTGCAAGTCCAGGTCTTGTTCGCGGCGCAGGTACGCTACGGCGAAAACGCGGATGTCGTCCAGGTTGTCGATGTTGCCGGTGGCGGTGACGGGTTCGCCGTCGGACGGCTGGATGGTCTTGCCGGCCTGGAAGTCGCGCGCGATGTCGGCGATGTAGTCGCCCTTGTAGCCGTCTTCCGGCCAGTCGGGGGATTCCGTCGTCAGGCCACGGGCACGCGCCTGCACGCTGATGGCCAGGTTGTGGATCTGGTTGCCGGCGTCGTTGTAGTAGAACTCGCGGGTGACGTCCCAGCCGATGGCGTCGTACAGGCGGCACAGGGCGTCGCCCAGCGCGGCTTGGCGCGCGTGGCCCACGTGCAGCGGGCCGGTGGGGTTGGCCGACACGAATTCAACCAGGATCTTCTCGCCGCTGCGCGGGGCGCGGCCAAAGCTTGCGCCCTGCTCGGCCACGGCGGCGATGACGGCCTGGCGCGCGGCGGCGGTGATACGCAGGTTGATGAAGCCGGGGCCGGCGATTTCAGCGCTGTCGACCAGATCTCGGGCACCGGGGGCGGTCATCAGCGCGTCCACGATGGCCTGGGCCAGTTCGCGCGGGTTGCGGCGGGCCGGCTTGGCCAGCTGCATGGCTACGTTGGTGGCGACGTCGCCGTGGGCGGCGACCTTGGGGCGCTCAAGCAGCACATTGGCCTGGGCGTCGGGAAGGCTCTGCGCAACGGCGGCCTGGATCAGGGAGATAAGCTGTTTTTGTTGCTCGGGGAGCATGGGCGTCTGAAGAAGTTCTGGGTGAGTGACCAAGGCGGGAATCAAACGGACGGTGTCCGGGCCGGCAGTGTCACGGGAATCATCCGGAATGATAGTTGATTTGGCGGCCCAATCGGGCGGATCGGGCGTGCAAACCGTCCGGCAAGCGTTCGCGCGGCGGGCGGAACTCTGAACAAAATCAAATGCCTAGCCAGCGGCGCGGGTGCCCGGTGTCCGGGCCGTGTCGCGCGCGCGAGGGCGCCAGTTGGCATCCCTGGGGCGTTGCGGTAGTGTATGTAACGTATTCAATAAGGGAGACCGCAATATGCTGATTACCTTTCACTCCAAGGTCGTGGCCGAGGTCCTGATGCTGTCCGACCACGCCGGTCCCATTCTGCAGGCAGCGGGCAAACCCATCGGCGACAAGATCCCCGAACGCGGCGTTTTCACGGTGGAGCAACTGGGCCCCGCCATCGCCGGCATCGAACACGCCATCGAGGTCGCCGAACGCCCGCTTGACGACGAAGACGACGAAGACAAGGCGCCCCGTGCGGCCATGGCGCGCACGGTGGGCCTGAAGGAACGCGCGTTTCCGTTGCTGGACATGCTGCGGCAATCGCAGGCAGCGGGCGTCGAAGTCACCTGGGAAGCCTCGCGCGGGTGGTAAGCAATGTCGCCGGGCGGACAATCCGACCGGTGTTTTTTGCCTTACCCTTGCGGCCTGACGCCCTTTCAAGGAAACCCTTATGCGCAGCGACATCACCATTGTTTTCGACCCCCGCCGGTCGCTGGACCTGACCGCCACGGTAGAGCCGTCCCCGCAGCGCCAGAGCGATGCGCGCGATTGGTTCGACGGCGCCTGGGAAACCCTGGGCTGCGAACCCTTGCGGCCCAGCGGCAAAGTGCTGTTGCTGGATAAGGTGCTGGGCGTGGCCGATGCCCTGGGTTACGACACCCTGTCCACCGACACCAAGGAAGCCCGCGAGTTCGCCGAGCACCTGGCGCTGGCGCTGGAACGCCCGCGCATCACGGTGGACCTGCCGGGGCTGACCGTCGGCTACTGACGGCGCGGCTCTCGGCAAGCGCCACAAAACAAATCCCCGCTCAAGGCGGGGATTTTTTCGGGTGCGCGGCGCCAGCCGCACAGACCGCAGACCACAGACCACAGGCTAGCGGATCCCCGCCCGCATGAACGACTGCACGAATTGCCGTTGGAACAGCAGGAAGGCAATCAGCAGCGGCGCCGCCGACATCAGCGTGGCGGCGGTAATGACCGACCAGTCGATGCCCTGGTCCGTGGACGAGAACACCTGCAAGCCCACCGTCAGCGGCCGGGATTCCACCGAGTTGGTGATGATGAGCGGCCACAGGAAATTGTTCCAGTGGTGGCTGACCGACACCAGCCCGTACGCCACGTAGATCGGCTTGGCCAACGGCACATACACCTTCCACAGAATCTGCATGGGGCCCGCGCCTTCCATGCGCGCCGCCTCTTCCAGTTCGCGCGGCACCGTCTTGAAGGTCTGGCGCAACAGGAAAATGCCGAACGCCGACGCGAAGTACGGCAGGCCGATGGCGAACACGGTGTCGCGGACGCCCAGCTGGCTCATGGACCGGTAGTTCTCTACCAGCAGCACGTCGGGCATGATCATCAGCTGTAGCAGCACCAGCATGAAGACGAAATCGCGGCCCCGGAATTCGAAGCGCGCGAACGCGTAGCCCGCCAACGTGGACAGCACCAACTGCGCTGCCAACACCATCGTCACCAGCAGGAAGGTGTTCAGGAAATAGCGCGGAAACGGCGCCGCGTGCCAGGCACGCACGAAGTTATCCAGCGTCAACGGCGCGAACAGCTCGAAGCGGGTTGCGTAGGCGGGTGGGTGGAAAGCCGCCCACATCGCGTAGGCCAGCGGCAGGATCCACAACAGGCCAAGCGCCCAGGCGCCCAGGGTATCTAGCTTGTCTTTCATTGATAGTGCGTCCTGCGATCCAGCCAGCGGAACTTGAACAGCGCGGTCAGCGCCAGCACCACCAGCAACACGACGGTCAGCGTGGCGGCGTAAGCCGTGTCCCAGAAACTGAAACCCACCTGGTAGATGTAGTACAGCAGCAGGGTGCTGGCGTTATCCGGCCCGCCGCGCGTCATGACGACCACATGGTCCACCAGGCGGAAGGCGTTGATCAGCGCATTGATCAGCACGAACAGCGTGGTGGGCATCAACAGCGGCCACAGGATGCGGCGGAAATACTGCCAGCGCGAAGCGCCTTCCAGCATCGCGGCCTCGCGCAGCGACGGCGACACGGTCTGCAAGGCGGCCAGATAGAAGATCATGAAGAAGCCGGATTCTTTCCACACCGTGACCAGCATCAGCGCGGGCAAGGCAGTTTCGCGGTTGCCCAGCCAGTTCGGGCCGGGCGAACCGAACCAACCCATCACCTGCGCGATCAGCCCGTACTGCGGCGTGTAGAAGAACAGCCAGATGTTGGCCACCGCCACCATCGGCAGCACGGTGGGCGTGAAGTACGCCATGCGCAAAAAGCCGCGGCCGCTCAGGTTGCGGTTCACCCACAACGCCATGATCAGCGCGATGCCGATGGACGTGGGGATCGTGCCCAGCGCAAACCACAGGTTGTTCCACAGCGACTGCCAGAACACCGGGTCGTCACGCATGACGGCGTAGTTCTCCAGGCCCACGAAACGCGCCGGACGCGCGCCCTTGGGCGTGGAAAAAAAGCTGTGCCAAAGCGTCGCCACCGCCGGGTAATGCGTGAAGGCGGCGAGCAGCACGATGGCTGGCAGCAACAGCAGCCAGCCATAAAGCGCATGTAAAGAGCGGCTCATCGTGCTTGTCGGTTTATTTGTAGGAACGCAGGATGCGGTCGGCCTCGCGCTGTGCGTCGGTCAGCGCCTGCTGCGGCGTCTTCGAACCCGTCAACGCCGCTTGCAGCGCGTCGTTCAGGGTCTTGGTGACGCGCTGGTTTTCATGCGTGGAAAATTCTGCCACGCTGACCTCCAGCTGGTCGCGCGCGACCGTGGCGGCCGGCACTTCCTGCGCGTACTTCTTCATCTTTTCGGTTTGCCAGGCGGCCGGCGTCACGGCCACGTAGCCCGTGGCGATGCTCCAGTCGGCCGCGCGTTCCGGCGTGGTGACCCACTGCGCGAACTTCAGCGCGGCCTGCTGCTGCGCCGGCGTGCCGCTCTTGAAGATATAGAAGTTGCCGCCGCCCGTCGGGCTGCCGCCGCGCTTTTGCTGCGGCATCATCGCCACGCCGAACGGGAAGTCGGCGTTCTTGCGGATGTTGGTCAGGTTGCCGGTGGTGGTCCAGACCATGGCGGCCTTCTTTTCCAGGAAGTCCTTGGGCGTGGTGCCCCAGTCAATGGTGCCGGTGGGCATGATCTTGTGCTTGGCCGACAGGTCGCGCCAGAACTGCGCGGCTTCCACCACCGCCGGCTTGTCCAGGTAGACCTCGTTACCGGCTTCGTTCATCAGGATCGCGCCGTTCGGCGTGGTCAGCGCCTGGAACAGCCAGTACGCAAACGCGCCGCCCGACGGGATCTCGATGCCCCACTGCGTGGTGTTGCCCGAGGCGTCCTGCTTGGTCAGCTTCTTGCCGTAATCGACCAGCTCGGCCCAGGTGGCGGGCGCGCGTTCGGGGTCCAGGCCCGCTGCCTTGAACAGGTCCTTGTTGTAGTACATCACGATGGTCGAACGCTGGAACGGCACGCCCCAGGTGTGGCCGCCCGTGCGGCTGTTCTGCATGAACGCGTCGTAGAAGCTGCCCAGCCACTTCTTGTCGGCGTCGCTTTTCGCCAGCGAATCGATCGGCACGATGGCGTCTTCATCAATCAGCGTGAACATGTCGGTGGACAGCAGCACGGCCAGTTGCGGCGGCGTGCCGCCCTTGAGCGCCGTCAGCGCCTTGGCGATCGAATCCTGATACGAGCCGGCGTAGATCGGCTTGATCTTGATGTCGGGATTTTCCTTCTGGAAGTCCGCGACCATGTCGTCGACGATCTTGGTGATCGGGCCGCCAACGGCAACCGGGTAATAGAACTCGACCTCGACGGGTTTGTTTTGCGCCTGTGCCGGCAGGGACAGGCAAGCGGCGGCCAGGCTGGCGGCCAGGGTCTTCAGTACGATGCGTCGCATGGTGGCGTTTCCTTTCCTGTGCAATGGGCGTCTTCTAGCGCCCGACGGTGTTGATCACCGCCGAATCGGCGGCAAAGAAATGCTGTTGCCCGTCCTGCCAGGACAGGTTCAGGGCCTCGCCGGCGCGGGCGCGCAAATGGCCGCCCACTCGTACGGCCACGCCGCTGGTGTCGCCTACCCGGCACACCACGATGGAATCCGCGCCGAAGTATTCAACGCTTTCGACAATGACCGGTATGCCGGTGCTGTCGATGCGGATGTGTTCCGGGCGCACGCCCAGCTTGACGGCACCGGCCGGTGCGTTGGCGATCACGGGGCCTTGCGTGCCGGCGATAACGGCGGCGCCGTTCGCGGCGGCAAGCCCGATCAGATTCATGGGCGGCGTGCCGATGAAACGCGCGGCGAACTCGGTGGCCGGCCGTGCGTACAGGCCGTCGGGCGTGTCGTGTTGTTCGATCTGACCGCCGCGCAACAGCACCACCTGAGCGGCCATGCTCATCGCCTCGGTCTGGTCGTGCGTGACGTACACCATCGTGATGCCCAGGTCCTGCTGCAAGGCGCGGATCTCGCGGCGCATCTCGTGGCGCAGCTGCGCATCCAGATTGGATAGCGGCTCGTCCATCAGGCACACCGGTGCTTCGGAAATCACCGCGCGCCCCAGCGCCACGCGCTGCTGCTGGCCGCCCGACAACTGCGACGGCTTGCGGTCCAGCAGATGCTCCAGGCCCAGCAGCCCGGCCACGCGCTGCAAGCGGCGGTCGAAGTCGCGCGCGGGTTCCTTGCGGACCTTGAGCCCGAACAGGATGTTCTCGCGCACCGACAAATGCGGGAACAGCGCGTATGACTGGAACACCATGGATATGCGGCGCTTGGCCGGCGGCAGTTGCGTAACGTCGCGATCGCCGATGCGGATGGTGCCCGATGTGGGCGTGTCCAGGCCGGCGATCATGCGCAGGGTGGTCGACTTGCCGCAGCCGGATGGGCCCAGCAGCACCGTGAAGCTGCCCGCCGGCACCGTGAAGCTGACGCCGTGGATGGCGGCGGCGCCGCCGTACTGTTTGGTGAGGTTATCCAGAACGATGGATGACATGCTGTCTCGACGATCTAATTGTTAGATCCGCATTGTTGCCTGTTATGAAAACCTTTTCATTGTGCAGCGCAAACATGACGGATTCGTGGCAAGCCAAACGGCTGCAAACAACGCTGCGCGCCCCTTCGGCGCAGCGCTCAGGCAAACGGATAGGGCCCGGGATATTCCCCAAGCACCGCGTGGTGCGTAACCAGGTTCGTGCCTTGCCACCAATGCAGCTGGTAGCCCGGCGGTTCCATGATGTATTGCAGCGTGGGACGCGGCCCCAGCTCCAGCGCCAACTGGTGTGCCGTGCCCGGGCAGGTTGACGCGATCGTGCCGCCGAAGCGCTGGAAGATAGTGCGATGCAAATGCCCGCACAGCACCCGTTCTACATTGGGAAAGCGCGACACCACGCGTTCCAGCTCTGGCGCCCCGGCCAGAAGGCCGATGGCATCCATGTGTTCGATGCCGGTCAGGAACGGCGGGTGGTGCATCAACACCAGCGTCGGCCGGTCCGGCTGTTCGGCCAGGCGCGCGGCCAGCCAGTCCAGGCGGTCCTGGCAAAGTTCGCCATGGCTTTTCATCGGCACCACCGTGTCCAGCGCCAACAGGCGCAGCGGATAGGTTTCGATGGCGTACTGAATGAACGGCCCGCCGCCTTGCAGGTAATCGTGGTCGGGAAAGGCGGCGCGCAGTTGCGCGCGGTCGTCATGGTTGCCGGGCAGCAGAAAGTACGGAATCTCCAGCGCTTGCAGATGGTCGCGCAGCACCTGGTATTCGTGCGGGCGGCCCAGGTCGGTCAAGTCGCCTGTGATCAGTACGCAGTCGGGGCGCGGCGTCAGCGCGTTCAGCGCGCGCACGGCCGGCGCCAGGAATGCGGCCGGGTCGATGATGCCGTAGGCCTTGTCGCCCGGGGTGCGCATGTGCAGGTCGGTGATTTGGGCAATGAGCATGATGCGTGCGTTGTCGTAATTGAAGAGATCAGCGGCGTACGGACGCCGCGGTACCGCCCACCACGATGCAATGCGGCAAGCGGTTCGATTGGGCGGGTTGGCCATGGATCTGCGCCAGCAGGTTCGAGCACGCCGTCTGGCCGATGCCGTCGCTGGGTTGCGCCACGGTCGTCAGCGGCGGCGTCAGCAAGGCGCCGAAGCGCATGCCGTCAAAGCCGCACACCGAAATGTCGGTGGGTACGCGCAGGCCCAGCGCCACCAGATCGGCGATGACGGCAGTGGCCAGCAAGTCGTTCGAGCAGAACAGGGCGGTAGGCGCCTGTTTGCCGCGCAGCGCGGCCTTAAGCACGTCGGCATCGCTGCCGGTGTGCGAGCTCATGGCGATGTGCTGCACGGTGTCCAGGTTCAGCTTCTTGGCGCAGGCGCGGGCGCCGGTCAAACGGCGGCGGGCGCGATCCGAGGCGGTCAGCGGCCCGGTCACCAGCGCAATGCGGCGGTGCCCCAGCGCGGCCAGATGCGCGACCATGTCACTGGCAGCGGCGCGGTTGTCCACCGACGCAAACGGGTGCGTGGACGACTCGTTGTAGACCAGCACATATGGCATGCCGGCGCTGTCCAGATCGTCCAGCGTGGCGCTTTTGTTGACGTCGGCCACGGTCAGTATCAGGCCGTCGACCTGATGGTCGATCAGGCCTTGGACCGCGGCGGATTCAACGGCGGGGTCATACCCGGTGGCGGTCAACATGACGCTGTAGCCCGATTCGCGCGCACGGCGCTCGGCGCCTTCAAAGCACTCGGCGAACACGGGATTGGACAGGGTGGGCAGAATCAACCCGATGGTGCGGGTGCTGCCGGAGCGCAGGCTGCGGCCAACGCGGTTCGGCCTGAACCCCGCGCGCTTTGCCACGTTGCGGATGTGCGCCAACGTGTCGGGATGGACGATCTCGGGTTGATTGAACGCGCGCGAAACCGTCGCCGGCGATACGCCTGCCTTGCGGGCCACTTCAATGATGGAAAAGCGGGGCGACGGGCGCGTAGCCATACCGGGATTACTGTCGATTTGCTGAAAACGTTTTCATCTTACAAGACAAATATGACCTTTGTGTTGCACGGGTTTGCGCTATGCTGGTGTGAACGCAACAACATAAAGCCTAGGCGCGTTGCAGTCGTTTTACCCGGGAAAACACGGTGTTTTTGGTGTTTTTCCTAATTGACGCGGCGCGCACAATGGCAGGGATCGGTCCGCATTGCCCCACGGCGCAACAACGCCGCCGGCAACGCAAGGGCAGACCCCTCGGTCAAGGGGACCGGGTGCGTAATCAGCTGCCACGCCTTGCGCGGCGCCGGTAAAGAGGAAAGGAAAATGTCTACTGCCTTAAACAGCCTTGGCGCGGTTCAAGCCGCGCGCAAGCTGCAACGGCGCGAGTTAACCGCGGTGCAACTGGTACGAGCCTGTTTTGCCCGTATCGAGCAGCGCGAAAATACCATCCACGCCTGGACCGCCCTGCAAAAACAGGCGGCGCTGGACGTTGCACAGGCCCTGGACGATGGCCCTTTGCAGGGTCCGCTGCATGGCCTGCCGATCGGCGTGAAAGACCTGTTCGACACCGTCGATCTGCCTACCCGCTACGGCTCGCCTATTTATGAGCGCCACCGCCCCGGCCTGGACGCCGCCGCCGTGGCGCTTTGCCGGGGCGCGGGCGCCATCGTGGTGGGCAAGACGGTCACCACTGAATTTGCGACCTATCAAGCCGGCCCGACCCGCAATCCGCGCAACGAGGCCTACACGCCTGGGGGCTCCTCCAGTGGCTCGGCCGCCGCGGTCGCGGACGACATGGTGCCCTTCGCATTGGGCTCGCAAACGGCGGGTTCCATCATCCGCCCGGCGTCTTATTGCGGCATCGTCGGCTTCAAGCCCACGTTCGGCGCCATTCCCCGCGCGGGCGTAAAAAGCCTGGCCGAATCGCTGGACACGGTGGGCGGCTTTGCCCGTTCGGTGCCCGACGTGGCCTTGTTTGCGTCCGTGATGATGCGCGATGCCCGCATGCAGGACCTGTCCTACGACGCCAAGCCGCGCGTGGGCATGTGCCGCACGTTGCAGTGGCGGCACGCGCAGGCCGAAACGAAGGAAGCGTTCGCCCAGGCGGCGGCGATCTTGTCGCGCGCGGGCGCCACCGTGAAAGAGGTGCCGCTGCCGTCGCAGGATTGCATGCTGGTGCAGCTGCACGCCGACATCATGGCGTACGAGGCGTCGCAGTCGCTGGCTTTCGAGCGCCTGCAACACGCCGGCCAACTTAGCCCGAAGATCCAGGCGGTGCTGGAAGCGGGCGCGCAGATATCGGCCGAGCAACACATCAAGAACCTGGCGCGCGCCGAAGAGTCGCGCATTCGGGTGAACAGCTGGTTTGACGACTGCGACGTGTTGCTGGCGCCCAGCGCCGCCGGCGAGGCGCCATTTGCCGACCTGGGCACGGGCGATCCGCAGTTCTCGCGGCCCTGGACGCTGTTCGGCCTGCCCTGCCTGAACCTGCCGTTCGCCACCGGCCCGCAAGGGCTGCCCGTGGGGTTGCAGCTGATCGGGCAGCGCTATGACGACTACCGCACGCTGGCGATCGGCGCGTGGGTGCATGAGCGCCTGCTTGAGGCCAATGCGCCGGATATCGGTGCGTCGGACATGTGGCCGCGAGGCTGAACGCGGCGCGCGTTCAATCAAATGCAGAAAGCAGAAAGCAGAAAGCAGAAAGCCCGCCGATAAGGCGGGCTTTTTTGTGCCGGTCGCGCCAGGAAGAGGTGTGTTCCTGGTTGTTGGCCGGCCCATGTTTCGGGCCGGCTTCGGGCGTTCAGTTCAGAAGGCGAGCGCGGATCACGCGGCCTCGGCGGCTTCCTGCTCGGCGGACGCCACGGCGCCCGCGTTGATGTGGCGGTTCACGGCGCTAAGGACGGCCTGGAACGAGGCCGTCACGATGTCGCGGTCGATGCCTACGCCAAAGCCCGTGGAGGACTCGCCCACGCGCAGTTCGACATAGGAGGCGGCGCGCGTGTCGGTGCCGGTGCCGATGGCGTGCTCGTGGTAGTCCATGATGCGCACGGGCACGTCCAGCGCCGCCACGAATGCCGAGATGGCGCCATCGCCCTTGCCCGTCACGATGCGGCGTTCGCCGTTGTATTCGAGTTCGGCTTCGATGCTGAAATGCTGGCCTTCGCCGGCCGACGGGTTGCCGTCGATGCGGTGGCGGATCAACTTCCAGGGCGCCTTTTGTTCCAGGTATTCGCGATTGAAGATGGTGTGCACGTCGTCGGCGGTGACTTCGCTGCCCGTCTCGTCCGTCACGCGCTGGATGGCGCGGCTGAATTCGATTTGCAGGCGGCGCGGCAAGACCAGGCCGTGTTCCTGCTCAAGCAGGTACGACACGCCGCCCTTGCCCGACTGGCTGTTCACGCGGATCACGGCGTCGTAGCTGCGGCCCAGGTCGGCCGGGTCGATCGGCAAGTACGGCACTTCCCAGACGGCGTCGGCCTGTTGCAGCGCGAAGCCCTTCTTGATGGCGTCCTGGTGCGAGCCGGAGAACGCGGTGAAGACGAGGTCGCCGGCATACGGATGGCGCGGGTGCACCGGCAACTGGTTGCAGTATTCCGCGCAGCGGCGCACTTCGTCGATGTCGGAAAAGTCCAAACCGGGATGCACGCCTTGCGTGTACAGGTTCAAGGCAAGCGTGACGAGGTCGACGTTGCCGGTGCGTTCGCCACTGCCGAACAGGCAGCCTTCGATACGGTCGGCGCCGGCCATCACGGCAAATTCAGCGGCGGCCACGGCGGTGCCGCGATCGTTGTGCGGGTGCACGCTAAGCACGATGCTGTCGCGGCGCGCCAGGTTCTTGTGCATCCATTCGATCTGGTCGGCGTACAGGTTGGGGCTGGTGGCCTCGATCGTGGCGGGCAGGTTCAACACCATCTTGTGGTCGGGCGTGGGCTGCCAGACATCGGCGACGGCGTTCGACACTTCCAAGGCAAACTCGGGCTCGGTGGTGCTGAACACTTCGGGCGAATACTCGTAGCTCCATTTGGTTTCGGGGCGCTGCGAGGTGTATTGCTTGATGAGGCGCGTGCCGGTCGTGGCGATGCCCTTGATTTCGTCCTTGGACATGTTGAACACCACCTTGCGGAAGGCCGGTGCGCAAGCGTTGTACATGTGGACGATGGCTTGCTTGGCGCCCGCCGCGGCTTCCACCGTGCGGCTGATCAGGTCTTCACGCGACTGCGTCAACACGATGATGGTGACGTCATCGGGGATGCGCTTTTCGTCGATGAGCTTGCGCACGAAATCGAAGTCGGTCTGCGACGCGGACGGGAAGCCGACTTCGATTTCCTTGAAGCCGATCTTCACCAGTTGTTCAAAAAAGCGGAGCTTGCGCTCGACGCTCATGGGTTCGATCAACGCCTGGTTGCCGTCACGCAGGTCGGTGCTCATCCAGATCGGCGCCTTGGTGATGCGGCGGCTGGGCCACGTGCGTTCGGAGAAGTCGCGGGTGAACGGCGCGAAGGGGACGTATTTGGTGGCGGGGTTGGCAAGCATCATGACTACACCTCGATCAATCGGTTTCTTTTGAATCCCGTGAGCACTGAGTCTCGGCGGCGCGATGACCGGATGACGGTTTTGCGCCAGGGGTTGCCGTGATTAACCGGCAGGATTCACAAATAAAAGGGGGAAATCGCGTGTGGCAAACGTGGCTGCCGAGCTACCACGGGGACACTAGGCCCGGCAACCGATCGGTAGGTATAGCGATAGCGCGGCAGCGAAGAGGGAACGAGCGCGCAGGCCGGCGACCGGAGCGACGAAGCGTCCGGTGGCAATCGCGGGGAGGGTGCGGTGAGCGGCCATAGGGTGCTAGTCAAACATATTTTCTTTGCCAGCGCAAACGAAAACGTTGAAAAAAACCGGGGGCAGAGCGCGCCGCGATCTTTGATCGACAGCGGCGCGAGACCAAGAATCCGGCCCGCGCCCGATGTCGCAGCATGCCGCTGCGGCATCGGGCGGTGGCGTGCGTCTACTGCGTTTGCATGTGGCCGTTTTTCACGATCTTGCCCAGGCGTTCGCGTTCACTGGCTGCGAATTCCACAAAGCTCGCGCGCGAGCCGCCACCCGGTTCGATGCTGCTCTGGCGCAACGCGTCCTGCACTTCTTTGGTCTGGAGCGACTGTTCGACCGCTGCGTTCATTTTGTCCAACACGTCCGCCGGCGTGCCGGCGGGCGCGTACAAGCCCGCCCAGTGCCCGATGCGCACGGCGGGAAAGCCGGCTTCGGCGGTGGTGGGAATGTCCGGCGCGCTGGCCATGCGCTTGTCCCACGTGGTGGCCAGCGCCTTCAACTTGCCGCTTTGGATCAGCGGCAACGTCACGATGCTGGCTTCCGACGTGGCGTCGACCTGGTTGCCGATCACCGCCGTCACGCCTTCCGAGCCGCTCTTGTAGGCGATGGGCTCGATGGGCAGGCCCGTGGCTTCCTTGACCATTTCCGCCACAAAATGCGGCGTGCTGCCGTTGCCGGCGGTGGAAAAGGTGATGCGGTCGGTCTTGGCTTTCTTGGCGCGCTCGACGAAGTCCTTCAGGTCCTTGGCCGGGTTGGACGGGTTGGCCACGATCACCGAGGGCGTGATCGTCAACAGCGCGACGGGGGTCAGCTCGTCGTCCTTGTAGGGCTGGTCCGAGCGGATCAGGCTGTTGGTAACGGTGCCATTGCTACCGACCAGATAGGTGTAGCCATCCGCCGCGCTGCGAGCGACATGCGCGGCGCCCACGACGCCGCCGGCGCCGGGTCGGTTTTCCACAATGACGGATTGCTTCAGCGTCGTGCCCACTGCCTTGGCGATGATGCGGGCGACCAGATCGTTGGCGCCCCCGGCGCTGAACGGCGCGACGAAGGTGATGGGTTTGTCGGGCCACGCGGCCATGGCGGGCGTGGCGGCGAACGCGGCCGAACAGGCCACGAGCAAACCGGCGGCATACCGGATGGGGGTGCGGAACATGGTTTTCTCTCCAGGGGCCGGCCGCGCATCGGCAGGTCTCGGCTGCCGTTATGGTTTTGCTGGGTCTGTTGCGCGGCCTGCGGTTGCGCGAGCCTGGACGGGTCAGTATAGAAGGCGGAGCTGGCGCCGGACTGAAACAAAAAAGGCCGCCAGATCGGCGGCCTGTGTGGCAAAAAAGTCCGCGCCGCGCTAGCGGGCCGGGCCGATGCGAGGTTCGACGTAGCGGTCCCCGCGGGTCTCGCCCCGGACTTCGGTACGCGGGGCTCGGCGGCCGTCATCGCGCGGATCGCGCGACGGCGGGATGGCCGTGCCTTCCAAAATTTGCGCCTGTTCGGCCACCATGGCGATCTTGCCGCTGCGATTGTGGCGAATTTCAGACAGTGCGCGTCGCAAGTCGCCTACAGTGAAGGGTTCTTGGCGGTCGCCCCAGGTCCAGCGCAGCACGCCCAACGATTCTTCCGACAGGTTCGGCGCCAGATCGGCCAGCGTGTCCGTGCCCACCGGGGTTGCCGCGCCCGAGGCCAGGCTGGCTGCAAACCAGGCGCGGACCGAGAAGAAGACGATCAGCGTCCAGATGCCGGCAACGACCCACCAGATATAGGGATTGACCTTCTGCGCCATATCCTGGGTTGGCTGGCCCAGCGTATGCAGGAAGTCATAGTTCATGCGTTTGCCGAAATCCAGTATCCACGAGGCAACGAGATACCAAAGGACGACGGCGACGGCGATGACTATCGCGCGCACAACGATTCGGGGTAGCGCCAGTTTGAGCAGGGTCTGGCCGATAAGTCGGCTGTCCTGGCGAACGCTTGCGGGCGAAGTCAGATTCATCATGCAAAATATTGTACCTATGACCCGTCCAATTTTAGAACTGCGACCTGGCCAGCACCTGACGCTGACCCCTCAATTGCAGCAATCGATACGATTGTTGCAGTTGTCCACGCTCGACCTGGAAGCCGAGATCTCGCAATTGCTCGCGGACAACCCCCTGCTGGAACGGGAAGACGACACCCCCGCCGCCGAGGCGCAAGCCGAATCCGAACGCGAATCCTCGGTCGATGACGACACCCCCGCAGCGGAACGCGATGCCCCCGTCGAAGAAATGCCTGGCTCGGGCGGCGTGTATTCGGATGATGACTCCGGGCTGCCCGAGGCGGCGCGCCCGGACACGTTGCGCGAACACCTGCTGGGCCAGCTGATGCTGACGCGGGCGGCGCCGCGCGATGCTGCCCTGGCGGCCTTGCTGATCGACGAGCTGGATGAAAACGGCTACCTGGGCTCGCCGCTTGAGGAAATCCTGACGTGGCTGCCGGCCGAAATGGAACCCGACCTGGATGAGTTGCGGGCGGCGCTGTCGCTGCTGCAATCGTTCGACCCCGTCGGCATCGGCGCGCGCGACATGGCGGATTGCCTGGTGTTGCAATTGCGCCACCCCGACCTCTCGCGTTTGCCCGAAGCGGCCGATCCGGCCGTCCTGGCCTGCGCCCGCGAAATCTGTGCGCGCCATCTGCCCTTGCTGGCCACCGGTAACGCTGCGCGCCTGTGCGCTGCCGTGGGCTGCGACGAGGCAATTTTCCGCGCGGCCCACACGCTGATCCTGCGGCTGGAGCCCCGGCCCGGACGCGCCTGGACCGTGCCTGCGGCGGACTACGCTGTGCCCGACGTCATCGTGCGCAAGGCGCGGCGCGGCTGGCAGGTCACGCTGAACAGCGCCGCCGTTCCCCGGCTGCAAATCAACGGGCTGTATGCACAGATGCTGGGCAACCAAAAGGAATCCGCGCACGCGGGCCTGCAAACCCAGTTGCAGCAAGCCAAATGGATGATACGTAACGTAGAGCAGCGCTTCGACACGATCCTGCGTGTCGCCCAGGCCATTGTTGAACGCCAGACGGCGTTTTTCAGCCAGGGGCCGTCGGCCATGCGTCCGCTGATCCTGAAAGACATCGCCGGGGAGCTTGGGCTGCACGAATCGACCATTTCGCGCGCCACAACGCAGAAGTACATGCTTACTCCGTTTGGCACGCTGGAGCTCAAGCGCTTCTTCGGGACGGGGGTCTCTACCGACGGCGGTGACGCTACGTCGGCCACGGCGGTGCAGACTTTCATCCGCCAAATGGTCGCGGAAGAGAACCGGGCCAAGCCCTTGTCGGACAGCCAGATCATGCAGAAACTGGCCGATCAGGGGATAGTTATCGCCCGTCGGACGGTGGCAAAGTACCGAGAAGCGCTGCGAATTGCCCCGGCTACGCTGCGCAAGGCGCAAGCCTCGGCGCGTTGAAATAGGGGACGAATCTTTGAGGATTCGTCCTTTGTTTCAAGGGGTTGCGTGACAATTGCGCTACAAATTTTTTTGCGTTCAGGGCTTGTCATCCGCCGAATAATTTTCGATAATCATTCGCATGTACATTTGCGTATGTAATGCCATCACCGAACGCCAAGTCCGCGCCAGCGTGGACGGTGGCGCGACGACGCTGTCCGACCTGCAATTCGAGCTGGGCGTGGCCACGTGCTGCGGCTGCTGCGCGGCAACCGCCGCCGAATACCTGCCGGGCGGCCGCTGCTCCAGCGTGTGCGACGTTCGCTCCATCGCCGTTCCGGTCAATGCGCCCGCCACCCTGGTTGAATCGGGTTCGGCTGCCAACAACAGCAGCTTCCCGATTCCGCTGGTCGCCGCCGGCTAACGCATTGCCGTCCCCTCCGGCTCGCTGAGTTCTTCGGCGGGCCGTGCTGCTTTCCGGACGCAGCCTTTCCCAAACTATTTGTCATTGCGCCAGGGCGCGAGCAGAATGCTTGATCCCTGCGCCATGCGTGGCGTGCCGTTCTCATGGACTCCCGATGAAGGCCACGCCCGCCGCCAGCGCCCCGACCGCCCCTGCCGCCTCGGGCATCAGTTGGGTGCCCATCGCCGCATTCTGTTTTCTGTGGAGTTCGGCCTTTGCGGCCGCCAAGATCGCGGTGCGCGATTGCCCCCCGTTGACCCTGTTGACCATCCGCTTCCTGATTGCAGGCGTGTTGATGCTGGGCATCGCCGCCTTCAGCCGCCGGGGCCGGCCACTGCAAGGGCGCGACCTCGCGTCCCTCATCCTGCTGGGGGTCTTGAACAACGCGCTGTACCTGGGGCTGAGCTGGTCCGGCATGACGACCGTGTCGTCGGCATTCACCGCCGTGCTGATCAGTACCAACCCCCTGTTGATCGGTGTGCTGGCCGGCCCTGTACTGGGCGAGCGGCTGACGTGGCGCAAGTTGCTGGGCCTGTGCCTGGGGCTGGTCGGGGTGGCCGTGGTGCTGCGATCACGCCTGACGGGCATGCAGGAAGACATGCACGGCACGCTGCTGGTCACGGGTGGCCTGGTGGCGCTGGTGGCCGGCACGCTGCTCTACAAGCGGCTCAAGCCGGCGGCAGGGCTATGGACGTCGACCGGCATCCAATCCCTGGCAGCGGCTGCCGCGTTGCTGCCGTTTGCGCTGATGAACGAAAGCCTGAGTGATGCGCGCCTGACGGCGAGCCTGCTGGCCAGCATGGCCTACATGATCGTGGCCGTGTCGATGGGCGGCTACTACTTGTGGTTCATGATCCTGAGCCGGGCCAGCGCCACGTCGGCCAGTGCGTTGCATTTCTTGATGCCGCCGCTGGGCCTGTTGTTTGGCTGGCTGGTCCTGCGCGAGCCGGTATCGTGGCTGGATCTTTTGGGCATCGTGCCAATCGCCTTTGGGATCTGGTTGACGACACGCAAAGCGCGTTGAACCACTGAATAAGCAAAATAGCGCTAATAAGGTTGCGGATATGCAACCTGACGGCATCAGTGGGATTTCGATGGAATACCAGCCGTTTATCACGGGCTTATCGACACCATTAAAGGAAAGTACCGGACGAATGCGCCAGCTGACTCAGCGCTACGCCGCATAGGGCCTGCGTTGTGCACGCAAAGCATCACGCACGCATACTCATTCTCATTGGCTTGTCGCTTTCTGGTAGCGGTTCTAAAGCCGTTTACCAAATGCGGCGCAAGGCTAGGCGCGCCCCGGCGGCAGGTGGTAGTCTGCCGGGGTTGCGTACGCGCGGCATCGTGCGCTCCTTTGTCGCGATGCACTCGCGTCGCGCCTGACTGCAAGGAGTCCATTATGAAAGGCGACAAAACCGTCATCCAGTTCTTGAACAAGCAACTGACCAACGAACTGACGGCCATCAACCAATATTTCCTGCATGCGCGCATGCTGAACCATTGGGGCTTCGACAAGCTGGGCAAGCACGAATACGAAGAATCCATCGGTGAAATGAAGCACGCGGATCGCCTGATCGCACGCATCTTCATGCTGGACGGCCTGCCCAACCTGCAAGACCTGCACAAGCTGCTGATCGGTGAAGACGTGCCCGAGCTGCTTGCCTGTGACCTGAAGCTGGAACAAGCCGCGCACACCACCGTCGTGGAAGCCATCGCCTATTGCGAATCGGTGCGTGACTATGTCTCGCGCGATCTGTTCCAGGACATCCTGGACGACACCGAAGAGCACATCGATTATCTGGAAACCCAGATCGATCTGATCGACAAGGTCGGCATCCAGAATTACCTGCAAAGCCAGATGTCCGTGCCCGAGTAATCGGCTGGGCCGCAAGGCAATAAAAAGGCGCCCCTTGGGGCGCCTTTGTCATATCCGCGTAAACAACGCGCGGCGTATTGATTGTTATCTGAGACGGTTATTGCGGGCGGGCCGGACATTCGGCCATCGTGCCCCAGGCGCGGTTCGGCGCACAGTATTTGTTGCGCGCGTTCCATGAGCACGAAGGCCGTTCAAAGAAACCTTGCGTGGCGCACTGCGCCAGTTCGCGCTTGAGCGCGTCTTGCCAGCCCGGCGCGCCAGGCGCCGGCGACGTATTGGGCGGGGGCGGAGGCGCTTGCACCATCTGCGGCGTACCGTAGCCGTTGGCCTGCATCTGGCCGCCGTTGATGGCGGTGGATGTGCCGGGCACTTGCAAGTCCATGGTGGTGACGTCCGAGGTGCCGGAAGGCAGCGGCACTTCCGAGGCGGCCGCGATTTCGCGGGCTTGCTCGGGCGTGATGCGTTCGCGCGAAAGCTTCACGGCGGGATCGCTGACGGTGTCGAACAGTGACACCGTATTGACCTGCCATTGGCGGTCGGCCGGCTTGTCGGGAACGCCCAGGGTACCGTCGATGCGCGGCTGCGGCGGTTGCGCCACGTAAGGGCGTCCGTTGGCGTCCAGAACGGGCTGCTGCGAAGCTGCCGCGTCCTGACCAGGAGCCGGTGCCGCGGGCGGCGCATGCGCCACCAGCCAGTCACCCAATTGAATACCGCCCCAGGCCGACGCGCCAAGCGCGATCAGGAGCGTTGCGAATAATAAACGCCAAGACATTGCTACCCTCATCTGCCGTGCGGAACCCGAACGGGTCTACGCCTTGTCCCCGAAAACCTTGCCGCCGTGTTCGCGCATGGCATGGAATTTCACCTCGGGATACAGGTCCTCGGCTACGCGCAACTGCGCAGGGGAACTGATCAAAAACGCCGCCGCATCGACGACATCATAGGCGATATGAGCCGCATTGGCATCCATGAACTTGCGCAGCGCCTTGGGGTTTTCAGACGTAATCCAACGTGCCATTGTGTAGCGCGAAGGCAGCATTCTGGCGTCCGCGCCGTACTCGGTTTTGAGGCGGTGAGCCACCACTTCAAACTGCAACTGGCCGATTGCGCCCAGCAGCAAAGAGCCGCCCGCAGCCTCCGGACGGAACACCTGAATCGCGCCCTCTTCGCCCAATTGGGTCAGGCCGGTACGCAGCTGTTTGGTGCGCAGCGGGTCTTTCACTTCAACCGCCTGGAAGAGCTCCGGCGCGAAGAACGGCAGGCCGGTGAATTGCAGCGTTTCGCCTTCGGTCAGCACGTCGCCCAATTGCAGCACGCCGTGGTTCGGGATACCGATCACGTCGCCGGCATACGCCTCGTCCAGAAGCTCGCGCCGCTGCGACAGGAAAGACACCACGTTGTTGGGGCGCATTTCTTTGTTGGTGCGGGCCACCTTCAAACGCATGCCGCGTTCAAAGCGGCCCGAGCTGACGCGCACGAACGCCACGCGGTCACGGTGGGCAGGGTCCATGTTGGCCTGCACCTTGAACACGACGCCGGTGAACTTGGGTTCTTCCGGCAGCACTTCGCGTTGCAGGGCGACGCGCGGGCCCGGGGGCGGCGCGTGGTCGACCAGCGCGTCCAGCACTTCCTGCACGCCGAAGTTGTTGATGGCGGAGCCGAAGAACACGGGTGTCTGCTTGCCGGCCAGGAACTGTTCGCGGTCGAACGCGGGCGCGGCTTCGTTGATGAGTTCGATCTCGCCGCTGGCCTGTTCGAACGCCGAGCCGAAACGGCGGGCGATTTCAGGATTGCTCAGCCCTTCGATCACATCATCATTGTCCGAGCGGCGTTCCTGCCCGGGGCGGAACACGCGCATGCGGTCGCGGCGGATATCGAACACGCCGCCGAACGACTTGCCCATGCCCACCGGCCACGAGAACGGCACGGCATCCATGCCCAGGTGGCCTTCGATCTCGGACAGCAATTCCAGCGGCTCGCGCACTTCGCGGTCCATCTTGTTGATGAACGTGATGATGGGCGTGTTGCGCGCGCGGCAAACCTGTAGCAGGCGGATCGTCTGCGGCTCGACGCCATTGGCGGCGTCGATGACCATCAGCGCGGCATCCACCGCCGTCAGCACCCGGTAGGTGTCTTCAGAGAAGTCCTGGTGGCCCGGGGTGTCGAGCAGGTTGATGACGCAGTCGCGGTATTCCATCTGCATGACCGACGAGGCCACGGAAATGCCGCGTTGCTTTTCGATTTCCATCCAGTCGGACGACGCATGGCGCGTGGCCTTGCGCGCCTTGACGCTGCCGGCGATCTGAATCGCGCCTGCGAACAGCAACAGCTTTTCGGTCAGCGTGGTCTTGCCCGCGTCAGGGTGGGAAATGATCGCGAACGTTCGGCGCCGCGCTACTTCGTGAGGGATGTTCATGGTCGGGGGATTGTACTTAACGCCGCTTTTGGAGCCGGCGCGGTACGGCTTCGTGCATGAAAAAGCCGTGGGGCACCCGCCGTCGCCAGCGAGCGCCCCAAGGCCGGAAAATTCAGGAATGGCGGCGGAACGACGCCAGGAAAACGCCCGCCAGGATGAACAGCGACCCGAAGGTGCGGTTCATCCAGCGGATGTGCTTGGCGTCGCGCAGCAAGCGCAACACGCGGGCCGCCAGCAGCGTGTACACGCCCATGGCGACCAAGTCGGTAAACGCCAGCGTGCCGGCCAGCGCCATGTACTGCGGCGTCAACGCCATCGCCGGGTCCACGAACTGCGGCACAACGGCCAGCAGGAACACGGTGCCCTTCGGATTCATGGTGTTGATCAGAAAGCCACGCATGACCAGGTCGCGGATCGACGCCTGCTTCGGGTCGCCCGCGTCCACCGCCACGGGTGCGGCGTCAGTACGAATCTGGCGCACGCCCAGGTAGATCAGGTAGGCCACGCCCAGGTACTTGACCACATTGAAGGCCATTTCGGACGTGGCCAGCACGGCGCCCAAGCCCACGGCCACCACGACGAACTGGAACAGGATGCCCATGATGAGGCCGGCCGTGTTCCAGTAGCCGCGTGCAAAGCCGTATTTCAATCCAGAGGACATCGCGGAAATCGCGCCCGCCCCGGGTGAGAACGAAATGGCCCAGGAGGCCAGGAAGAACGTCAACCAGGTGGATAAGGGCATGATGGCGCGGGTCCTAGGATCGCAGTATGGGGGTGCCGGGATATTACTCGCTTGGCTTTACTTGCCCAGCAACGCCGCGCGCGGACGGCCCGAACCGCCGTTGCCCGCCGGGCGCTGCGCGCCTTCGGGACGGCGCGGGGCCTGCTGCGGACGGCCATCGCCACGACCGGCGTGAGCCGGGCGGTCGGCGGGCTTGGCGTCGCGTTGGCCACCATTGCCACGGCCTTCGCCGCCGGCGCGAGCCGGTGCGGGGGCACGGCCGCCGGTAGCGGCGCGCGCCGGGCCTTGGGCCGGACGCGAACGGCCGGCGCCAGCGTTGCCGCCACGGCCGGCGTTACCGCCATTGCCACCACGACCGCCATTGCGATTGCCACCGCGCGGGCTGCGCGCGTCTTCATCGCGTTCCTGGCGTTCGAAGGCGGCGGCGCTGGTGGGCGACGGGGTCCAGCCTTCAACGGGCTTGCGCTCGATCGTCTTCTTGATCAGGCGCTCGATGTCCTTCAGCAGCTTGATTTCGCTGTTGTCGACCAGCGAGACGGCAGCACCCGTGGCGCCCGCGCGGCCCGTGCGGCCGATACGGTGCACGTAGTCTTCCGGCACGTTCGGCAGTTCAAAGTTCACCACTTGCGGCAGTTGGTCGATGTCCAGGCCACGGGCGGCGATGTCGGTCGCCACCAGCACCGTCACGGTGCTGTCCTTGAAGCCGGCCAGCGCGCGGGTGCGAGCCGATTGGCTCTTGTTGCCGTGAATGGCGGCGGCGGTCAGGCCGTCCTTGACCAGCTTTTCAGCCAGGCGGTTGGCGCCGTGCTTGGTGCGCGTGAACACCAGCACCTGGTGCCAGCCGCTTTCACGGATGATGTGGCTGATCAGGTCGCGCTTGTGATGCTGTTCCACCATGTGCACCGTCTGGGTGACCAGTTCGGTGGCGGTGTTGCGCGGGGTGACGGACACTTCGCCCGGGTTGTTCAGGACGCCGCGCGCCAGCGTGCGGATTTCGTCCGAGAACGTGGCCGAGAACAGCAGGTTCTGGCGTTGCTTGGGCAGCAGGGCAAGAATCTTGCGGATGTCGCGGATGAAGCCCATGTCCAGCATGCGGTCGGCTTCGTCCAGCACCAGGATTTCAACGCCCGACAGGTCAACCGTCTTCTGGCCGCAGTGGTCCAGCAGGCGCCCCGGCGTTGCCACCAGGATGTCCAGCGGCTTGCGCAGCGCGGAAATCTGGGGGTTGATGTTGACGCCGCCGAACATCACCATGGACGTCAACGAGGTGTACTTGCCGTACGTCTGCACCGATTCGGCCACCTGCGCGGTCAGTTCGCGCGTGGGGGTCAGGATCAGGCAACGGGGGCGGCCGGGCTTGCGCACTTCGGGCTTTTGCTGCATCAGCAGATGCAGGATCGGCAGCGTGAAGCCGGCGGTCTTGCCGGTACCCGTCTGCGCGGCGGCGAGCAGGTCGCCGCCTTTCAAAACTTGGGGAATCGCCTGGGCTTGAATAGGCGTGGGTGCGGTGTAGCCGGTATCGGCAATGGCGCGCAACAGGGAATCAGCCAGCCCGAGGTCGGCGAAAGGGGAAGAGGTAGTCAAAACAACTCCAGCGGCAGCCCGTCGCTCAAGTTGAGAGACTCCAATCCAGGCGGACGAATAAGGAGAAAAGGGAAGCGCCCTGATGGGCGAAGCTTGGCAGCGAAGGGCCATAGCGGACGTGTGCAGATTGGCAAAGCACACTCGGCGATTGTAGCTGATGTGGCGGTGCAGCAGCGGACTGGATTCAGCCGTGCTGTATCGCCAAGTAACAACTTGCAGCGCTTATGAACCAAATACGTGTTTTCCCTAGTGCGCTCTCCCTATAATCGCTGCGCATCTATCCATTTGAAGAATAAAGGGTCGCTATGAAGAAATCGGCAATCGTGGGCCTCGTGGTCGTTCTGGGCGCGGCGTGGACCGGCACCGCCTGGTACACGGGCCAAAAGGCCGAGGCTTTCGTCAACCAGTCCATTGGCGAGGCCAATGTTGAACTGAAGAAGTTCAGCGATCAGTGGGGCATCGCCTCGTCCGTGGAGCTGGTTTCGTTCGAGCGCGGTGTGTTTTCGTCCACCGCCCGCTACCGCGTGAAGTTCACCACGCCGGCCGAACAAGGCAAGCCCGCGCAAGATCGCGACGTGCTGTTTGTGGAACACCTGTCGCACGGCCCCCTGCCGCTGTCGAACCTGAAGTCCGGCTCTTTCGCGCCGGCCATGGTCGCCAGCGACTTCGTGCTGGAAGAAACCCCGACCGTCAAGGAATGGTTCGCCGCCACCAAGGGCGCAACGCCGCTGTCGGGTCACTACAGCGTCAGCTACGCCAAGAACATCACCGGCAAGTTCAACCTGGCCCCCGCCGACGTCACCAAGGGCGACACCAGCCTGTCGTTCTCGGGCATGACCGGCAACGTTGACTACACGACGTCTAACAAGCACGGCATCTTCGACCTGAAGACCGACAAGCTGGTGCTGTCCGGCCAGAGCGAAAACAGCGACATCGTCAGCATGGCCCTGCAAGGCATTTCGCTGACCAGCGACATGACGCCGGCGTCCAATGACATGTACGTGGGCAGCCAGAAGCTGACGCTCAAGGACTGGACCATCACGTCCAAGGAAAAGCCGCCGGTTCAGTTCAAGGACACCTCGATCGCCGTCGACATGACCGAAAACGGCCCCGCCATGGGCGCCAAGATGGCCCTGGACTTCGGCATGATCAACGTGCAAGCCAAGGACGTTGCCGGCCTGAAGCTGGCGCTGGATGTGCAGAAGCTGGACTCCAAGGCGTTCAAGGCGCTGAACGACGTCTACGAAGCCGCCTCGCGCCGCATGATGCAAAGCAACGGCCAGGAACAACTGCCGCAGTTCACCGCTGAAGAGCAGCAGGTCATCAAGACCAACGTGGCGCAGATCCTGGCAGGCAACCCCACGCTGGCCGTGTCGCCGCTGGAAGTGCGCACCGCCAATGGCACGTCCACGTTCAACCTGAACCTGGACTTTGCCAAGCCGGCCTCGATGGACGGCGAAGTGGCCGACACGCTGACCGAAGCCGTGAAGAAGCTGGATGCCAAGCTGGTGCTGTCCAAGGGCAACCTGAGCGACTTGATGGCCGTTGAACCGCAAATGCGTGGCGTGCCGGCCGAACAAGCCGTGCAAACCGCCAAGGGCCAGGCCGAAATGGTTGGCACCATGGCTGCCGCGATGGGCGTTGCCAAGGTCGAAAACAACAACATCGTTACCTACGTGAACTACGCCGACGGCCAAGTCGACTTCAACGGCAAGAAGATGCCGGTTGAACAGTTCCTGATGATGGTGATGAGCGGCGCGATGGGTGGCGCGCGCTAAGGCGCACACCACGAAGCACGCGACCCCGGTCGTTGCCAAAGTAAAAAGCCGCCGCGCTGTTGGGCGCGGCGGCTTTTTTTCGTCGTATCCCTGCCAGGGTCAGAACGGCAACGCACCCGCCGCCAGCTCGCCGTTGCGCAGCACCGCCACGTGGAAGCGCTTGTCGGCCGCTTTCAGGATGTCTTCGGTCGGGTCACCTTGCACCAGCAGCAGGTCGGCCACCTTGCCCTCGGCGACGACGCCGTGCTGGGTCAAGCCCATCAGGTCGTGGCCGCGCGACGTGCCGGCGATCAGCGCGTCGACAGGCGTCATGCCGAATTCGACCATGTACGCCAGCTCCATGGCGTTTTCGCCGTGCAGGTTGAATGGCGTACCCGCGTCCGTGCCCATCGCAATGCGGCCGCCGGCCTTGTAGTACATCTGGAACGATTCCCGATGGCGTTGTTCCACCGCCCGCGCCTTCTCCACCGCGTACGCCGGGATGCCGTTGTCGGCGTTGGCGATGATGTTGCGCACCGCGGCGATGGTGGGTACCAGATAGGTTTCGGCTTCCAGCATTTCGCGCAGGCAATCATCGTCCATGAAGATGCCGTGTTCGATTGAATCGATGCCCGCGCGCACGGCGTTCAGAATGCCCTGGGTGCCTTGCGCATGGCTGGCCGTGCTTTTGCGAAAGCGCTTGGCTTCGTGCACGCCCGCCTTCAGTTCATCGAAGCTGTAGTGCGCGTCCATCGGGCTGACGCCGGGCGTCATGACGCCGCCGGTGGCCATGATCTTCACCAGGTCGCAGCCTGCGTGGACTTGCTCGCGCACCGCCTTGACGACGTCATCGACGCCATCCGCAACGCGGCCGATGCGGTTGCCGTGTCCGCCCGTCATGCAGATGATGCGGCCGGACGCCTTGATGGTGGGGCCGGGAAACACGCCGCGTGCAATCGCGTCGCGCACGCCAAATTCCAGGTAGTCCTTGCCGCCGCAGTCGCGCAACGCGGTCACGCCACCGCGCAGGCTGGCCTGGGCATTTTCCAGCGCGGTCAATGTGATCTGCGCGGGGCCCTGCTTGCTGAGCAAGGCGTTGGGGTCGGCGCCGCCGGTGTAGACCAGGTGCACATGGCAGTCGGCCAGGCTGGGCATCAGCGTCATGCCGGTGGTGTTGACCTGTAGCCCCGCATAGCCTTCAAACGCGCCGGCCGGCGCCACGCGCGCCACCTGCTTGTCTTCAACCAGCACACCGTGATCGCGCAATACCTTGCCCTCGCCATCGAATACCAGGCCGCCGATAAAGAGAGTCTGTCGTGTCGCCGTCATGTCTTGCTCCGGTTGCGCTTCGCTGTCAGCCTTCGACCACATCCAGCCCCTCGCGGGACATGGTTTGCAGGCGCGGCATCAGGCCAAGCAGGTGCTGGCTGTAGGGGTGTTGCGGCTGCTGGAACAGCGTTTCGGTTTCCGCCACTTCCAGCAATTCGCCATAGCGCATCACGCCGACGCGGTCGCACATCTGGCGAATCACCGGCAGGTCGTGGCTGATGAACAGCATGGTCAGGCCCAGTTCTTCTTGCAGGTCTTTCAGCAGATTCAAGATTTGCGCCTGAATCGATACGTCCAGCGCGGACGTGGGTTCGTCGCAGATCAAAAAACGCGGGCGCGTGGCCAGCGCGCGGGCGATGCAGATGCGCTGGCGTTGGCCGCCCGAGAACTCGTGGGGAAAGCGCTCGGCGGCGCGATCGCCCAGCCCCACGACGTCCAGCAGATCCGCCACGATGCGGCGCGCTTCGGCCTCTGATGCCGCCAGCTTATGAAAGCGGATGGGCTCGGCAATGATGTCCAGCACGCGCATGCGCGGGTTCAGCGACGAAAACGGATCCTGGAAAATCATCTGGATCTGGCGCCGGAACGGGTTGAGTTGTTTCTCGCCCTTTAGCGCCGTCAGGTCGGTGCCGCCAAACGTGACCGAGCCTTCCGACGGCGTGTACAAGCCCGAGATCAACCTGGCGACCGTGGACTTGCCGGAGCCCGATTCGCCCACCAGCCCGAAGACCTCGCCTTCGCCAATGGAAAAGTTCACGCGCTTGACGGCGTCCAGCGTGCGTTGGTTGCGCTTGAGCAGCGCGCTCTTGAGCACGAAGCGCATGGACAGGTCACGCACCTGCACCAAGGGGCCATCCGTTTGCGCGCCAAAGTCGCGCCGTTGCCCCAGCCAATGCGTGGCCAGGTCCAGCGGTTGCGACGGCGTCTTGACGTCTTCGATGTAGGTGACCAGCGGAAAGCGCTTGAGCTTGATGTCCGGGCGCGGCACGGCCGATATCAGGCTGCGCGTGTAGGGATGGTCGGGGTCGCCCAGGATCTTGGCGGTGGGCCCTTGTTCGACCAGCTTGCCGTGATACAGCACCGCCACCCGATCCGTCACGTCCGCAATCACGCCCATGTCGTGCGTGATGATGATCATGCCGACCTGCTCTTCCCGGCACAGCTTCTTCAACAGCTCAAGAATCTGCGCCTGGATGGACACGTCCAGCGCGGTGGTGGGTTCGTCGGCGATGATGACTTCGGGTTCGCAGCACAAGGCCAGCGCAATCACCACGCGCTGGCGCATGCCGCCCGAGAACTGATGCGGGTATTGCTTGACGCGCAGTTCCGGCTGGTCGATGCCGACTTGCACCAGCAGTTGCACCGCACGTTTCCTGGCTTCGGCGTGCGTCAGGTTCAGGTGCACCTGCATGGTTTCCACCAGCTGGCTTTCCACCGTTTGCAGCGGGTCCAGCGACGTCAGCGGGTCTTGAAAAATCATGCCGATGCGGCGGCCGCGCACCTTGCGCTTTTGCGCGGGCGTCAGCGTGTCGATGCGTTCACCGTTCAGCAGCACCGAGCCGCCGGCCAAGCGACCGGGCGCTTCCAGCAGGCCGATCACCGCGTTGCCGATGGTGGACTTGCCCGCGCCGGACTCTCCCACCACGCCCAGGATCTCGCCTTTTTCCAGCGATAGCGATACGCCGTCCACCGCCACCAGCGTGCCACGGCGGCTGGGGAATTCGATGCGGATGTCTTCAATGTTCAACAGGGCCATGACGTCCTCAGCGCAGCTTGGGGTTGAGCGCGTCGCGCAGCCAGTCGCCCAGCAGGTTGACCGATAGCACCAGCGCCACCAGCGCAATGCCCGGAAAAATCGAGATCCACCACATGCCCGAGAATAGATAGCTGTTGCCGATACGAATCAACGTGCCCAGCGACGGCGCCGTCGGCGGCACGCCTACGCCCAGGAACGACAGCGTGGCTTCCGTGATGATGGCAATCGCCAAATGGATGGTGGCAATGACCAGCACGGGGCCCATGACGTTGGGCAGGATGTGGCGGCGCAGGATGGTGATCGGGCCGATGCCGATCAGCCGTGCCGCCTGCACATATTCCTTGTTGCGTTCGACCAGCGTGGAGCCGCGCACGGTGCGCGCGTACTGCACCCAGCCCGAGATCCCGATGGCGAAGATCAGCACGTACAGCGCCAGTTGATCGTGCATGTCGCGCGGCAAGACGCCACGCGCCACGCCGTCGATCAGCAGCGCCACCAGGATGGCGGGAAACGACAACTGCACGTCAGCGATGCGCATGATGAAGCTGTCGATGCGGCCGCCGGCGTAACCGCTGATAAGACCCAGCGTTACGCCCAGCACCATCGAGAACAGCACCGATGCAAACCCCACCAGCAGCGACACGCGCGAGCCATACAACACGGCAGAAAGAATGTCGCGGCCCTGATCGTCGGTGCCCAGCAGGAAGTCCGGGCTACCGCCCTCTTCCCAGGCGGGCGGCGTGTTGGCGTCCATGATGGACAGCGACGCCAGGTCGAAGGGGTTGTGGGGCGCGATGATGGGCGCGAACAGCGCGCCCAGCAAGATGGCCAGCGTCACGATGGCGGCGATGATGGCGCCGGGCGAACGCTTGAAGCTGTGCCAGATATCGCTGTCGGCCGCGCGGGCAAACAGGGGAGCGATGCGAGCAATCATGTTGATTCCTTTACTTGCTCTGCACGCGCAGACGCGGGTCCACGGCGAAATACAGCAGGTCGACGACCAGGTTGATGACCACGAACATGAAGGCGATCAGCACCAGATAGGCCGCCATCACCGGAATGTCCACCATGCTGATGGCCTGGATGAACAACAGCCCCATGCCGGGCCACTGGAATACGGTTTCGGTGATGATGGCGAACGCGATGATGGAGCCCAGTTGCAGGCCGGTGATCGTGATGACCGGCACCATCGTGTTCTTCAAGGCGTGGCGAAAGTTGATCAGTCGTTCAGGCAGGCCGCGCGCCCGCGCGAACTTGATGAAATCGGCGCGCAGCACTTCCAGCATTTCCGCGCGCACCAGCCGCATGATCAGCGTCATCTGAAACAGCGCCAGCGTGATGGCCGGCATGATCAGCGCCAGCCATCCGGACTTGGTTAGAAAGCCGGTGGTCCACCACCCCAGGCTGACCACGTCGCCGCGCCCGAAGCTGGGCAGCCATCGCAGCTGCACGCCAAAGACAAGAATGAGCAGGATGCCGATCAGGAAGGTGGGCAACGAGATGCCGGCCAGCGACAACGCCATGAACGCCTTGGACAGCACGCCGTGGCGGCGCAGCGCGGTGTAGATGCCCATCGGAATACCCAACGCCAGCGCCATCACGGCAGACACGAACGACAGTTCCAGCGTAGCGGGCATGCGCTCTTCAAGCAGCTCGCTGACGGGGCGGCGTTGCCGGTACGAAATGCCGAAGTCGCCATGCGCGGCGTTGCCCACAAAGCGGGCGAACTGCACGACGAAGGGGTCGTCCAGGCCCAGCTGTTCGCGCAACTGCGCGCGTTGTTCAGGGGTGGTGTCCTGGCCGACCATGCTGGCGATCGGGTCGCCCACATAGCGGAACATGGAGAACGCGATCAGCGCCACCGTCAACATCACCAGCACCGACTGGATAAGCCGTTGCGCAATAAAGGAAAGCATTATCGGGTGCCCTCGTTTGCAGATAACGCCGGGCCGCGTTTCCGTTGACAGCCGGAACCGGGGCTGGGCCGGGCGCGCCCGGATGGCTTGCGCCATCCGGGGCTGAACTAGTCAGACAAGTGCTGAACAGACGTGTTGTTCAGGCGGTCAGGGCAACACCACGTCACGCAGGTCAAGCACGTCGTCGGCGCGCTGGATGACCTTGATGTTGTCCTTCACGCCCCAGGACATCGGCTGCTGGTGCAAGGGCAGATAGCCGTAGTCCTTGCGCACGATCTCGAAGGCTTCCTTGATCATGGCGTTGCGCTTGGTCTGATCGGTTTCGACGCCGATCTTGTTGGTCAGCTCGTCCACCTTCTTGTTGCAGTAGCCGCCCAGGTTGAACTGGCCGGCCGCCGTCTTCGCATCGCGGCACGCCGCCAGGTTCAGCAGCGCGTTGTGCGCGTCGGTGGAACTGGGTGTCCAACCCAGCATGTACATGCTGGTCTGGTTGCCCGCTTGCAGCAGGATCTTGCCGAAGTACTTGGACTTGGTCTGCGCCAGCAGATTGATCTTGATGCCCACGCGCGCCAACATGCCGGCCACTGCCTGGCAGACCTTTTCGTCGTTGACGTAACGGTCGTTCGGGCAGTCCATGGTGACGGTGAAGCCCTTCGGATAGCCCGCTTCGGCCAACAGCTTCTTGGCGCGTTCGGGGTCGGGCTTGTACGGTGCGCCGTAGGAATCCGCGTAGCCGTTGATGGCGGTGGCCACCAGCGAACCCAGCGGTTTGGCCGCGCCGCGCATGATCTTGTCGTTGATGGCCTTGGTGTCCACGGCCAGCACAACGGCTTCGCGCACCCTGGCGTCCTTGAACGGGTTCTTGCCCTTGACGTCCGAGAACAGCAGTTCGTCGCGGTCCTGGTCCATGCCGATGAAGATGGCGCGCGCTTCGGGCGCCGTGAGCGGCTTGACGCCCTTGGCGTCTTCCAGGCGCTTCCAGTCTTGCACGGGCACGGGCTGCACCAGGTCCATTTCGCCCGAGATCAGCGCGGCCACGCGGGTGGCTTCCTGGGTGATCGGCTGGAAGATGACTTCGTCGACATTGGTCTTGATGTCTTTGTTCCAGTAGCCGTCATAACGCTTGAGCACCGTCTTCACATCGGGCTGGCGCGACACCAGCATGAAGGGGCCGGTGCCATTGGCGTTCAGGTTGGCATAGTTGCCCTGGTTGTCGCCCTTGACGTTGGTGGCCTCGGTGGTCTTGTTCTTTTCCGCCCACGTCTTGCTCATGATGTACAGGAACACCCATTCGCGCGGCAGGATGGGGTTGGGCGTGGGGGTGGTGACCTCGACGGTGTAGTCGTCAACCTTCTTGATGTCGGAGGCCTTGGCGCCGTAGCCCTTCATGTCCGAGCCGGGCGTCAGGCTGCGCTTCCACGAGAAGATCACGTCGTCGGCGGTGAACGGCGAGCCGTCGTGAAACTTCACCCCTTTGCGCAGCTTGAAGACCCATTTGGTGGGCTCGGGGTTTTCCCAGCTTTCGGCCAGCAGCGGCGTCAGCTTCAGGTTGCCGTCATAGCCGGCCAGCGTTTCGTAGATGTTGCCTTGGAAGCCCAGCGTGAACGTCTCGTTCAGCGCCATCGGGTCCATCGAGGTGGCGTCGCCCTGGTACGCCCAGTGAAAGGTCTTGGCGGTCGCGCCGGCGCTGAACGCCAACGACGCGGCAATGGCGGTCGCCAGCGCAGCTTGCTTCAAGTGAGGAAAAGTACGCATAGCCCTCATGCTCCGTGTGGTGCGCGGATTGCGCGACAGAAGTGACAGGGCCCCAGCCCCAACGGGTTCCGGGGCATGGCGTTGCTGCTTACGACGAAAGGCGGTGCGGGGTGGCGCGGCACGCGGGGTGTGCCGCGCGCAGGCCGTGAAAGGCGATGCCGGGAATCACTGCAGAGGACTTCGACTTCACGATAGATCCAACCCCTTGTGATTGTCATGGCGGGGGCGAGCCCGCGCCGATGCAGATCGAATCTTATAGACGCATTCGTTTAAGCGTCAATCGGTTTGGATTGGGGTTAGTCCGCGCTTGCCGTCCGCCTGGAATGGTGCATTTTCGCGGCTAAAAAGGGGGCATTGCGCGCTGCGCAATGACGGGCTATTCGATGGCCGGGCCGGGCGATGCGGCAGATGCGGCAAGCGTTCGAGCCAGCTCATGGACAGTGCGTTTGCGCCGGTCGCTGTCTTCGTAGTGTTTACCCAGTGCCGACCATTCCGGGCGGCTGCGCGCTTCTTTCAGGGCCTCCGGCAAGGGGCCTTTGCGCCAGGCGTCATCATCCGGAAGGGCTAGTTTCAATGGTTCTCGTGCGGCGTGTCCGCGACGCTCCAACGCATCGATCAACTGGCGCTGGCGCAGCGCCAGCAAGCGCAGTACGGCGTCGTCAACGCTGATCTCGCGCCAACCGCGCAGCTTGCCGGCCACGCGCTTGCCCAGCTTTTCAACGCCTTGCCACAAGCCGCCCGCCGCCGCGCCGATCAGCATGCCGGTGCCCAGGCTCAGGCCCGCGCTAAGCAGGTCGACGGCCGCGCCCGCCATGGCGCCGGCCGCGGCGCCCATGCCCACCTGCACGCCCATGTCCTTGAGCGCCTGCGGGTGGAACAGGTCCATGCCCCAACGCTCGCCTTGCAAGGGCAGTGCATCGTCGGTGAAGTCGGCCGCGCGAAAGTTGTAGAGCGCCAGCAGCGCGTTCACGCAGGTTTGTTCGCGTTGGCGCACGTGGTCGCGCAACTGCGCCGAGGCGGCGGCTAACGCGGTGTCGTCGCTGGGGCTGGCCAGGCGCAGCGCCGCCACGTCGATCAGCAGATCGGCCAGCAGTTCGTAGGCGGCGGCGTGACGTTCGCGGCGTTGCGCGGACAGGCTGTCGGACAGGCGCGCCAGTGCACCGGCATGGCGGTCCAGCAGCACGCCCAGCTTGGCGTACAGCTGCTGCTCGCCGTCCAGCGGCGGGGCTACCGTGTCGAACTCCACCACCGCGTGCAGGCCCAGCCGCGCCATGGCGCCGCGCCATTCGTTGGCGCGATGCGCGGGGGCGTTCACAAAATTAAGCACGGGTAGCAGGGGCCGCCCGCAGGCCGCAAGAATGGAGAGTTCGTCGCGATGCTTGCCCAGCACGGGGTCGCGCGCGTCGATCACGTACAACGCCGCGTCGCACTCCAGCATCTTCGTCAGCACGCGCGCTTCCTGCTCGAAGCGGCCGTGCGCCTCGGGCGTATCCAGAAAGCGCCGGATGCGCGCCGGGCCGTCCAGCCGTTCGGCTGGTTGGTCCAGGCGTTCCAGGTATTCCAGCAGCGCGATGCTGTCTTCCATGCCGGGGGTGTCGAACCATTCCAGCACGGCGCGGCCGTCCAGCCGCAGCCGCGCGCCTTCTACGTGGCGGGTTGTGCCGGGGCTGTCGGCCACTTCGCCAAAAGTCGTGTCGCGCGTCAGGGTGCGCAGCAGCGATGTCTTGCCGGTGTTGGTGTGGCCGACCAGCGCGATCTTGATGATGTCGTCAGCCATGGTCGGCCTGTAGCCACGTCAGCGGCGCGTTGGGCGTTTGCAGGATGGCGTCGGCAGGCAGGCCCAACGCCAGCAGGCGTTCGCGCCACAGCGCGGCGCGGGTGTTGTGATTGCTGCTGTTGCTGCTGCTGCTGCTGCTGCTGCTGCCGCTGTTGCGGCTGGCGTCGCTGCGGCCGTTCCCGCCGCCGTCGGTATCGTGTTCGCCATCACCGCCCTCTTGAACACCGCCTGCACGCGAAGCAATGAGCCAGACGGCCGTATGACCTGCGTGGGCGGACAGTTCGGCGATCAGCGACAAGGTGCCGCGATCCGGCGTTTGACGCGCATCGCAGGCGATCAGCAAACGCGAAGCGGCCGCTTGCGCCAGCGCGTCCAGCACGCGGTTGCGCTCTTCGCGCGTTTCCAGGTTGCCCGCCATCTGCACGGTGTCGGGCAGGTTGGCGGGCGGCCAGGCCAGGTCGCCCGGCAGCTCCAGCCCCAACAGCACGGGCTGCCCCGCCAGGCCGGACAGCGGCGCGGATTGCACGCGCGGCTGGTGCAGCGCATCCACCGGACGGTCGATGCCGGTGGACTGCGCGGCGGGCTCCAGGCGGTCTCGCAACGGCGAAAAGCCTGCCAGCAAGGGGTCGATGCGCAAGCGGCGCAGCGCACGCAGCGTGGCGGCCACGCAAAGCGCGGCGGCAAGCAGCCGGGGCAGGATGCCGTAAACCACCACGACGCCGATCAGCCACAACGACCATTGCACCTGCGCGTCGGCGGACAGCGTCTGGCTGCCGTCGCTGGCGCGGATGACCGCCGCGTCCGGCATCGCAAAGCCCAGGTGCGCCGGCAACCAGCCGATGGCTTGCGTCAGCCAGACGAAGGTGTCGGGCGCCAGCAGCGTGGTGGCCCAGACAAAGCGGTAACTGGCGGTGGACAGCACCACCAGCAAGGCGGCCAGCGCGGCGCATAGCGCGGTCAACCACAGCAGATGGCTGACCGCGCCGAATAGCCAGCGCAAGGCGCCCGCGCGCGCCAGCAGATTCAGAAAGGCCTGCGGCACCAGCGCGCTGTCGGGGCCGCGCGCCAGCTTGCGGGTGGCCCACAGCCATAGCCGCCCCAGCCCGGTGGCGGCGGTGGGCTTGAGCAGAAAACTGCCCAGCCACAGCAGAAAGGTCAGCGCATGCAAGCCCAGCAATGCGCCCAGCGCCCACAGCACGTTGACCGGGCGCGAGCCGTCGCCCAGCGCGCCCAGCGCCACGGCGATGCCCGACATCAGGGCCAGCACGAACAACGCCGCCAGGATGGCCTGTGCGCTGCGGCGCCAGCCATCTACCAGCGGGCCAAGATTCTCGCGCTGTGCAAGCAGGTCGGCGCGGGCCAGGATGCGCGAAGGCAGATCGGTGTCCAGCTGCCGCACGCGGCGCACGGCATCGGCGTCGTCCAGCGGACCCCAATGGGTTTCGCGCAGGCGGATGAGTTCGGCCAGCCAGTGCGCGCGCAACGGGCGGGGGCTGGCCGAGCCGGTCGGCAGGTCAAAAGCGCGAGAGGTCGAAGGCGGCATCGCGTTGGTAGGCAGCGCGGACGGGCCGCAGCGTAAGGCCGCAAAGGGCGATGCGACATTGTAGACCTGCGCATTTGGCGAACGTGGCGAACTTCGCCCGCGCGCGGAGCCGGGGCAACGCCTGTTCAGTGCTGACGTCGGGCGTGCCGGTATTGGCCCGGGGTGACGCCCACGGCCTCGCGAAACACGCGGGACAAGTGGCTGGCGTTGCCAAAGCCGCTGGCCTGGGCAACGCCGGCCAGGTCGCCCTTGCCTGCTGCCAGCATCCCGCGTGCGTGCGCAAGCCGCCGCGCGCGCACCCAGGCATGCGGCGGTTCGCCGAACGAGGTGTGGAACATGCGGGCGAAATGGTAGGTGGACAAGGCGGCCACGCCCGCCAGCTCGTCCAGCGTCAAGGGGGCATGCAGGTGCGCGTCGACGTAATCCATGATGCGCCGGCGTACTGCCGGGGCCAGGCCGCCGCGCGAAGGCTGCACCGTCTTGCGCGCCACGCCTTGTTGCAGCAGATGGTGCAACACCGTTTCGGCCGCGCTGCTGGCGGCCAGGCGGTCGGCGGGCTGCGCCCAGTCGGTGCCCAGCAGTTGCCGGCAGACGTCGATCAGCGATTCGTCCTGGATGTAGGTGCGGTCGCGCAATTCCAGCGTGCGCGGCTCGCAATCCAGGCGCATGACGGCTTCGCGGGCCAGGCGTTCGGGGGCAATGTACAGGTGCAGGAAATGCACGGTGTCGTTCATGCACCAGCGCGAATAGTGTTCGGCCGGCAGTACGCAGAATTTGCCCGCGCCACCGTGCAGCGTGTCGCGGCCCACACGAAACGATTTGTCGCCGCCATGCAGGTAGAGCGACAGCGTGTGGTGGCCGGGGGTGTCGTAGCCCAGCGTCTCGCGTGCGCTGCGGGCCCATTGCGAAATGGCGATGCCTTCGCCCAAGCCGGCGGCGCGTTCCAGCGTGGCGGTGGAACGCGACAAGGTGCGAAAGACGGAGAAGTCGGCCGGGGCCGAAGCGACGATTCCCATAGAGGCGAAATGCTACTGCGATCTCGCGCGCGCCGCGCGCGAGGCGGCATAAAAACCGCAAGATCCGGCAATCGTGTCGTCCGCCTGCGGCGCACACTGGCGGCCAGGCAAGCGGCCACTGCCGCCCGCGTCGTCTCCGCCTTCATCGCGCCCCTTTTCCCTTGCTGGTTGCACCGTGAATCTCTTCCTCTATTTCCTGACCGTCGTTATCTGGGGCACCACCTGGATCGCCATCAAGCTGCAACTGGGCGCGGTGGCCATTCCGGTATCGATCTTCTACCGCTTCGCGCTGGCGGCGCTGGTGCTGTTTGCCATCCTGCTGCTGACCCGCAAGCTACAAAAATTGGATCGGCGTGGGCATTGGCTGTGCGTGGGCCAGGGGCTGTGCCTGTTCTGCTTGAATTTTCTGTGCTTCTACACGGCTACGCAGTGGATTCCCAGCGGCCTGGTGTCGGTGGTGTTTTCGGCGGCAACCTTGTGGAACGCGTTGAACGCCCGTCTGTGGTTCGGCACCCGTATCGCGCCGCGCGTGATGTTGGCCGGCGCCGTCGGCTTTTCCGGGCTGGTGCTGCTGTTCTGGCCCGAGCTTGCCGGCCAGGAGGCCAGCCACGAAACGCTGTTGGGATTGGGCTTTGCGCTGTTGGGCACGTTCTGCTTTTCAACGGGCAACATGCTGTCGTCGCTGCAACAACGCGCGGGCGTGCGGCCGTTGACCGGCAACGCCTACAGCATGTTCTACGGGGCGGCGATCCTGCTGGCGGGCTGCTTGTTGGCGGGCTTGCCGTTCCAGTTCGACACGTCCGAGCAGTACGTCGGCGCCCTGCTTTACCTGGCGATTCCGGGGTCGGTGATCGGCTTTACGGCGTACCTGACGCTGGTGGGGCGCATGGGGCCCGCGCGCGCCGCGTATTGCACGGTGCTGTTTCCGGTGGTGGCGCTGGGCGTGTCCACGGTGGCCGAGGGCTACCAGTGGACGCCGCCCGCGCTGCTGGGATTGGCGCTGGTGATGGTGGGCAACCTGCTTGTATTCACCAAGTGGTCGCCGTTCATGCGGCGCGTGGCGGGTTGAAGGGTGAGGGGTAATCGTGGGGTATCCAAGTCCAAGTCCAGGTCCAGGTCCAGGTCCTGGCCCAGCCCCAGGCGCTACGGCGCCGCGCGCGCCACGTCGCGCAGGGCGTCCAGCAAGCGATCAATCTCGTTGTCGCTGGTCAACGGGCTGACCGATACCCGGGCAATGTGGGCCAGGCCGCGCGCCTGCATGTCCAGCGGCGTGTACGGTACGCCATTGCTGCCGATCGTTACTCCCACGGCCGCCAGCGCGCGCTGAACGTCGGCGGCGTTTCGCCCTTGCAGGTTGAACGAGATCAGGCTGGATTTTTCGCGCCCCTGGTCCAGCACCGTCAGCCCCGGGATGGCGGCAAGTTCGGTGCGCACGCGTTGGGCGGTGGCATCCAGCGTGGCGCGGATCGAGCCCAAGCCCAGTGCCAGTGCCTCTTGCAGCGCATTGGCCAGGCCGCAACGCAGCGCCAATGAGTTTTCGGCCGATTCCAGGCGGCCTGCGTCGGCGCGCAGCACGGGGCGGCCGTCGGCGTCCAGCGGCGCGGAATAGGTGTCGACGAAGGCGGGTGTCAACTGGTCCAGGAAGCTGCGCCGCACATACAGCAGGCCCGTGCCGCGCGGGCCGCGCAACGCCTTGCGTCCCACGCCGCTCAAGACGTCACAACCCACCTCGGTGACATCGATGGGCAATTGCCCGACGGCCTGCGCGGCGTCCACGAAGTAAGGAATGCCATGCCGGCGTGCCACGCGGCCGATGGCGGCGGCCGGGTTGATGAGGCCGCCATTGGCGGGCATCCAGGTCAGCGCGATTAGGCGCACCCGGTCGTCCACCATGTCGGCCAGCGCGTCGGGGTCCACGCAACCGCTGTCATCCGACGCGATGGTTTCCAACACGGCGCCCGCGCGTTCGGCGTGCAGGCGCATGGCGGCCAGGTTGCCCCCCCATTCGTGGCGGCCAACCAGGATGCGGTCGCCGGGCCGCCAGGGGGCAAGCGCCGCGAAGGCCGCGCCCCAACCGGCGGAATTGCCGGTGGTCAAAGCAATTTCATCGGGCTGCGCGTTCAGCAGCTGGGCGGCAAGCGTGCGCGCGTTTTCGGTCAACGCGCGGGACGCCACGCCGGCTTCCATGGGGCCAAGCATGGCCTCGCGTTGCAGATGCGCGTGGATCGCCTCTAGCGTGCCAGAGGACGGCAGCGACGAACCGGCGTGATTGAAATGGACGCTGGTTTGGGCGCCGGGCGTCTGCGCGCGCAGGGCCTGGATGGTGGCGGCGGTCAGAGGGGCGGCGGTCAGGGGGGCAGACATGATCGATTCCGTTGGGGTGCGCGCGGCACGCAGCCAGGGCGTGTCGCGCGGCAAGGCGCTGGCAAAAGGGCCAAGACCCGGCGTGGAACTCAGGCGGGGGTCAGTGCGACGACGGCTTCGATTTCCACCGACACGCCCTGCGGCAGGGATGCCACGCCTACCGCGCTGCGCGCATGGCGGCCGGCATCACCGAACACCTCCACCATCAGGTCGGAGGCGCCGTTGGCGATGGCGCTTTGGCGGTTGAAATCCGGCGTGCTGGCCACGAACACACCTAGACGCACGACGCGAGCCACGCGGTCCAGGCGGTCGCCGGTGGCGGCGGCGATCTGCGCCAACAGCCCCAGGGCAGACAAACGGGCCGCTTCGACACCGTCCGCATCCGACACCTGGTTGCCCAGCTGGCCCAGGTATTGCGGCTTGCCACCCTTGCGTGAAATTTGGCCCGAGATGGTCAGCAGATTGCCCTCAAGGACGAAAGGCACATAGTTGGCGGCGGGCGCGGCGGCGGCTTCCAGGGTGTAGCCCAGTTCGGCCACACGGCCGGAGATCGTACGGGTCATAGCGGATGTCCTGTGAAATGTCAGAGTGTCAAAAGCGGAGAGCCCAAAACCGATGGACGCCGAGGCCGCTTTAAAAGCGTAACGCAGGGCTTGATGCTATCGGCCGCGCCGCCGCCTGACCAATCAATTCTTGTCGACGACACATGAGTAAAACTAATGTGTCGCGGGGAAAGTCGGCTCGTCCGTTTGCGCGGCGTCCGCCAGCCAATCGCGCAACGCGGCAGCAGCAGGCTGCAACGCGCCACGTGGCGCGACAAACCACCAGCCGATGCGCGGATCTTCCAACATCGCGCCGGGCAGCGCTTGCACCAGCGCGCCGCTGGCCAGGTGCGGCGCGATCAGCCGGTGCCGACCCATGGCCAGCCCCTGCCCGGCCAACGCGGCTTCCACCACGATGTTGTAGTCGTGCAGACGCACCGTCTGGGCGCGGCCCAGGTCCATGCCAAAGCGGCGCGCCCAGGCATCCCATTCAAAGGGCTGTTTGGCGTGCGAGGTCAGCAGCGGATGGCGCAACAGGTCTTCAGGCGTGCGCGGCCGCTTGCGTCCGGCGATGCGCTCGGGCGCGCCAACTACCGACAGTTGCTCGGTCATGAGCAGGCGCGAGGCCACGCCGGGCCAGGAGCCACGGCCATAGCGGATGGCCACGTCCACGTCGCCGCCCGCCACGTCGGCCAGGCCGATGTCGGGCAGCAGCTGCAATTCAATGTCGGGATGCGCGGCGGCAAAGGCCGGCAGGCGCGGCGCCAGCCAACGCGTGGCGAACGAGGCCAGCAAGCCCACCTTCAGCGTTACGCGCGCGGCGGCGGGTGCGCGCAGCTTGTCCGTGCCCTGCCGCAAGAGCTCGAAGGCCGCGTGCACGTGTTCAAAATAGGCCTGGCCAGCGGGCGTCAATGCGACGGCCCGCGTGCGCCGCTCAAACAGCGCCACGCCCAGCTCGCTTTCCAGCCGCTGGATGTGATGGCTGACCGCGCTTTGCGTGACGAACAGTTCCTGCGCGGCCAGCGAAAAGCTCAAGCGGCGCGCGGCCGCTTCAAAAGCGCGCAGGGAAACCAGGGCAGGCAGGGATCGCGTGGATCGCATGGTGGGGCAAGACGAGGCCGTCGACAGGGATGCGCGATTATCCTACGCGCTCTTGGCGCAGGCACGCAGACGGCGCGCCCCAATGCAAAAAGCCCGCAAACAAGTTGCGGGCTTTTTTAGGGGTACTGCAAGCGGTGCGGATACGGCATGCACTGCTGAAATTTTGGCTCCCCGAGCTGGGCTCGAACCAGCGACCTGCGGATTAACAGTCCGTCGCTCTACCGACTGAGCTATCGGGGAACAGGTAGAGGGGCCGAATTATGCACAAAAAATTGAAAGAATGCAAAGCGGCCGCGGAAATTCTGTTCACGCGTGCTGGATCGCGTGGGCGGTGCGGAACAGTTGCGGCACGATATCGCGCAGCAGGCGATCGCCGGGGTAGTCGTGGCGCGGCGCGCTGACGCTGATCGCGGCCAGCGGCACGTCACGCGCATCGCGTAACAGCACGGCCGCCCCAACCTGGTTTTGCAGTACCTGGTCTTCGGTCAGCGCATAGCCGTCGTCGCGCGCCTGGCGGATCAAACCCAGCAAGGCGGCGGGGTCTGTCACCGTGCGCGGCGTGAACGCGCGCGGCGGCGCCTGGTGCAATGCCTGCAAGATGGCGTCGTCGTCCTGCTGGGTCAGCAGCATGCGCCCGCCGCTGTTGCACCAGGCGGGCATGCGGCGCCCCGGCAGCATCTCGGCCAGCGGCAGCTGCCGGCTGGGCAGGCGCAGCAGATAAATCATGTCGGTGGCGACCAGCACGCTCATGTGCACGGCCAGCCCACAGCGGTCGCGCAGCGCGACCAGATGCGGCGCCGCCATCGATACCAGCCGGTCGTTGCGCAGGAAGAAGTAGCCCAGCTCCACCACGCGCGGACCCAGGCGATAGCGCCGCGATACCGGGTCCTTGGCCAGATAGCCCAGGCGCTCCCAAGTGTGCACGAAACGCTGAGCGGCGCTTTTTCCCAAGCCGGTCAACGTGGCGATATCGGTCAACCCGAGGGAATCCGTGGCGTCGCGAAAGGCGTCCAGCACGCGCATTCCTTTTTCCAACGACGCGACAAACAGCGGGTCGTCCGCGTCGGGCGTGGCGGTGTTGGTCGGGGAAGCGGTGCGTGTCGTCATGGCTGAAAGCGGAGGGAGTACGCGGGAAGAACGCGCGGGACGCGGGTGAGAACCGGTGATGGCGCACGGGCCTGGCGAGGACCAAAGACGGGTCCGACGCTAGTTTCCCCGAATTGTCCGGGGGCCCAATAGCCACTATAAAGTTGATTATTCAATACTTTGTATCGCATAGCAATACACATGATGCCCCACCATTTTCGCGGGTTTCCCTCCCCATGACGCATTCTTCATCGCTCTGTGACCTGAGCGCCGTCGCGCTGCGTGCCGAGATCGTCGCCGGCAATGCCTGCGCGCGTGACGTCATGGCGGCCCACCTGGCGCGTATCGATGCGTGCAACCCGCGGGTCAACGCCATCGTGACCCTGGACGCTGAAGCAGCCATGGCGCGTGCCGCGCTGGCCGACGAACACCAGGCCCATGGAGGCGCGCTGGGTTTGCTGCACGGCTTGCCGATCGTGCACAAGGATTCGTTTCTGACGGCCGGCATGCGCACCACTTACGGCTCGCCGCTGTATCGCGATTTCGTACCCGAGCGCGATAGCCTGATCGTCACGCGGGAACGCGCCGCCGGGGCCATCACGCTGGGCAAGAGCAATCTGCCGGAGTTTGGCGCGGGCTCGCAGACCTTCAACGCGGTGTTCGGCGCCACCCGCAACCCTTACGACTTGCGCATGACGGCGGGCGGCAGCAGTGGCGGCGCGGCGGCGGCCCTGGCGGCGCGCATGACGCCGTTGGCCGATGGCACTGACATGGGGGGGTCGCTGCGCAACCCCGCGTCGTTCTGCAACGTGGTCGGCCTGCGCCCGTCGCCCGGCCGCGTGCCCCAGTGGCCCACGGCCAGCCCTTACAACGCGTTAACGGTAGCGGGCCCCATGGCGCGCACGGTGGCCGATGTGGCCCTGCTCCTGGCCGCCACGGCCGGTCCGGATGCGCGCGACCCCTTGGCCGTCGATCAGGACCCCGCGCGCTTCCTGGCCAGCCTGGAGCGCGATTTCAAGGACGTGCGCATCGCGTACGCGCCCACGTGGGGTGATCTGCCCGTTCTGCGCGACGTGTTGCAAGTGCTGGAAAGCCAGTTGCCGATCTTCGCGGATCTGGGTGCCAAGGTCGAGCAGGCCTGCCCGGACTTCACCGGCGCCAACGATGCCTTCCAGGCGCTGCGCGCCCAGGTGTTCGCCGTCGGCTACGAAACCGCGTTGCGCCAGCATCGGCATCTGCTCAAGGACACGGTGATCTGGAACATCGAACTGGGGCTGACCCAAGCGCCCGCCACCGTCGTGCAGGCCGAACGCGACCGCGCGGCACTGTTCGCGCGCATGCACGCCTTCATGCAGACGCATGAATTTCTGATCGGCCCGGTCAGCCAGGTGGTGCCCTTTCCGGTGCAAGAAGAAACGGTGAGCCATATCGACGACACGCCGATGCACAACTACATCGACTGGATGCGGTCCGGCTACTACCTGTCGCTGACCGGCCACCCAGCCATTTCGGTGCCTTGCGGATTTACTGAAGACGGCTTGCCGGTAGGCATCCAGATCGTCGGACGCTATCGCCAGGAACACGCGCTGCTGCAACTGGCGCACGCGTTCGAATCCGCCACACAGCATTGGTGCCGCGCGCCGGCGCTGCCTAACTGAACCATCCAACAACACAAGGGGAAATCCATGAACAAAACGATATCGCGCGCGCTGGCCCTGTGCGTCCTGGCCGCCACGCCGCTGTTGGCCACGGCCGACACGTATCCGTCCAAGCCCATCACCCTGGTGGTGCCGTTTCCGCCCGGCGGCTCCACCGATGTGATCGGGCGCCTGTTCGCGGCCAAACTCGGTGCGCGCCTGGGCCAGACGGTGGTGATCGAGAACAAGCCGGGCGCCAACACCAGCATCGGCGCGGTGGCCGTGGCGCGCGCGGCGCCCGACGGCTATACGCTGATGATTACCGGCGCGCCTACCTTCACGCTGAATTCGCTGCTGTATTCGAACCTGAACTACGACCCGGTCAAAAGCTACGAATACGTGGCCGTCGCGGGCAGCACGCCGTTTGTCATCCTGACCAATCCGCAAACCGGGATCGGCACGGTGGCGGACATCACCAGCAAGTCGGCCGCGCAGGCGCTTAGTTTCGGTTCGTTTGGCAATGGCTCCACGCCGCATATCGCCGGAGAATCCTTGGCCCAACGCACCGGCGCCAAGCTGCTGCACGTGCCCTATCGCGGCAGTGCGCCGGCCATGACGGATCTGATCGGCAACCAGATCCCGCTGTCGATCGACACGCTGGTGGCCAGCCTGCCGCAGATCAAGGCAGGCAAGGCGCGAGCGGTGGCCTTGACGGGCAGCGCGCGGTCAACGCTGGTGCCCGAGGTGCCCACCGTCGCGGAAAGCGGCGTGTCGGGCTATGACTTCGAAACCTGGTTTGGCGTCGTCATGCCCAAGGGCACGCCCGCGCCCATCGTCAATCGGATGTCCAAGGAGATTCAGGCGGTGATGGCCGAACCCGATACCCGGGCCAAGCTGCAAGAGCTGGGTTTCGACGCCACCTACCAGGACCCGGCGGCCTTCCGCGCCAAGGTCGACAGCGAACTGGCGCGCAATGTGGCGGTCATCAAGGCGGCGGGAATCAAGCCGGACTGAGCGCGAGGGGGGGCGACAAGGCGCCGGGCGCGCGGCTTGCCGATCCCTTATCATGGCACCCAGAAGGTTCGCGACCTCTCTCGTCTTTACTGGGTTAATCCATGTCTTCGTTTGACATTCAATTGCTGCTCACCGCCCTGGTGAGCGTCTTGGTGCTGGTCGCCCTCATCGTCTCGCGCATTCGCATGCATCCGCTGCTGGCGCTATTGATCGTTTCGATCGGTGTGGGTTTTGCAACGGGCATGTCGCCGGTTGCCATCGTTAAAAACCTGACCGACGGCGCCGGCAAAACGCTGGGCGCGGTGGGCGTGGTGATCGCGCTGGGTGCGATGCTGGGCAAGATCCTGGCGGATTCCGGTACGACGGAACGCCTGGCCAATGCCATCCTGCGGCGCACCTCGGTGCGCTTGATTCCCTGGGCGATGACGCTGGTGGCTTTCGTCATCGGCATTCCCATGTTCTTCGAAGTGGGCCTGGTCGTCATGCTGCCGCTAATCTTCAGCGTGGCGCGCAAGCTGGAAAGCCAGGAACGCTTCAAGGGCTCGGCTTACGTCTATGTGGGCGTGCCCGTTATTGCCGCGCTGGCCGCCATGCACGGCATGGTGCCGCCGCATCCCGGCCCGCTGACGGCCATCGCTACCCTGAAGACCACCGTGGGCCCCACGATGATCTACGGCTTTCTGGCCGCGCTGCCCGCGATGGTGCTGGGCGGCCCGCTATACGGGGCTTTCATCACGCCCCGCATGACAACGCGCCCGGACGAAGCCCTGTTGGAGCAATTCACCGTCACGCCGGAAAATGGCTCGGCTATCGCTGCGCCCAGCGTGGGCCTGGGCGTGCTGGCGGCGCTGCTGCCCGCGCTGTTGATGCTGGTGCATGCCCTGGCTGAAATGCTGTTGCCCAAGGATTCCAGCCTGATGCACGTTGCCGCCTTCCTGGGCAACCCGCTGGTGGCCATGCTGCTGGGCGTGCTGTTCGCCGCGGTCACGCTGGTCTTCATGCGCGGCGGCGACGCCGAAAAATTGCGCGACGGCCTGGGCAAAAGCCTGAAGCCCATCGCCGGCATCATGCTGATCATCGCGGGCGGCGGCGCCTTTCAGCAGGTGCTGACCAGCGCCAAGGTGGGCGATGCCATCGTGCACCTGACGCACCAGTTCGCCTTCCCGCCGCTGATCCTGGGCTGGCTGATCGCCATGCTGCTGTCGGTATCCACCGGCTCGGCAACCGTCGGCATCGTGGGCGCCGCCGGCCTGCTGGCCCCCTTGGCCGGCGCCGACCCCACGCTGAACCTGCCCCTGCTGGCGCTATCGATCGGCTGCGGCTCGCTGTTTTTCAACTACGCCAACCACGCCGGCTTCTGGATGGTGAAGGAATCGTTCGGCATGACGATGGGCGAAGCGACAAAAACGATTTCGGTCGTGCAGTCGATCGTGGCGGTGGTGGGCTTGCTGATGGTGCTGCTGTTCAACATGCTGCCGCCGTTGGGATAAGGGGGCGGCGTTTCCTGGCGCCCGGAATAAAAAAAGCCCGACGAGAGATCGTCGGGCTTTTCTTGGAAACTACAGGGTGTTCATGGTGCCGGTGAAAGGAATCGAACCCTCGACCTTCTCATTACAAGTGAGCTGCTCTACCAACTGAGCTACACCGGCACGGCGTGCCGGGGCACGCGCAGGGACTGCATTGTAATGAAAAATCGACGGCGCCGCGTGCGATGGGGCACCGGGCGCCGACGACATTCAATTTACGGCGGATTATGTCGCAGCGGCGGTTGCAAAGACGGCGTGCCAGGCACGCCGTCTTTGTGTAGCAGATACTATTTGACGATCGTCAGGCGCGGACGCTTGGGTTCGTCGTCGTTGCCGCCGTCGTCGCCGGTCGGGGCGTCGGATTGGGCATCGGAGCCTTCGGGGGCGGCGGGTTCCACCGCGCCCTGGGCGCCGGCTTCCGGCGGTTCATAGGGCTGCACTTCAAAGCCCATGCCCGCGCCGGTTTCGCGTGCGTAGATGGCGCTGACGGCGCCAACGGGAACGTAGACGTTCTCGGTCACGCCGCTGAAGCGGGCTTGGAATTCGATGAATTCGTTGCCCAGCACCAAGCGGTTGGTGGCCAGTGTGCCGACATTCAGTGTGATCTGACCGTCACGCACATGCGCGACGGGCACCATGGTGTGCTCATCGACCTGTACGGTGATGTACGGCGTGTAGCCGTTGTCGGTGCACCATTCGTGCAGTGCGCGGATCAGATACGGTTTGGTCGAAGTTTCACCCATCACACAACCAGCCTTAACGACGCATCACTTTTTCCGAAGGCGTCAGCGCTTCGATGTAGGCCGGGCGCGAGAAGATGCGTTCGGCGTACTTTTGCAGCGGAGCAGCGTTCTTGGGCAGTTCAATGCCGTAATGGTCCAGGCGCCACAGCAGCGGCGCCACGGCCACGTCCAGCATCGAGAATTCCTCGCCCAGCATGTACTTGTTCTTCAGCAGCATCGGGGCCAGTTGGGCCAGACGGTCGCGAATGTTCTGGCGCGCGTTGGCCAGCTTCTTCTCGTCGGGCTTGGCGCTGCGGTCTTCCAGCGTCGAGACGTGAACGAACAGTTCTTTCTCGAAGTTGTACAGGAACAGGCGGGTGCGGGCGCGCATGACGGGGTCGGCCGGCATCAGTTGCGGATGCGGGAAGCGCTCGTCGATGTACTCGTTGATGATGTTGGACTCGTACAGAACCAGGTCGCGCTCGACCAGGATGGGCACTTGACCGTACGGGTTCATCACCGCGATGTCTTCGGGCTTGTTGTACAGGTCGATGTCACGGATCTCGAAGTCCATACCTTTTTCGAACAACACGAAGCGGCAGCGTTGCGAAAACGGACACGTGGTTCCGGAATAGAGCACCATCATGGTGAAAGTCCTTTATGAAAAACGAAAGGCCAGCGCCTAAATCTAGCAGGCGCTGGCCCCAATTGCCAGACGGGATAGGCGTACGGCCCTATCCTCCGTTGCCGTCCCTTATTAAGAATAGGTAGCGGCTTGCATGCCTGGCGGGGCGTTGCGGTTAGCGCACGTGTTTCCAGTACGAGGCGTTCAAGCGCCACGTAACCAGGAAGAACAACAGCAGGAACAACATGACGCCAACGCCGAGACGGACGCGGAAAGTCTGGACGGGCTCTGCCATCCAGGACATGAACGCGGTCAGGTCTGCGACGTCGTTGTCGTATGTTGCGACTTGGGCCGGGTTGGCGGCCTTAAATTTGGCATCAAAGGTGGCATGGCCGCGGTAATCAGCTACCGGTTCGGCCTTGACCGTGGAAAAACCTTGAGCATCGTACACCGTCGTGACGCGTTCCCAGGTTTTGGGTGTGCCTTCCTTGGCATCCTTCACTTCCACTTCGTGCATGGCCGTGGTGGTCAGCTCGCGCGGACCCTGGCGTTCCCAGAGCGCGTGGGGCATGCCCACAGCCGGGAAAACCAGGTTGTTCCAGCCGGTCGCGCGCGACGAGTCGCGGTAGAAGGTGCGCAGGTAGGTGTAGATGTAGTCGGCGCCGGACGGGCCGGCGTTGACCGATTTGGCGCGAGCGATCACGGACAAGTCCGGGGGCGTCGTGCCAAACCACTTCTTGGCGTCCTTGGGTGACATGGCAACCGTCATCATGTCGCCCACCTTTTCGCCGGTGAACAGCAGGCTTTCCTTGATTTGCTGGTCGGTCAGCCCGATGTCCTTGAGTTTGTTGTAGCGCATCGAGGACGCGCTATGACAGTTCAAGCAGTAGTTGACGAACAACTTGGCGCCGTTTTGCAGCGACGACATGTCGTTGACGCGGTACGGCGCCTTGTCCAGCGGGAAACCGCCTTCGGCGGCAAATGCGGTGGTGCACGTGAGCATCAAGGCCACGGCACCAATCAGCTTCTTGATCATGGTTAATCCGTTATCTGGTGGGCTCAGTGGGCGTGGAACGTAACGCGCTCGGGCACTTGCTTGAAGGTGCCAAGGCGGCTCCAGACCGGCATCAGGAAGAAAAATGCCAGGTACAGCAGCGTGCCGATCTGCGACGTGATGTTCAACGGCGGACTGGGCGGCTGCGTACCGATGTAGCCGAGCACCAGGAAGTTGACCATGAAGATGCCGTAGATCCACTTGTGCCACGTGGGGCGGTAGCGGATCGACTTGACCGGGGAATGGTCCAGCCAGGGCAGGAAGAACAGGATGACGACGGTGCCACCCATGGCGACCACGCCCCAGAACTTGGCATCGATCACGCGCAGCAACACGGCCACGACGATCAGGATGCCCGGGACCACAAAGCGCAGGATGCCGCGCATATTGCTCTTGAACAGCAATACCAGCGCACCTAGCACCGATGCACCCGCCAGCACCCACGTGAATTCGTCGGTGGTGGCACGCAGCATCGAGTAGAACGGCGTGAAGTACCAGACCGGCGCGATGTGCGGAGGCGTCTTCAGCGAGTCAGCAGGAATGAAGTTGTTGAACTCGAGGAAGTAGCCGCCCATTTCCGGCGCGAAGAACACGATGAACGCAAACACGAGCAAGAAGCCCGCCACGCCCATCAGGTCATGCACCGAATAGAACGGGTGGAACGGAATGCCATCCTTGGGCCGGCCGTACTTGTCTTTCGGGCCCTGCTTGATCTCGATGCCGTCCGGGTTGTTCGAGCCGACTTCGTGCAGCGCAACCAGGTGAGCCGCGACCAGGCCGACCAGCACCAGCGGAATCGCGATGACGTGGAAGGCAAAGAAGCGGTTCAAGGTGGCGTCCGACACGACGTAGTCGCCGCGAATCCAGATCGACAGCTCGGGGCCGATGAACGGAATGGCGGCGAACAGGTTAACGATCACCTGAGCACCCCAATACGACATCTGGCCCCATGGCAGCAAATAACCGAAGAAGGCTTCCGCCATCAGACAGAGGAAAATCGCCACACCGAAAATCCACACGAGTTCGCGCGGCTTGCGGTACGAACCGTAAAGCAGCCCGCGCAACATATGCAGGTAGACGACGACGAAGAACATCGATGCGCCGGTCGAATGCATATAGCGCACGAGCCAGCCCCATGGGACTTCGCGCATGATGTATTCGACGGATTGGAACGCGCGTTCGGCGTCCGGCTTGTAATGCATGACCAGGAAAATGCCGGTCACGATCTGCAGCACCAGGACCAATAAGGCCAGAGAGCCAAAGAAATACCAAAAGTTGAAATTCTTTGGTGCGTAGTATTCGGACAGATGGGCTTTCCAGGTGGATGTCACCGGAAAACGCCGGTCCAGCCACCCCAACAGGCCTGTTGTCTCGACGGTTTTCTCGCCAGCCATGTAACGGCTCCTTCTCTAATACGTGGCGTATTTGTTTTACTTACGTAATCGGGAAAAAAGCGCGACGCGAGCGTCAGGCCTTGTTGTCTTCATCGACGCCCACAATGATGCGGGTGTCGCTCAGATACTGGTAGGGCGGTACTTCGAGATTATCGGGAGCAGGCTTGTTCTTGTAGACCCGGCCAGCCAGGTCGAACGTAGAGCCGTGGCAGGGGCAGAGGAATCCGCCTTGCCAGTTGGCGCCCATGCCGCCACCGCCGCCCGTTTCAAAGTGCGAGGTAGGCGAGCAGCCCAAGTGGGTACAGATGCCGACGCAAACGAAGATCTCGGGCTTGCGCGAGCGAGCCTCGTTTTCGGCGTATTTGGGAGTGAAGCCAGGCCGCTTGGATTCAGGATCGGCCAGTAAAGGGTCTAGCGTCTTGAGGGCGGCGAGCTGTTCGGGAGAACGGTGAATGATCCACACCGGCTTCCCACGCCATTCCACGGTTTTCATGGTGCCGACGGGTATATCGCCGATATCCACTTCAACGGGGGCCCCGGCCGCGCGGGCCTTGTCAGAGGGAGAAAACGTGCTCACAAGCGGCACTGCCGTTGCGACACCTGCTACGCCACCCACAGCACAGGCGGTGGTAACCCAGAAACGTCGCGAAGGATCAGGTGGCAGGTTGGGATCAACCGCACCGTCATCATCGTGTACCAGCGTATCCTGACTCATCTTCCTATCCTTGTTGATGCGCCCGCTCTACGAGTAGCATCACTTCTGCGGCATCGGGTTCGCGGGAATATGTAACAACATAGCAACCGCGTATTATAGCGCCAGCCCACTGAAGGGCGTATCACGAAGGGAGTGCTTTTATGAGCAAAAAGACTGGTTTCATCAAAGAATTCCGAGATTTCGCTGTAAAAGGCAACGCCGTTGACCTGGCGGTTGGTGTGATCATCGGCGCGGCGTTCGGCAGGATCGTCGATTCCATGGTGAAAGACATCATCATGCCCCTGGTGAATTTCATACTGGGTGGCGCAGTCGATTTTTCGAACAAATTCTTTGTGCTGTCGATGCCTGCCGGCTACAACGGCCCGATGACGTATGCCGACCTGACCAAGGCGGGCGCCACCGTGTTTGCGTGGGGCAACTTCGTGACGATCCTCATCAACTTCGTGTTGTTGGCGTTTGTGATTTTCTGGATGGTCAAGGCCATCTACAAGGCCCGCACCAAGGCCGAGGAAGCACCGGCCGCGCCGGCCGCAACGCCCGAAGACGTGGCGCTGCTTCGCGAAATTCGCGACCTGCTCAAGAAATAAGACACGGCACCAGGCCGTGTGGCCGATGCGCCACATGGGCCACGGGCTTGCTGCCCGCCGGGTAATGATCCGCAGCGGGCGTCACCGCTTTATGTCAGGTTGGCTTTATGCCGGGTTATCAAGGTCGATGAATTCGACCTTGATGCCGAAGTGCTCGGCCACTGCCTGACCCAGCGCCTGTGCGCCGTATCGTTCGGTGGCGTGGTGACCCGCGGCAATGAAGCCCACGCCGGTCTCGCGCGCCAAGTGCACGGTGGACTCGGATACTTCGCCGGTAATGTAGGCGGTGGCGCCGGCATCCACCGCGTCTGCCAGCATGCCTTGCGCGCCGCCCGTGCACCAGGCCACGGTGGACAAGGGCTGAGCGGGGTCGCCCACGACCAGCGGTTGCCTGCCCAGACGTTCAGCCACGCGTTCGCCCAACTGCCCCACCGTTTGCACGCCGGCGGCCTCGCCCAACCAGACCAGATTGTCTTGCCCGCAGGTGCGCGGCGACCCATCGTCGCGGCGCGCGGGCGCCAGGCCCAGCACGCGGGCCAGCTGTGCGTTGTTGCCCAGCGTGGGGTGCGCGTCCAGCGGCAAATGGTAGGCGTACAGGTTCAGGTCGTTCTTCAGCGCCAGCGCCATGCGCGTGCGGCGCGTGCCGATAATGCGCCGGTCTTCGTTGCGCCACATCCAGCCGTGATGCACGAGCACCGCGTCAGCGCCCCGTTCAACCGCCGCGCGCAGTAACGCTTCGCTGGCGGTGACACCGGTGATAATGTGTCCGACTTCGGATCGGCCCTCCACCTGCAAACCGTTCGGACAGTAGTCCTTGAAGCGCGCGGCTTGCAGGGTGTCGTCCAGCCAGCTGGCCAGCACGTGGGAGTCCACTTTTTTCATTGCTTGTCCTATCAGAATCATGCGCCGATATTGGCTGATATTTGCTCAGGCCGTCACGGTCTGCCTGGCTATTCTATTCGTGGTCACGACCCTGCGGCCCGACCTGCTGCGCCTTGCCGGCCCAGGCGCGGCCACGCCCGCCACCGCCGCGTCCGCCCGGCCGCCGGCCGGCACGGGCGTGGGGCCGGTGTCGTACGCCGATGGCGTGGCGCGCGCGGCACCGTCCGTGGTGAACGTGTACACGACCAAGCACGTCAATGTGCCGTTGGTGCCGCTGCCCGATGATCCCGTGCTGCGCCAGCTGTTCGGGCAAGTGCCCGGCATGAGTCGGCGGCAGGCCACGACCAGCCTGGGGTCGGGCGTTATCGTCAGCCAGGACGGCCATGTGCTGACGAATTACCACGTCGTGCAGGCGGCCGACGCGATCGAGGTGGCGCTGGCCGACGGCCGGCGCGATGCGGCAAAAGTGGTGGGCGCAGACCCGGACACGGACCTGGCGGTGCTGAAGCTGAGTTCGTTGCGCACTTTGCCGGTGGCCACGCTGGCCGCTGACCGGGGCTTGCGCGTGGGCGATGTGGTGCTGGCGATAGGCAACCCTTTTGGCGTGGGCCAGACCACCACGCAAGGCATCGTGTCGGCGTTGGGGCGCAACGGGCTGGGGCTGAACACGTACGAAAACTTCATCCAGACCGATGCCGCCATCAACCCCGGCAATTCGGGCGGTGCGCTGGTAGACGCGCAGGGCAATCTGGTGGGGATCAACACGGCGATCTATTCGGAATCGGGCGGGTCGATGGGCATCGGCTTTGCCACGCCGGTGGAGATTGCGCGCAAGGTCATGGACGACATCGTCAAGACGGGCTCGGTCAAGCGGGGCTGGCTGGGCGTGGAACCGCAGGACGTGACGCCGGAGCTGGCGCGCGCGTTTGAGCTCAAGGGTGACACGCGCGGCGTCATCATTGCCGGCGTGATGCGCGATGGACCGGCCGCGCGCGGTGGCTTGCGCGTGGGCGATATCGTGCAATCGGTCAATGGCAAGCGCATGGCGGACACGTCGCAGTTGTTGTCGGAGATTGCGCAGCTGCCGCCCGGCCAGCGCGCCACGCTGGGCGTGTTGCGCGCGGGCAAGCCCGTCGAGGTGGCCGTGGTTGTCGGCACCCGCCCGGGCAAGCCGCGATAGCAATCGCGAAGGGGCCTGCGGTTGCGACCGTGGGAGCCACCGCCAGCAGCACAAGCACCGGCCACCGTGCCCGATGCGGGGCTAGTCATTGCGCGACTTTTGGGCCAATAGTCGAACCACCGACAGCACGGCCCGCTTTGTGGTGTCGGGCTGGTGTTGCAGGATGGCGCCGATTTCAGCGCAGTAGCCGTCGACCACGGGCTTGCACGACTTCGGCATCACGGGCGGCTGCGAGCCGTACCCCGGAGGCATGCCGCTGGCGCCCGATTCCGTGGGCCCCAACACGCCGTCGGTCAGCCACGGCACGCTGGTGTCCAGCGCTTTGGCCAGACGCAGCAGCGTGGTGCGAGACGGCGAGTAGTGTTCCCCACGCGTAAGGATCCGATGGATACAGGACTGCGGCACGCCGGAAAGGCGCGCCAACTGGTTTTGACTATGGATGCCACGCCACCGCATCAGGGCGCGTAGCCTTTGAGCAGGCGACATGCCTGCAATGTAGAGTCGCGAGCGGCGGCCCACAAGGGTGAAACAGTCCTATACCGGACCCTTTGTGCGATATACGAAGCAAAAATGCAAAGGGCCGCCGAAGCGACCCTTTCAGACGATGCCATGCCGGCCCGTGTCAGTGGCGTTCGGTCAGCGAATCGGACACGGCGTCGTCGGCGGCGTCCGGCTTGGGCTGCACCATGCGGGCGCAGATCAGCCCCACTTCGTAAAGCAGGCAAAGCGGCACGGCCAGCATGAACTGGCTGACCACGTCCGGCGGCGTGACCACCGCCGCGATGATGAAGGCGCCGACCACCACGTAACCGCGCGCGGACCGCAGCTTGGACAGTTCAACGATGCCCATCTTGACCAGCAACACCACGGCCACGGGCACTTCGAACGTGATGCCGAACGCCATGAACATCGTCATGACGAAGCTCAGGTAGGCCTCGATGTCCGGCGCCGGGGTAATGGACTGCGGCGCGAACGTGGCGATGAAATGGAACACCGTGCGGAACACGACGAAGTAGCAGAACGCCATGCCCGCGATGAACAGGAACGTACTGGAGACGATCAGCGGCAGCGCCAGGCGCTTTTCGTGGCGGTACAGACCGGGTGCCACGAAAGCCCACGCCTGGTACAGCACCACGGGCAGCGCCACGATGAAGGCGGCCATCATGGTGACCTTGACGGGCACCATGAACGGCGTGATGACGCCCGTGGCGATCATGCGTGTGCCTTCGGGCAGCGAGGCCAGCATCGGCGCGGCCAGCACGTCATAGATGGCCGATGCGCCGGGGTAGATGAACAGCACGATGAACACGGCCACGACGGCGCCCACGGCGCGCAACAGGCGGGTTCGCAATTCGACCAGGTGAGAGATGAAGGTCTCTTGCTGGCCTTCTTCTTGGGAGGCGTCCTGGG